>NZ_JABWMT020000019.1:0-86115 GCF_013368915.2 Escherichia sp. 93.1518
GCGCATTATAGGGAGTTATTCTGAGCTGACAAGAGGAAATTTAAAATAATTTTCCAAATGCGCGTTTTTTATTCTTTGTGCTTATTTCAGCGTCGGTTTGTCGGTTAAATGGGCAATTTCCCGGGCGAAATTCGCCACTTGCTCCCAATCGGTATAGACAACTTCTTTGCGCGTATCCGTTTCACCGCCTGACATCTTCATGATGAGCTTGATCATAAAGCGGTCGTACCAACGATAGCGGGGATAACGCAGCGCCCCGGCAATGACTGCACAGCGATCGGGACGCCATTGTGAGTTCATCAGAAACTTCCGCGCGTAGCTATTAGTCTGCACAGTACGCTTCTCCGGTTTACGCGCCACCAGGTTTACGGAGTAAAAGGCGCTCGGCATTGAGTTCAGCTGCGTCGCATGTTTTTTGACAAATTCCTGGAACGCAGAATGGTAGTGACCGTAGCGAATAGACGCGCCAATGACCACGCGATCGTAGTTTTCCCACTGTGGCTCTTCAATGCGGTGCACATTAGCGACATCCGCCTGGATCCCCAGTTCTTTCAGTTCCGAAGCCAGGTAGGAGGCAATCTCGCGCGTTTGTCCGTCCCTTGTTGAGAAAAGAATTAATGTTTTCACGTATTACTCCATCATTCACGCCAGAAAGTCGGGGTAAAGAGCACCAGCAATGTAAACACCTCGAGACGACCAAACAACATATTGGCAATCAGGATCCATTTAGCCACCGGGTTCATGCTGGTAAAGTTATCAGCAACCACGCCAAGCCCCGGCCCCAGGTTATTCAATGTCGCCACAACCGAAGCAAAGGCAGAAAAGTCATCCACGCCAGTGGCGATAATCGCCAACATACTGACAATAAATACCAACGCATAGGCCGAGAAAAATCCCCATACAGCCTCGAGGATACGTTCCGGCAGTGCACGGTTCCCCAACTTAATGCTGTAGACGGCGTTCGGATGCACCAGTCGTTTCAGCTCACGGTTCCCCTGTTTGAACAACAGTAAGATGCGGATCACTTTCAGGCCACCGCCCGTTGACCCGGCGCAACCGCCGATAAAAGCTGAACATAACAGCAGTACCGGCAAAAAGAGCGGCCAGCGGGCAATGCTGTCAGTCGTAAACCCAGCGGTTGTCGCCATCGACACCACCTGGAAAAACGCCTGGTTAATCGTCATCAGCGCCGAACTGTAGACATTATGAAACCACAGTACGAGTGTACAAATAACCACCAGCGTAAACTGTACGCCGATAAACATGCGAAATTCCGGATCGCGCCAGTAAACCTTCAGACTACGACCACTTAGCAGCGAGAAGTGCAGGCCATAGTTACAGCCGGAGATCAGCAGGAAGATAGCAATGATAGTGTTAATTGTCGGGCTATCGAAATAGCCAACGCTGGCATCATGGGTTGAGAAGCCGCCAATGGCGATTGTCGCGAAGCTATGACCGATGGCATCAAAAGCATTCATTCCGGCAAACCACAGCGCCAGCGCACAGGCGACGGTCAGCAAGACATAAATCAGCCACAAGGTTTTCGCCGTTTCCGCAATACGCGGGCGCATTTTGTTATCTTTCAGCGGGCCGGGCATTTCTGCGCGATAGAGCTGCATCCCACCCACGCCGAGGATAGGTAGTATCGCGACTGCCAACACGATGATCCCCATCCCGCCAAACCATTGCAGCATCTGGCGATAAAAAAGAATCGCATGAGGGAGCGAATCCAGCCCCACCAGCGTAGTGGCCCCGGTGGTGGTCAGGCCGGAGAAAGATTCAAAAAACGCATCGGTAATCGTGAGGTTCGGGCTTTCCGAGAAGATAAAAGGGAGCGCACCGACGCTACCCAGCACCGTCCAGAACAGCACCACAATCAGAAAACCTTCGCGGGATTTCAGTTCGCCCTTCTCTTTACGGTTCGGCCACCACAGCATAGAGCCAATGGCGAGGGCGACAAAAAAGGTCTGGGTAAAAGCGCGGCCTGCCCCATCCCGGTAGATGAGTGCTACCAGCCCAGGGATAATCATGGTCCCTGAAAATAAGATGACCAGTAGTCCAACGATTCGGGTAATGGCGCGAAAATGCATCTCTGCCGCTTCCTTAGTTCTGCAAAACGAAGTGGGGATTATTCTTCAATCGCTAACAATTGCAATGAACCACGGCTAAAATCCGCCAGCTTTGCGGAAAATTCAGCCACTTTCGCCGCCGGAAGCGCCAACCGCAGCAGAACGAATGCCTGATAATCACTGTTGATAATTTTGCCACCACACTGCCCCAGCAACGCTTCAATGCCGGTTAACTGACTATATTCACATTGCAAAGTATATTCGGTTAATGGCGTCTTGCGTTGGGTCGTTAGCTGTCGCAGCGCCTGATTCACGCCGCCACCATACGCTTTCACTAACCCACCAGTGCCCAGCAAGATGCCACCGTAGTAGCGCACCACCACGGCGGTAATTTCCCCGACGCCGCTGCCCATTAGTTGGGCGAGCATCGGTTTACCTGCCGTTCCCGCAGGTTCCCCGTCATCAGAGAAACCCAGTTGTTGAGAATCATCCGGTGCGCCAGCTACCCACGCCACGCAATGGTGGCGGGCATCTGGGTGCTCTGCCCGCACCGATTCAACAAACGCTTTCGCCGCCTCGACGCCATCGGTATGCGCCAACAACGTAATGAAGCGGCTCTTTTTGATCTCTTCAACGACCGTGACCGGTGCCGCAGGAATTAACCAGCTTTCCATCACGCCAGTTTCAGATCCCGGGTCATGTTTTCCACGTTGTTTTCGTGGATCACCACGTTGTCTTCGATACGAATGCCGCCGAACGGTTTCAGTGCTTCAATTTTCTGCCAGTTGAAGTGTTTGCTGAACTGCCCTTCACGCCACGGTGCCAGTAGCGATTCGATGAAGTAGATACCCGGTTCGATGGTTAACACCATGCCTGGCTGGAGAATACGGGTGCAGCGCAGGTACGGATATTTTGCCGGTGCCGCGAGGTGCGTACCGCTATCATCCTGCATAAAACCGGCTACGTCATGCACCTGCAGGCCCAGCGGATGGCCGATACCGTGCGGCATAAACGGTCCGGTGAGATCGTTTTCGACCATCGCTTCTTCACTCATATCGGTGATGATTTGATGTTTACGCAGCAGTTTGGCGATGCGCTGATGGAACTGGATGTGGTAATCCACATAGCTTACGCCTGCTTTCATGGTGGCGATCAGCGCCAGTTGTTCATCATTTACGTCTTTCACCAGCTGTGCGTAGTCGTTGTCGCTTTTTGCCGACCAGGTACGGGTCAGGTCAGCCGCATAGCCGTTATATTCGGCCCCGGCATCCAGCAGGAAGCTGCGCATCTCTTCCGGCGCCTGATGATCCAGTTTGGTGTAATGCAGCACCGCAGCATGTTCGTTAAGCGCCACAATGTTGCTGTAAGGCACGTCGGTATCACGATGACCGGTCGCGGTCAGATAGGCAATATTGATATCGAACTCGCTCATGCCAGAACGGAACGCTTCTTCTGCCGCACGATGACCGTTGACCGCCATTTTCTGCGCTTCACGCATACAGGCCAGTTCGTACTCGGTTTTGAAGGAGCGGTAGTAATGCAGGTAGTCGATCACCCCTTTCGGGTTGATGTTGCTGGCCTCAATACCCAGTTGCAGCGCACGTTCCGGCACCGGACCGATATAACCGATATTGCCGCGCGCAGCAGGCAGCAGGCTACCAATGCCATCGGCTTTCGGCAGCGCGATCACTTCCACATCTTCAGTCCAGAAGGAGGTCGGCAGCGGTTCGACGTTGTGCCAGTAATCAACCGGCAGATAAAACCACAGTTTCGGCTTGTTCACGCCATCCACCAGCAGCCAGCAGTTTGGCACCTGAGTTACCGGCACCCACGCTTTGAATTGCGGGTTCACTTTAAACGGATAGGGATGATCGTCGAGAAAAACGTTGAACAGCTCGCCGGAGTGAATAAGTAATGCATCCAGCTTGAAGCGCGCCAGCGCATCACGAGTCCGTTCTTGTAAGGTAGCTATATGATTTTTATAGAGCGAGGCCAGTGATTCCATTTTTTACCCTTCTGTTTTTTTGACCTTAAGTCTCCGCATCTTAGCACATCGTTCATACAGAGCGTGATTTCTGCCGAGCGTGATCGAATCGGCATTTCTTTAATCTTTTGTTTGCATATTTTTAACACAAAATACACACTCCATTTCATCTGGTACGACCAGATCACCTTGCGGATTCAGGAGACTGACATGCTTTACAAAGGCGACACCCTGTACCTTGACTGGCTGGAAGATGGCATTGCCGAACTGGTATTTGATGCCCCAGGTTCAGTTAATAAACTCGACACTTCGACCGTCGCCAGCCTCGGCGAGGCCATCGGCGTGCTGGAACAGCAATCAGATTTAAAAGGGCTGCTGCTGCGTTCGAACAAAGCGGCCTTTATCGTCGGTGCTGATATCACCGAATTTTTGTCCCTGTTCCTCGTTCCCGAAGAACAGTTAAGCCAGTGGCTGCATTTTGCCAATAGCGTGTTTAATCGCCTGGAAGATCTGCCGGTGCCGACCATTGCCGCCGTCAACGGCTACGCGCTGGGTGGTGGCTGTGAATGTGTACTGGCGACCGATTATCGTCTGGCAACGCCGGATCTGCGTATCGGTCTGCCGGAAACCAAACTGGGCATCATGCCGGGCTTTGGCGGTTCTGTACGTATGCCACGTATGCTGGGCGCTGACAGTGCGCTGGAAATCATTGCCGCCGGTAAAGATGTCGGCGCGGATCAGGCACTGAAAATCGGTCTGGTTGATGGCGTAGTCAAAGCAGAAAAACTACTTGAAGGCGCGATGGCGATTTTACGCCAGGCCATTAACGGCGACCTCGACTGGAAAGCGAAACGTCAGCCGAAGCTGGAACCGCTAAAACTGAGCAAGATTGAAGCCACCATGAGCTTCACCATCGCTAAAGGGATGGTCGCGCAAACGGCGGGGAAACATTATCCGGCCCCCATCACCGCAGTAAAAACTATTGAATCGGCTGCCCGTTTTGGCCGTGAAGAAGCCTTAAACCTGGAAAACAAAAGTTTTGTCCCGCTGGCGCATACCAACGAAGCTCGCGCACTGGTCGGCATTTTCCTTAACGATCAATATGTAAAAGGCAAAGCGAAGAAACTCACCAAAGACGTTGAAACCCCGAAACAGGCCGCTGTGCTGGGCGCAGGCATTATGGGGGGCGGCATTGCTTACCAGTCTGCGTGGAAGGGCGTGCCGGTGATCATGAAAGATATCAACGACAAGTCGTTAACCCTCGGCATGACTGAAGCCGCGAAACTGCTGAACAAGCAGCTTGAGCGCGGGAAGATCGATGGTCTGAAACTGGCTGGCGTGATCTCCACGATCCACCCAACGCTCGACTACGCCGGGTTTGACCGTGTGGATGTTGTGGTAGAAGCGGTTGTTGAAAACCCGAAAGTGAAAAAAACCGTACTGGCAGAAACCGAACAAAAAGTACGCCCGGATACCGTACTGGCCTCTAACACTTCAACCATTCCTATCAGCGAACTGGCCAACGCGCTGGAACGCCCGGAAAACTTCTGCGGTATGCACTTCTTTAACCCGGTGCACCGGATGCCGTTGGTGGAAATTATTCGCGGCGAGAAAAGCTCCGACGAAACCATCGCGAAAGTCGTCGCCTGGGCAAGCAAGATGGGCAAGACGCCGATTGTGGTGAACGACTGCCCCGGCTTCTTCGTTAACCGCGTACTGTTCCCCTACTTCGCTGGATTCAGCCAGTTGCTTCGCGACGGCGCGGACTTCCGCAAGATCGACAAAGTGATGGAAAAACAGTTTGGCTGGCCGATGGGTCCGGCATATCTGCTGGATGTCGTGGGGATTGATACCGCGCACCATGCTCAGGCCGTGATGGCAGCAGGCTTCCCGCAGCGGATGCAGAAAGATTATCGCGACGCCATCGACGCGCTGTTTGATGCCAACCGCTTTGGTCAGAAGAACGGCCTCGGTTTCTGGCGTTATAAAGAAGACAGCAAAGGCAAGCCGAAGAAAGAAGAAGACACCGCCGTTGACGGCCTGCTGGCAGAAGTCAGCCAGCCGAAGCGCGATTTCAGCGAGGAAGAGATTATCGCCCGCATGATGATCCCGATGGTCAACGAAGTAGTCCGCTGTCTGGAAGAGGGCATTATCGCCACTCCGGCAGAAGCGGACATGGCGCTGGTCTACGGCCTGGGCTTCCCTCCGTTCCACGGCGGCGCGTTCCGCTGGCTGGACACCCTCGGCAGCGCGAAATATCTCGATATGGCACAGCAGTATCAGCACCTCGGCCCGCTGTATGAAGTGCCGGAAGGTCTGCGTAATAAAGCGCGTCATAACGAACCGTACTATCCCCCGGTTGAGCCAGCCCGTCCGGTTGGCGACCTGAAAACGGCTTAAGGAGTCACAATGGAACAGGTTGTCATTGTCGATGCAATTCGCACCCCGATGGGCCGTTCGAAGGGCGGTGCTTTTCGTAACGTGCGTGCGGAAGATCTCTCCGCTCATTTAATGCGTAGCCTGCTGGCGCGTAATCCGGCGCTGGAAGCGGCTACTCTCGACGATATTTACTGGGGGTGTGTGCAGCAGACGCTGGAGCAGGGTTTTAACATCGCCCGTAACGCTGCGCTGCTGGCAGAAGTGCCGCACTCTGTCCCTGCGGTGACCGTCAATCGCTTGTGTGGTTCATCCATGCAGGCATTGCATGACGCAGCACGGATGATCATGACCGGCGATGCGCAGGCATGTCTGGTCGGCGGCGTGGAGCATATGGGCCATGTGCCGATGAGCCACGGCGTCGATTTTCACCCCGGTCTTAGCCGTAATGTCGCCAAAGCGGCGGGCATGATGGGCTTAACGGCAGAAATGCTGGCGCGTATGCACGGTATCAGCCGTGAAATGCAGGATGCCTTTGCCGCGCGATCACACGCTCGCGCCTGGGCCGCCACGCAGTCGGGGGCATTTAAAAATGAAATCATCCCGACCGGTGGTCACGATGCCGACGGCGTACTGAAACAGTTTAATTACGACGAAGTGATTCGTCCGGAAACCACCGTGGAAGCCCTCGCCACGCTGCGTCCGGCGTTTGATCCGGTCAGCGGTACGGTAACGGCGGGCACGTCCTCTGCTCTTTCCGATGGTGCAGCCGCCATGCTGGTAATGAGTGAAAGCCGCGCCCGTGAATTAGGTCTTAAGCCGCGCGCTCGCGTGCGTTCGATGGCGGTCGTTGGTTGTGACCCATCGATTATGGGTTACGGCCCGGTTCCGGCCTCTAAGCTGGCGTTGAAAAAAGCGGGGCTTTCTGCCAGCGACATCGGCGTGTTTGAAATGAACGAAGCCTTTGCCGCGCAGATCCTGCCGTGTATTAAAGATCTGGGGTTAATGGAGCAAATTGACGAGAAGATCAACCTCAACGGTGGTGCGATCGCGCTGGGTCATCCGCTGGGTTGTTCCGGTGCGCGTATCAGCACCACGCTGCTGAATCTGATGGAACGCAAAGACGTCCAGTTTGGTCTGGCGACGATGTGTATCGGCCTGGGTCAGGGCATTGCGACGGTGTTTGAGCGGGTTTAACCACTTGCCGGATGCGGCGTAAACGCCTTATCCGGCCTACGGTTCAGAACTATTTGTAGGCACGATAAGACGCAACAGCGTCGCATCGGGCATTGTTTGCCGGATGCAGCGTCGATGTAAATGCCACTGATTAACAGTTTAGTTGCCGTTCTTCCCGCCTGTCAGGGGCGGGTTTTTTTATGGCTTAGATAAACGCAAACGCATCGCCAAACAGGCGGTCTTCCCGCGCATTACGCTCACTGCAAAACAGGTCACGGGCGATTTTCGCCATCTCAAAACGTCCGGCAATGTAGATATCATGCTCTGCCAGCGTACCGTGATCCTGCAACACCGCCGTTAAAACCGTGCCAGTACGACCACGCCAGCCCGCTTCCGGTTGTTCAACCACCGGCACCACTTGCAGACCAGGATGCTTAAGCGAAAGCGCCTCAAGTTCGGAAAGATCATAAAGGTGCTGCTCTTCACGCCCGCCCCAGTAAATGGTGATATCACGATTGGGATTACGCGCCAGCGCCGTCAGCAAAATCGAACGGGCATAAGAGAACCCGGTGCCGCCCGCAATCAGAATCATCGGACGCTCTTCATCATCGCGCAGCCACGCATCACCGTGCGGAATATCGACCACGATTTGATGATCTTTGAGGATGCGATCCATGACTGCTTTCGCGTAAAGGTTGATTTCAGAAGCGCCAATATGCAGCTCAATGAAACCTTGTTCATTCGGCGTCGAGGCCATTGAGAACGGGCGTTTATCGCGCTCGTCCATCACTACCATCAAATACTGACCAGCACGAAAAGAAAAGGCCGCGTCTGGCACGATTCGGACACGATATACGGTATCCGTGATAGCTTCTACCGAGGTCACTTTACAGCTTAAGGTTGTCATGCGCTTTCTCTGTCGGATCGATAAATAGGGCAATACAAACGCGCCTCAGGCGCTTTTACCGTTGTTAAAAATAGCCAGTTCATCCCAGATTGCATCAATACGCGCGACAACGTCCGGATCTTTTTTGATAGGACGCCCCCACTCGCGCTGGGTTTCCCCCAGCCATTTATTCGTGGCATCCAGCCCCATTTTTGAACCCAGCCCGGAAACAGGCGAGGCAAAATCCAGGTAATCAATGGGTGTATTTTCTACCAGAACGGTATCCCGCGCCGGGTCCATACGGGTAGTAATCGCCCAAATCACATCATTCCAGTCGCGTGCGTTGACATCATCATCGCAAACGATCACAAATTTGGTGTACATAAACTGGCGTAAGAACGACCAGACGCCCATCATGACGCGCTTCGCGTGCCCGGCGTATTGCTTTTTGATCGTCACAACCGCCAGACGATAGGAACAGCCTTCCGGCGGCAGGTAAAAATCGACAATTTCCGGGAATTGTTTTTGTAGAATCGGCACGAACACTTCGTTCAACGCCACACCCAGTACCGCAGGTTCATCCGGCGGACGACCAGTATAGGTGGAGTGGTAAATCGCATCTTCACGCTGAGTAATATGCGTCACGGTAAATACCGGGAAACTATCGACTTCATTATAGTAACCGGTGTGGTCGCCATACGGCCCTTCTGGCGCCGTTTCGCCTTGTTCGATATACCCTTCCAGTACAATTTCCGCACTGGCGGGCACTTCAAGGTCATTGGAGATACACTTCACCACTTCGGTTTTGGTGCCGCGTAGTAATCCGGCAAATGCATACTCTGAAAGCGTATCTGGAACGGGCGTGACTGCACCGAGAATTGTGGCGGGATCAGCACCCAGCGCCACAGAAACCGGGAAACGTTCGCCCGGATGCACCGCACACCACTCCTGGAAATCCAGCGCGCCGCCGCGATGCGACAACCAGCGCATAATCAGCTTGTTTTTACCAATCAACTGCTGGCGATAAATGCCAAGATTCTGCCGCTCTTTGTGCGGGCCACGCGTTACGGTCAACCCCCAGGTAATCAGCGGAGCGGCATCTTCCGGCCAGCAGGTCATAATGGGAATGCGGTTAAGATCGACATCCTCGCCGGAGACGATTTTTTGCTGACAAGGCGCACCACGTAACCGTTTCGTTGGCATGTTCAACACCTGCTTAAACTGCGGCAGCTTATCAAACAGGTCGCGGAAACCTTTTGGCGGCTCCGGCTCTTTCAGAAACGCTAATAATTTACCGACTTCACGTAGCGCCGAAACATCTTCCTGCCCCATGCCCATCGCCACGCGCTTCGGCGTACCGAACAGGTTGCACAGCACCGGCATCGAGTACCCTTTAGGGTTTTCGAACAACAGCGCAGGCCCACCGGCACGCAATGTGCGGTCAGCAATTTCAGTGATTTCCAGATGCGGATCCACCGGGAGCGTGATACGTTTTAGCTCACCCTGCTGTTCAAGCAGAGTCAGGAAGTCGCGTAAATCGTTATATTTCATGGCGTCCATTGTAGCCTCTTAATCTGCGCCCATTATACGGCGTTCATCTTCGCGATGCTGTAAATTTGTTAAATTAGCGTGAACTCAGGCGCTATAACGCAAACCGGGGAATATAATTAACTTAACGCATCGCTTTTGCTATTCTTGCGCCCCGATTAAACGGATAAGAGTCATTATGCAATCCTGGTATTTACTGTACTGCAAGCGCGGGCAACTTCAACGTGCCCAGGAACACCTCGAAAGACAGGCCGTTAATTGCCTGGCACCGATGATCACCCTGGAAAAAATCGTGCGTGGCAAACGTACCGCAGTCAGTGAGCCGTTGTTCCCCAACTACCTGTTTGTGGAATTTGATCCAGAAGTGATTCATACCACTACCATCAACGCCACACGTGGTGTCAGCCACTTCGTGCGCTTTGGTGCATCGCCAGCGATAGTCCCATCGGCTGTGATTCATCAGCTGTCGGTGTATAAACCGGAAGACATTGTCGATCCGGCAACGCCATATCCAGGTGATAAGGTGATTATTACCGAAGGCGCATTCGAAGGTTTTCAGGCCATTTTCACCGAACCCGACGGCGAGGCACGCTCCATGCTATTGCTTAATCTTATCAATAAAGAAATTAAGCACAGCGTGAAGAACACTGAGTTCCGCAAACTCTAGAACGCAATCCCAAACAGCGTTTTGACATTGGCATCTGTGGTGGCCGCCAGCCACGCAGCATCCTCCCCTCGCCAGTGCGCAATACGTTGCACAATATGAGGCAGATAAGCAGGCTCGTTACGCCGGGATGATGGCTTTGGCGTGAGATCGCGCGGGAGTAAATACGGCGCATCGGTTTCGATCAGCAATTTCTCCGCCGGAATAAATGGCAACAGATCACGCAATTCCATCCCGCGTCGTTCATCGCAAACCCAACCAGTAATGCCGATATAAATCCCACGCGCCACGCACGCCTGCATCTCTTCGCGTGTGCCAGTAAAGCAATGAAGAACCGCACCAGGCAGTTTATTCAGCCACGGCTCCAGCAATGTCATAAACCGCTCATGGGCATCGCGACAGTGCATAAATACCGGCATGTTTAATTCTGCGGCAATACGTAGCTGGGCAACAAAAGCGCGTTCCTGCTCTTCCGGCGTAGAAAAGTTGCGGTTAAAGTCGAGACCACACTCACCAATCGCCACTACTTCTGGCAGCGCGGCCAGTTCAATAATTGCTTCTTCGGTCGCGGCTTGCCACTGGCTGCTGTCATGAGGATGCACGCCCGCCGTTGACCAACAGTGCGGATACTGACGCGCCAGTTTTTGCGCCTGCTGGCTTTCACGCAGGTTAGTGCCGGTGATGAGTAGCCCATCAACTCCCGCGTCAAAAGCGCGCTCTACAACATCACCACGGTCTTTCGCAAATTGTGAACTGGTCAAATTAACGCCGATATCAAACATCCTGCACTCCATATGACAACCGCCCTGACGGGCGGTTGAATTTATTCTTCAGTTTTTTCGCTTTCAGCGTCGTTTTCTTCTTCCCGGTTTCGGCCTTTACCAACGTAAAAGCGGGAGAAGAAGACACCGATTTCAAACAGGCAGTACATCGGGATCGCCAGCAGCGTTTGCGAGAAGACATCCGGCGGCGTCAGCAGCATCCCAACGACGAATGCGCCAACCAGCACATACGGGCGTTTTTTGCGTAAGTCTTCTGGCGAGGTAATCCCCATCCAGCACAGCAGCACAATGGCAACCGGCACTTCAAACGAAACACCAAACGCCATAAACAACGCCATAACGAAGCTTAAGTAGCTGGCGATGTCGGTGGATACCTGTACCCCTTCCGGCGCGGTATTGGCGAGGAAGCCAAATGCCAGTGGAAAGACCACGAAGTAGGCGAACGCCATGCCGATATAAAACAGCAAAGAGCTGGAAACCAGCAGAGGCACCACCAGGCGACGTTCGTGCTTATACAACGCCGGGGCGATAAACGCCCACACCTGATAGAGAATCACCGGCGCTGACAGAATCAGCGACACCATAAAGGTCAGCTTGATCGGCGTAAAAAACGGCGAGGCCACATCGGTGGCGATCATCGTTGAACCTTGCGGCAATTGCTTGATCAACGGCGCGGATACCAGGTGATAGATATCATTGGCGAAATAGACCAGGCACAGAAATATCACGATCACCGCGATAATGCAGTTCAGCAGACGCTTACGCAGCTCAATCAGATGCGTGATAAGCGGTTGAGTATCTTCTACAGACATGTTTACGGTTTATCACTCGACGAAGGGGAAGGTGCAGCGGTTTTCGGTTCAGCGTCCGCAACAGGTTTTACCACCGGCTCTGGCGTGGTTTCTGGCTTCTGTTCCGGCGAACTGGCCTGCGTTTGTGCAGCGGCAGGGGTTACTCCCTCATGCGCAGCTTCATTATCTTTCACCACCGGATTATGGATGGTGTGCGCTTCATCACTCGCCTTTTCAGGATCGTTTGCAACATAGGAACGCTTCATCGATTCTGCAGCCTGGCGTAGTTCATCCATTGACGCTTTCAGTTCAGGCGTCAGGTTGGTCAGGCTTGCCTTTTCAACCTTTTTCAGGCTGTCCTGAAACTCCTGGAGTTTTAACTCCTGGGTCAGTTCGTTCTGCACCGTTGTCGCCAGTGAACGCAACGCGCGAATCCAGCCCGCTACCGTTTTTACCGCCACAGGCAGTCGTTGCGGCCCCAGAACGACGAGGCCGATGATGAATACCAATAGCAGTTCGCTAAAACCGATATCAAACACGGATTACACCTGCTCTTTATCGTGGCGCTTCGCGTCTTCTGTTTTAGCCTGTTCCTGATTCGTATCCGCCTGCTTATCGGCGATAGTTTTTGCAGTAAAATCAGCATCCTGACTGGTTTTATCCTGCTTTGGTTCATCATCGCTCATTGCTTTTTTAAAGCCTTTAATTGATGCACCAAGATCGGAACCGATGGAGCCGAGCTTTTTGGTGCCAAAAAGCAGTACAACGATGACGGCAATAATCAATAACTGCCAAATACTGATACCACCCATACATGTTCCTCTGTGGTAGATGATGATTAAACAAGGCCGCATTATACGTTACACGGCCCGCCTTGAGCGATGAAAAAATCAGCGTGTTTTGCGCCAACCGACAAACCAGGCGATCAGACCACCTGCCATTAACCAGCCGGGCATCAGCCCCCATTCCGGTCGGCTGACCAACAAGAATGTGCCGCTTAATACTAACGTCGCGCCAATTCCGAGAAAATAACGCGATTGTCCCTGACGTACATGATTTGCCTGAAGCTCGCGGGCAATCTTATCAACACTGTGCTGTAAATACTTGCCCTGGCGCAAACTGTCGTAAACCAGTTCAGGCAGTTCTGGCATTTTTTCGACCCAGAACGGCGCTTTTTCTTTAAATGCTCTCACCAGCGCAGGAATACCAACCTGATCTTTAATCCATGACTCGAGAAAAGGCTTCGCCGTTTTCCATAAATCGAGCTGCGGATAAAGCTGGCGTCCTACCCCTTCGATGTAGAGCAAGGTTTTCTGGAGTAACACCAGTTGCGGCTGTACTTCCATATTGAAACGACGCGCCGTATTAAACAGATTTAACAGCACATGTCCAAATGAAATTTCTGCCAGCGGTTTCTCAAAAATAGGTTCACAGACAGTACGAATGGCAAATTCGAACTCTTCAACGTTGGTATCTGGTGGCACCCAGCCAGAATCAACGTGCAGTTCCGCTACCTTGCGATAGTCACGGTTAAAGAAGGCGATAAAGTTTTCCGCCAGATAGCGTTTATCTTCTTTGTTTAGCGAGCCGACAATCCCGCAATCAATACCAATATACTTCGGATTTTCCGGGTGTTCGAAGCTTACGAAGATGTTGCCAGGGTGCATATCGGCATGGAAAAAGCTGTCGCGAAAGACCTGAGTGAAGAACACCTGCACACCGCGTTCCGCCAACAATTTCATGTTGGTGCCGTTTTTCTCCAGCGTCGCGACATCCGAAACTGGAATGCCATAGATACGCTCCATCACCATCATCCCTTCACTGCAATAGTCAGGGTAAACTTCCGGGATGTAGAGCATCGGGCTATTTTCGAAATTACGCCGAAGCTGAATGGCGTTGGCAGATTCCCGCAGCAAATTCAGTTCATCAATCAACGTCTTTTCGTACTCGCGCACCACTTCGGTTGGACGCAGACGGCGACCATCCGGTAGTAAACGCGGCACCCAACGAGCCAGACGATAGATGAGTTTCAGATCCGCTTTTATGACCGGCAAAATATCCGGGCGAATGACTTTAATCACCACCTCTTTGCCATTCGATTTCAACCGAGCAGTATGTACCTGTGCTACGGAAGCCGATGCCAGCGGCTTAATGTCAAAATCATCAAACCACGCTTCCACCGGCAGACCGCCCATCGCCGCTTCAATTTGTGCTTTCGCCAGTTCGCCGTCAAAAGGCGCGACTTTATCCTGCAAGAGCGCCAGTTGGTCAGCAATATGCGGCGGAAAAAGGTCACGGCGGGTCGATAGCATCTGTCCAAACTTGATCCATACCGGACCCAGTTCTTGCAGCGCCAGTCGCAGTCGTTCACCTAATGGTTTGTCTTTATGCCGATTCGGCATCCAGAATAATGAGTATCGCCATAACCGCAACGGCAAAGTGATACGCATTTTAGGGATCAGTTCATCAAGTCCGTAACTTAAAAAAGTGCGAATGATGAAATACAGGCGCCGTACTTCACCTGGCGTCATTAAACTGCCTCCAGTTTTTCCAGCCGTTTGGTTAGCGCATCGACGGCTCGCTCAACGGCGGATGTCTCTTCCGCAAACCAGGCCACTTCAAGCGGACCAGGCGCCATACGCCACTCTTCAGTAATGGCTTCCGCCACGTAGCGTTGCTGGCGTTGAATACCGTGATGCAGGAACTTCGCGCCACCACGCAGGGCTTTGCTAATGCCTTCGGCGGCGATATCACCCGTATAAGGTGCCAGCAGTTCCGCTGGGTCGAACTCCGCCAGATCTGCCAGCGCAACAAAGTTTTGCACCACCTGAATATCGCCCTGCACTTCCAGCTCACCGCTACGAATCAGTGCAGCAAGCTGCTGGCGATCACGAAGTTTCGGCAACACGCTGGCATAAGCGATAACAGTGCAGTCAGCATCGCCTGCCCATTCTCCCAGTACATCGACCTGACGTTCGCTGAACACCAGAATCAACGATGTCGAAAAGCCTTTTACCTCCACGCGCAATACTTTACCCAGCAGACGCGAGCGGGCGGTTTTCAGCGCGGGTGAGCGATACAGGAAGGTGTTGAGCAGACTTTCGATTCCTGCCGTCACTAAAGGTTTAAAAGGCATAGTCGTACTCCTGTCAGAACTTATAACCACGATGCAGCGCCACAACGCCAGCCGTCAGGTTGTAATAGTCGACACTTTCGAATCCGGCATCCTGCATCATGGCTTTCAGAGTATCCTGATCGGGATGCATACGGATGGATTCAGCCAGATAACGGTAGCTGTCGGCGTCATTCGCGACCAGCGAGCCAATACGCGGCAGAACATGGAAGGAGTAAGCGTCATAAGCTTTGCTTAACGGCTCGATAATCGGTTTCGAGAACTCAAGCACCAGCAGGCGGCCGCCGGGTTTCAGCACGCGATACATTGAACGTAGTGCTTTATCTTTGTCGGTGACGTTACGCAGACCAAACGAAATGGTGATGCAATCAAAGGTGTTATCCGGGAACGGCAGCGCCTCGGCGTTCGCCTGAACATACTCAACGTTGCCAATCACACCGATATTACGCAGTTTCTCGCGCCCCATTTTGAGCATGGATTCATTGATATCGGCGAGGACCACCTTACCCGTTTCACCGACCAGGCGAGAGAATTTCGCTGTCAGATCGCCGGTGCCGCCAGCCAGATCCAGTACAGTCTGCCCACGGCGTACGCCGCTGCAATCGATCGTGAAACGCTTCCACAAACGATGAATACCAAATGACATCAAATCATTCATAACATCGTATTTCGATGCCACGGAATGGAAAACGTGGGCGACCATATCCGCTTTTTGCTCTTTCGCGACGGTCTGAAAACCAAAGTGCGTCGTTTCTTGTGACTTATCCACCATCTCAATGCCTGCTCATCAAAAAATTGTTCCAGAAGTGTAACAGATTGGGCGTCGATGCCCTAGATTTCTACCCGGCGTAACTACCCCCAATGGGCTAGCGCGACTGCTGATTATATTCATCATCGCGTTGATAAGCTTCATCATTCGGCTGCCCCGGAACCGACCGCAGTCGATACTCTTCATCCTGACTCACCGCCTGTTCAGCCAAATCCGGATTAATCTCGCGTTTAATTTCTACCCCTAAACCGCGAAACGCTTCTGCCTGCGCCAGCACATTTCCGCGACCTGAAGAGAGTTTTTTCATTGCCTGACGATAGTTATCCTGCGCTTTGTCCAGACTTTGACCTATCGCAGACATGTCATCGATGAACAAACGCATCTTGTCGTACAGCTTGCTGGCGCGATCGGCGATTTGCTGGGCGTTGCGACTTTGATGCTCATAACGCCAGAGATTGGCGATAGTACGCAACGCCACCAGCAGCGTGGTCGGGCTAACCAGCATGATATTGTTTTTCAACGCTTCTGTTATCAGCTCCGGCTGGCGATCAAGCGCCAGTAAAAACGCAGGCTCGACGGGGATAAACATCAGCACGTAATCCAGGGTTCTTAGCCCCGGCAGCTGTTGATAATCTTTACGTCCCAGCAAGCGGATGTGGTTACGCACCGACGCGATATGTTCCTGCAATGCACTTTCGCGGGTGTAGTCGTCTTCCGCGTTGAAGTAGCGTTCATAAGCGACCAGCGTCATTTTGGCGTCGATCACCACGTCTTTCCCCTGCGGTAGCCGCACGATGACATCCGGCTGCATCCGCGAGCGGGCGTCATTTTCGATACTCACCTGGGTTTCGTATTCATACCCTTCACGCAAGCCAGATGCTTCCAGTACTCGCGTTAATACCACTTCGCCCCAGTTGCCCTGGGTTTTATTGTCGCCTTTCAGCGCACGCGTCAGGTTGATTGCCTCCTGGGCCATTTGCGCGTTGAGCTGCTGGAGATTGCGAATTTCGTGGGTCAGGGTATGGCGTTCTTGTGCTTCTTTACCGAAGCTGTCCTGAACCTGACGGCGAAAACCGTCCAGTTGTTCACGCAGCGGCGACAACAGGCTGTTCAGGCTCTGACGGTTTTGCTCATCAACGCGGCGATTGCTGTGCTCGAAAATACGGTTGGCGAGGTTTTCAAACTGCTCGCTCAAACGCTGCTCGCTGTTAATCATCTGGCGAATTTTATCGTCAGCGTGTTGCTGTGCGGCCTCCATCCGCGTGGTCACTTCACGCAGATCAGCCTCCAGCGAGGTGTTAATACTTTGCAGGCTGCGCACTTCGTTATTGAGTAATTCACACTCTGTGCGCCAGTGTTCACTTTGGGTAATTTGTTGTTTTGCCGCGCTTAACTCCGCGACCATCTCTTCACGTTCAGCTAATTGCTCGGCTTTTTGCTGCGCATGTTGATAACTGGCAAACAGCCAGCCGATGGCCACACTGACCAGCGCAATAATGGCATAAACAATGATTGAGAAATCCACAAAGCCTCCTGACGCAACAACTTACCCGCACAAAATAGAATTGTGCTGTACAAACGTCCAGTTGGAAAGGCATTTCCTGCGAGGCGCTACGCAAAAATACAAAAGGCCGAACGCGTCGGCCTTCAGACAGGAGAAGAGAATTACAACAGACGACGCGCCGCTTCCACCACGATTTTCACCGCATGGCTTTCGGTTTGTTTCATCGTCTCAGCATTCGGGATCTCTTGCTGAGTGCGGTTAACGATAACGCCCGCCACCATACCAGCACGCAGGCCCTGACTTGCACACATGGTCAGCAGAGTCGCAGATTCCATTTCATAGTTCATCACGCCCATCGCCTGCCACTCTTCCATAGAACCTTTAAAGTGACGGACTACGCGACCAGAGTAAGTATCGTAACGTTCCTGACCTGGGTAGAAGGTATCAGAAGAAGCAGTCACGCCAACGTGCGTCGTCGCGCCAATAGACTTCGCTGCTTCAACCAGCGCAGTCGTACATTCGAAATCAGCGACAGCCGGGAACTCCAGCGGTGCGAAGTGCAGGCTCGCGCCATCCAGACGAACAGACGCCGTGGTAACCAGTACATCGCCAACATTAATATGCGGCTGAATAGCGCCAGTTGTACCGATACGCAGGAAGGTGCGAATGCCCAGCTGTGCCAGCTCTTCAACAGCAATAGAGGTAGACGGGCCGCCGATACCGGTAGAGCAGACAATAACAGGTTTACCATCCAGCTCTGCACGCCAGGTGGTGAATTCGCGGTGAGATGCCAGCTTAACCGGCTTATCCATCAGCACGGCGATCTTTTCCACACGATCCGGGTCGCCTGGGACGATGGCAAGCGTAGCCCCTTGTAAATCGTTTTTAGTGAGGCCGAGATGAAAAACATCAGACTTGGACATGTACAACTCCTCTGTGAATCGGTTTAGTCAGAAGAAGCAAAAAGGTACTTTACCGAAGGGATTAAGATTTTTTCGTGATAATCATCACTATGATGCAAATGTGTTGCATACATTTACTCATCAAAAGTGACTTAAATCACATAATTTACTCTTAAGTCAGTAAGGCTGCTTAAAAGATGAGCCATTTGAGGCAATGTGAATTGTTGCACGCTGACTATAGTTAACATTGCGCAAAATTTTTATAAGGGTACGGAGAATACCATGACAACAACACA
The DNA here is from genome assembly GCF_013368915.2 of Escherichia sp. 93.1518. Taxonomy (NCBI): domain Bacteria; kingdom Pseudomonadati; phylum Pseudomonadota; class Gammaproteobacteria; order Enterobacterales; family Enterobacteriaceae; genus Escherichia; species Escherichia sp. 93.1518. The sequence continues at coordinate 18,881 of NZ_JABWMT020000019.1, forward strand.
ACACTCTGGATTTGCACCTGCTGCATCCCCCCTCGCCTCGACCATCGTTCAGACCCCGGACGATGCGATTGTAGCAGGGTTCACCTCTATCCCTTCACAAGGGGATAACATGCCTGCTTATCATGCCCGTCCAAAGCAGAGCGATGGCCCACTACCAGTGGTCATTGTAGTGCAGGAAATTTTTGGCGTGCATGAACATATCCGTGACATTTGTCGCCGTCTGGCGCTGGAGGGGTATCTGGCTATCGCACCAGAACTCTACTTCCGCGAAGGCGATCCTAATGATTTCGCCGATATTCCCACGTTGCTCAGCGGTCTGGTGGCAAAAGTGCCTGACTCGCAGGTGCTGGCCGATCTCGATCATGTCGCCAGTTGGGCGTCCCGCAACGGCGGCGACGTCCATCGCTTAATGATTACCGGATTTTGCTGGGGCGGACGTATCACCTGGCTATATGCCGCGCATAACCCGCAACTGAAAGCGGCAGTGGCGTGGTACGGCAAACTGACGGGCGATAAGTCGCTGAACTCACCGAAACAACCTGTTGATATCGCAACCGATCTCAACGCGCCGGTTCTCGGCTTATATGGTGGTCAGGATAACAGCATTCCGCAGGAGAGCGTTGAAACCATGCGCCAGGCGCTGCGGGCTGCTAATGCGAAAGCAGAGATTATCGTGTACCCGGACGCCGGTCATGCGTTTAACGCCGATTATCGCCCGAGCTATCATGCCGCATCTGCAAAAGATGGCTGGCAGCGTATGCTGGAGTGGTTTAAGCAGTATGGTGGGAAGAAGTCGCTGTAATGAGAAAAGACCGGGTGGCATTGCCACCCGGTTTATGTTTACCCCCGACGCAAATTCTGCGCCGCCTGCACCATGTTCGCCAGTGCCGCGCGGGTTTCTGGCCAGCCGCGCGTTTTCAGGCCACAGTCCGGGTTGACCCACAGGCGCTCTGCCGGAATGCGTTTTGCCGCTTTCTTCAGCAAGGCTTCAATCCATTCTACGCTCGGTACGTTTGGCGAGTGAATGTCATAGACGCCTGGACCGATTTCATTCGGATAATCAAACTCTTCAAACGACTCCAGCAACTCCATGTCGGAACGCGAGGTTTCGATGGTGATGACGTCTGCATCCAGTGCCGCAATCGAATCCATGATGTCGTTGAACTCGCAATAACACATGTGAGTGTGGATCTGCGTTTCATCTTTCGCCACGGCGGCGTTGATACGGAAGGCCTCTACGCCCCACTGGAGATATGCATCCCAGTCGCTACGACGCAGCGGTAAACCTTCGCGCAGCGCCGGTTCATCAATCTGGATGATGCCAATTCCAGCGGCTTCCAGATCGGCCACTTCATCACGCAGCGCCAGCGCAATTTGTTTGGCGATGGTTTCACGGCTGACATCTTCGCGCGGGAACGACCAGCAGAGAATGGTTACCGGGCCAGTCAGCATCCCTTTCACCGGTTTGTCGGTCAGCGATTGCGCATACTTCGCCCACTCCACGGTAATCGGTGCCGGGCGGCTAACGTCACCAATGACAATCGGTGGCTTCACGCAGCGGGAACCGTAGCTCTGTACCCAACCGTTTTGCGTAAAGACAAAACCGTCGAGGTGCTCGCCAAAGTATTCCACCATGTCATTACGCTCAGCCTCGCCATGTACCAGCACATCCAGTCCCAAACGTTCCTGCTCAACAATGGCCTGCTTGATATGTTCCGCAATGCCCGTGCGGTAGTTGTTGGCGTCGAGATTACCCTTTTTGAAATCCAGACGCAGGGTACGAATTTCCGTGGTTTGCGGGAAAGAACCAATCGTGGTGGTCGGCCACGCTGGCAGTTTAAAACGCGCACGCTGGGCTTCGGCACGCACTTCATAGACATTCGCACGCTGACTGTCCTGGGCGGTGATCGCCGCCAGACGCTTTTCTACCGCCGGATTATGTACACGAGTAGAGTGACGACGCGCCTGAATCGGGGCGCTCCACTCTGCCAGTGCTGCCGTGTCACCACTGTTCAGCGCATCGCGCAGCAGCGCCAGTTCATGGCATTTTTGCAGGGCGAAGGCAAACCAGCTTTTCACTTCTGCATCAAGACGCGTTTCCACGCTCAGGTCGATAGGGCTATGCAGCAGTGAGCAGGAAGATGCCACCCACAAATCACGTTTGCCGACAATGTCCTTAATTTGCGCATATTTCTCGGTGAGATCGGCGCGCCAGACGTTACGACCATTGATAAGACCCGCAGACAGCAGCCAGTCAGAAGGCAGACACTTGTGCAGTTCTGCTACGTCATCTTTACCATGCACGAAGTCGACATGCAGACCCTGAACAGGCAGCGCCGTAATCGTGTCGAGATTTGGCGTTACGCCTTCAAAATAGGTAGTCAGCAGCAGTTTCACCTGCCCCTGTAGAGCATCGTAAGCGGGTTTGTATGCGTCCAACCACGCCTGCGGTAGTTCCAGCACCAGCGCCGGTTCGTCGATCTGTACCCACTCAATACCGCGTTTTGCCAGTTCTGCCAGAACCCGCTGATAAACCGGCAGAATGTCGTTCAGCAGGCTCAGGCGGTCAAACTGTTCACCTTTCACCTTACCCAGCCACAGCCAGGTAACCGGCCCCAGAAGCACAGGTTTCACCTTGTGACCCAGCGCCAGCGCCTCGTCCACTTCATCCAGCAGCTGCGTCCAGGTCAGTTTGAACTGTTGGCCTTTAACGAATTCCGGCACCATGTAGTGATAGTTGGTGTTAAACCATTTGGTCATTTCCGCCGCCGCCGCAGGTTCACCTGTTGGCGCACGACCGCGACCAATACGGAACAGGGTGTCGATATCCACCGAACCATCTTTATTCTGATGACGCGCTGGAACGTTACCCAGCAGCAGGCTGGTAGTCAGAACATGATCGTACCAGGCAAAATCGCCCACCGGCAGCAGGTCAATCCCCGCCTGCTTTTGTTGATCCCAGTGACGAGCACGCAGTTCACGCCCTACTGTCAGCAGTTCTTCACGCGTGGAGTTCCCCGCCCAATAACTTTCTTGCGCTTTTTTCAGCTCGCGACGCAGGCCAACGCGAGGGAAACCGAGGGTGTGATTAAGAATTGTCATTATATGCCCCTTATGGAATTTTTAGTATTTAGCCGTCCAGATGTTTACACATCCATAATTGGCGGTTACTGTATATTCCTCAAGCGCAAATTATTCATGCCGAAGTGAAGGACTTTCATGATCGAAGTAAAACACCTGAAAACGCTACAAGCGTTGCGGAATTGCGGCTCGCTCGCAGCCGCTGCGGCGACGTTGCATCAGACGCAATCCGCCCTGTCTCACCAGTTTAGCGATCTGGAACAACGCCTTGGCTTCCGGCTATTTGTGCGTAAAAGCCAGCCGCTACGTTTTACGCCGCAGGGAGAAATCCTGTTGCAACTGGCAAACCAGGTGCTGCCGCAAATCAGCCAGGCACTGCAAGCCTGCAATGAACCGCAGCAGACGCGCCTGCGCATTGCCATTGAGTGCCATAGCTGTATTCAGTGGCTGACGCCCGCGTTAGAAAATTTCTATAAGAACTGGCCGCAGGTAGAGATGGATTTTAAATCGGGCGTGACGTTTGACCCGCAGCCCGCGTTGCAGCAGGGCGAGCTGGATCTGGTGATGACCTCCGATATTCTGCCGCGCAGTGGCCTGCATTATTCGCCGATGTTCGATTATGAAGTACGCCTGGTGTTAGCACCTGACCATCCACTGGCCGCGAAAACACGAATCACGCCGGAAGATCTCGCCAGCGAAACGCTGCTGATTTATCCGGTACAGCGTAGCCGACTGGACGTCTGGCGGCATTTTCTGCAGCCCGCAGGCGTTAGCCCGTCGCTGAAAAGCGTCGATAACACTTTATTGTTGATTCAGATGGTTGCCGCGCGGATGGGTATTGCCGCTCTACCACATTGGGTCGTGGAGAGTTTTGAGCGCCAGGGTCTGGTTGTGACCAAAACCCTGGGCGAGGGATTATGGAGCCGACTGTACGCCGCCGTGCGCGACGGCGAGCAGCGTCAGCCAGTGACAGAAGCGTTTATTCGCTCGGCGCGCAATCACGCCTGCGATCATCTGCCGTTTGTAAAGAGCGCGGAGCGACCCACTTCCGATGCACCCACAATGAAGCCAGGATCACCAGCGCGCCTGTAATAAATGTTGGCCAATGCGGCTGTTGATGCCAGATAGCCAAGTTAACCAGTAATCCTGCCGGAACGTGCATATTATTCATAATGCCGAGCGTTCCGGCGTCCACCTGAGTCGCACCGTAGTTCCACATAAAATAACCAATCCCGGAAGCCACCACGCCAAGAAACACCAGAATGCTCCATTGCAGCGTGGTTTGCGGCATTTTCTGCGCATTTCCCAGCAAGAACCATGCAACCACCGCCACCAGGAACGCGCCAAGATAGAACCACGCAAAGGCGTTATGCTGCGGCATCGGGCGAGTTTCCATCAGGCGTTTGTAACCCACCATGCCGATGGCAAAAGTGATATTGGAGAGTTGCACTAGCAGCAGGCCAGTCCAGAAATGGTCGGTGACCTGATCATAGCGAATAATCCCGGCACCAATCACCGCGAGTAACGCGCTAAAAGCATATCCCCAGCGCAGACGGCGCTTACTCATAATGTCATAAATCAGCGTGATGTAGAGCGGCGTCAGGACGGTAAATAACAGCAGTTCAGAGACCGTCAGGTAGAGATAGGCGCGGAAACTCAGCATATACATAATGCCAAGCTGCATCGCGCCCACCAGCATATACAGGCCAATGGTTTTCAGGCTATTGCCACGGGTACGCAGGAACGGCAGGAAAACGAGCGCCGCCAGCCCAACGCGTACCAGCACCGAAAAATAGCTGTCGACGTGCCCCGCAAGGTACTCGCCATAAAAGCTAAAGGAGAAGGCCCACAGAATAGTGGTGATGATAAGTAGCGCCACAATGGAAAACTCTTTGATTAACGAGTATCCATTGTAGCGAAGTATCAGGTTGACAACTGACCAAATAAAGAACGATTACGATAAATAGAGCTTACGCAGATAATGCGGCACCGCGTCGTCGGCGTTAGTTCCAATCACTTCCAGTTCCGGATGCAGATCTTTCAGGCGCTGGTGCGCGCTGCCCATAATGCAGCCTTTCCCCGCCATCGACAGCATTTCGGCGTCGTTCATTCCATCGCCAAAGGCAATGCAATCTTGCAGGCTGTAGCCCAGCTTCTTCGCTACCGCTTCCAGCGCATGGCCTTTCGAAACGCCACCCGCCATCACTTCAAGACAAGTTAAGGTAGAGAAACTGACGTTGACGCGATCGCCCCAGCGAGCGTTGATAGCCTGCTCCAGCGGCAACAGTGTTTCATGAGACTCACTGGTGAAGAACACTTTGCTGACGCCTTCCGGCTCCAGCAATCCTGGCTCATACAGCGCATATTTGAACACCGCTTCTTTAAAAAAGCGCATCTCCTCTGGGCGGTGGCGATTCATAAACCATTCATCATCACGATAAACGTTAGTAATGATGTCCGGGTTGTCGTTGACTACACCAAACAGGTCGCTGGCAATGTCATGATCCAGGTTATGCGCGAAAATCAGATTACCATCCAGATCGTGCACGCGCGCGCCATTGGAGGTAATCATGTAAGACTTAATCTCCAGATTATCGCGAATTTGCCCCACGTCGACGTGGTGGCGACCCGTCGCAAACACAAAGTTGATGCCACGCGCGGTGAGCAGTTTTAGGGTTTCTTTGGCGTAAGGGGATAATGTATGGTCGGGAGAAAGTAACGTACCATCTAAATCAGACGCAACAACCTGATACATAAGAAATTTAAACCTCTATAGAGCGATTTCCGCTGGGTGAGTTATGCCGGTTGAAAAATTCAACGATGGCGTGGAGCGCGACTGAGCGCATTGCGTCCTTTTCAAAAAGGATCTCATGGTACGCACCTTTAATTACCAGCGGCCGCCCCCCTTCTACAGGATGGCCCGCTGCGGCGCGGAGTTCACAAAAACGGTCGTGCATACGGTTATCTACCACGCGTTCCTCTTCAGCCTGCAAGAGAAGCGTTGGCGTGGCGTCATCACCCGCACCGGCTAACACCTGTTCGCCAGCCAGAATACTTTCGCGTACCCAATGGTAGGTCGGCCCACCGACGCGAATCGTTGGGTCATCAGCATAGAAACGCAAATTACGTCGATATCGCTGTCTGCTGTGGGTCAGAACATTGATGGTAAACGGCAGCGCGCGCCAGCGCCCGGTGCCAATCGCATAGCCATCACGAAAACGTGGGTGCGCTTCTGCCCAGTTAAGGATCTGCCGCGCCATAAATGATGGCATACGAATCACAATCCCAAACATTGGCGCAGTTAGCGCAATGGCATCGCATACGCCGGGGTGACGTTGCAGAAACAGCGTGGAGATTGCACCGCCCATCGAGTGCGCCAGTATATAGCGTTTACGCCACGGACCTGGCTGGACCTCTTGTTGCCAGAACGCCGCCAGATCATCAACATAATCATTAAAGCGATTAACATGCCCGAGATGCGGATCGGCTAACAGTCGACCGGAACGCCCCTGACCGCGATGGTCGATGATTAACACATCAAACCCCAGATGGAACAGGTCGTAGGCCAGCTCCGCATACTTTACATAGCTCTCAATACGCCCCGGACAAATGACGACTACCCGATCATGTTGCGGAGCGCGAAAGCGGACAAAACGCACCGGAATGTCATCCACGCCGATAAACTCTGCTTCGTCCCGCTGACGCCAGAAGTCGGTCAGTGGCCCCATCGTAAAAGCAGCAAACGCTTTTTCTCTTGTTTCCCAGTCTTTTTGCTGCTGAAACATCGGGTAATCTGCCTCTTAAACCACGTAAAATCGTTTTTTTAAGCGTGCCTGACACAACGCTGCGACAGTAGCGTATTGTGGCACAAAAATAGACTATCCGGGAGATTCCCATGACCTTTGAATGGTGGTTCGCCTACTTACTAACATCGATCATTTTAAGCCTCTCGCCAGGCTCTGGCGCAATCAACACCATGACCACTTCGCTCAACCACGGTTATCGCGGCGCGGTAGCGTCTATTGCAGGGCTTCAGACCGGACTGGCGATTCATATTGTGCTGGTTGGCGTGGGTTTGGGAACGCTATTTTCCCGCTCGGTTATTGCTTTTGAAGTGTTGAAGTGGGCAGGCGCGGCTTACCTGATTTGGCTGGGAATCCAGCAGTGGCGCGCCGCTGGTGCAATTGATCTTAAATCGCTGGCTCCTACCCAATCGCGCCGCCACCTGTTCCAGCGGTCAGTGTTTGTGAATCTTACTAATCCCAAAAGTATTGTGTTTCTGGCTGCGCTATTTCCGCAATTTATCATGCCGCAGCAACCGCAACTGATGCAGTATATCGTGCTCGGCGTCACCACTATTGTGGTCGATATTATTGTGATGATCGGTTACGCCACCCTCGCCCAACGGATCGCACTCTGGATTAAAGGGCCGAAGCAGATGAAGGCGCTGAATAAGATTTTCGGCTCGTTGTTTATGCTGGTGGGGGCGCTGTTGGCATCGGCAAGACATGCGTGAAAAATAATGTCGGATGCGGCGTAAACGCCTTATCCGACCTACTCTGATGATGCGTCTGGCATCAACGCGAAATAATCAAATGAATGCCAAATCCGGCAAATAACGCTCCGGCAAAACCGTCGATCCACTTCGCCAGACGTTGATAACCCCGGCGCATTTGCGGTAGCGCAAACAGGCTGGCAACAACGGTAAACCACGCCAGCGTTTCGACAATAATCAGCGCGAAAATGCCCCAGCGTTCGGTGGTGCCGACGTTATCGCCGACAAACAGTGAGAACACCGAACCAAAGTAGATAATCGCTTTCGGATTCGCGAGATTGGTCAGCAAGCCTTTCAGGAAACTGCGCCCGCTTTTCGCCAGTTCTACCTGTGGCGCAGGCGCAGAAACAGCCTCTTTTTTCAGCGCACCGCGCAGCATCTGGTAACCCATCCAGCAAAGATACAGGCCTCCGCCAACCATAATCAGCGTATGTAGCCAGGCCATTTTTTCGATAATCAAATGTAGACCAAGCAGCGCGATTCCTGCCCAGACCATGACGCCGCAGGTTATGCCCAGCACGCCCATCATCGCTTCTTTACGCGAACGGCTAACGGCAGTTTGAGAGACAAAAAAGAAATCGGGACCGGGGCTCATAAGCGCCACGATGTGCACCATGGCAACGGTGAGAAATAACATCAACATACATTTGACTCGCGGGGAAAACGTTTACGGAATGTTCATCCTGGCACTTTTTTGTGCCGCTGACTACTCTTCGTCGTCGCCGTCGACATGAGCGCGAATCAGCGTCATAAACGGTTTACCAAAGCGTTCCAGCTTGCGCATCCCGACACCGTTTACACTCAACATTTCGCTGGCGGTGATCGGCATCTGTTCAGCCATCTCAATCAAGGTAGCGTCGTTAAACACCACATACGGCGGGACATTGCTTTCATCGGCAATAGATTTACGCAGTTTGCGTAATTTGGCGAACAGTTTACGATCGTAATTGCCGCCAAACGATTTCTGCATCGCTTTCGGTTTGAGCGCGACAATACGCGGCACCGCGAGTTGCAAAAAGGATTCGCCACGCAGCACCGGACGCGCGGCCTCTGTCAGTTGTAGCGCAGAATGCTGGGCGATATTTTGCGTCACCAGACCGAGGTGAATCAGTTGGCGGATCACGCTCACCCAGTGTTCATGACTTTTATCACGCCCCATGCCGTAGACTTTCAGTTTGTCATGACCATAGTCGCGGATACGCTGATTATTAGCACCACGGATCACTTCCACCACATAGCCCATACCAAACCGCTGATTCACACGACCAATGGTAGAAAGCGCAATCTGCGCATCGTTTGAACCATCGTATTGTTTCGGCGGATCGAGGCAGATATCGCAGTTCCCACACGGTTCCTGACGCCCTTCGCCAAAATAATTCAGCAGTACCAGGCGTCGGCAAGTTTGCGCTTCGGCAAACGCCCCCATCGCATTGAGTTTATGGCGCTCGATATCCTGTAGCTGCCCCTGCGGCTTCTCTTCCAGACAGCGGCGCAACCACGCCATATCTGCCGGATCGTAAAACAGCATTGCTTCCGCAGGTAGGCCATCACGCCCGGCGCGACCTGTTTCCTGATAGTAGGATTCAATATTGCGCGGAATATCAAAATGCACCACGAAGCGGACGTTAGGTTTGTTGATGCCCATACCGAACGCCACGGTCGCCACCACAATTTGCAGGTCATCGCGCTGAAATTTTTCCTGCACGTCGGCGCGGACATCGTTTTCCAGCCCGGCGTGATACGCTGCTGCGCTAATCCCCTTGCTTTGCAGGCGCGCGGCGGTATCTTCTACCTTCGCACGACTATTACAGTAAATAATCCCCGACTTACCGCGTTGTTCCTGCACGTAACGCATCAGTTGATCGAGCGGTTTGAACTTCTCCATCAACATATAGCGAATATTCGGGCGGTCAAAACTACTGATTTGAATCAGCGGATCGTTAAGCCCCAGCAGGCGCACGATATCCTGGCGGGTGGTGTCATCGGCTGTAGCGGTTAGCGCCATAAACGGCAGCGTCGGGAAACGCTGGCGTAACTGACCGAGCGCAGCATATTCCGGGCGGAAATCGTGACCCCATTGGGAAATACAATGCGCTTCATCAACGGCTAATAAGACAGGATTCCAGTGCGCCAGGTGTTCAAGGAAGTTATCCAGCATCAGGCGTTCCGGCGCGATATACAGCAGGCGAATTTGCCCGGTGCGGCAGCCTGTCATCACTTCAAGCTGCTGCTCTCGGTTTTGCGTCGAGTTAAGGCACGCCGCCGCTACACCGTTGGCTTGCAGTTGATCCACCTGGTCTTTCATCAAGGAAATCAGTGGTGAAACAACGACAGTAAGACCGTTCAATAACAACGCAGGGATTTGATAGCACAGGGATTTTCCGCCGCCAGTTGGCATGACGACGAGGCAATCGCGACCGGAAAGTACGGTGTCGATAATTTCTTCCTGGCCGGGGCGAAACTGTTGGTAGCCAAAGGTTTCTTGTAAAACCTGTTTAGCTCCGGACTCCAGATTCAACACTTCCGCCTGCGCCACATTCACCCCGATTGCCTGAAATAAAAACAGGCGCTATTTTCAGCGTCTGCGCGAGAAACTGCAATGCTTTTAGTCTCTGGCAGGATAATCCTGGATGCTGGATTCCAGGTTTGCCTTTCAATCAACTCGTATTAGAACAGGTCGTTTAGCATAACCCCCACACCGACGCGGGTCTGGTTAAAGTTATAGTCGATGAGCGATTCGCCGTAACCGCTGTAAACCTGAGTATAAAGACGCACATGTTTGGTGATCGGGTAACTTAAGCCTAACTCCGCACCACCGTAACCGGTATTCCAGTTGTACTGTCCTTTCGCACTCAACACCGCATCACCGAGGTGATAGCCGATTTTAAGCTGGTAGTAACCCATATATTTGGTGATATCCGGGTTATCGTCAGTATTACCCACCACATACCACGGTTTGACTTCCACCAGCCAGTTGCCGTTTTCTGCCATCAGGCGGGTGTAGATACGGTTCCAGCTACGGGACGTCGGGTCGGAACGCCCGTTAGAGTCATGATTGTACCCCAGCTCCACATCGCGCAGTGTCCAGCCAGCAAAGCGGTAATCGGTAGCAAAACCGAGGAACAGTTGCGGTTCATAGTTAGTTTCACGAAACGGCGATGACTCTTCGCTATTAGAAAGCTGCCACCAGGATTTTTGGGTGTAAGATGCACCCAGAACAGAGTTTGCCCCCAAAATCCCACGCCAAAGCGGAAACGCCAGACTTAACTGGAACTTCACTTCATCCTTACGCGCGTTTTCTGCCCAATCGTAACTCGCAATCGCTTCTTTATTCAGATCGCTGGTCTGGGTATAGATGATGTAGTTGGTGTCATAAGGATAAAGGGTGAAAGGATTATCATGTTCCTGCAACATATTGGCGATGATGCTGCCACGTACTGCAGGCGCATCATGCACATCTTTCACCGTTGCTTCTTGTGCATTTGCCACTATCGGCAGCATACACACTGGCAACAAGCAGCCCAGTAGAGTCCGCATCGATCGTGTTCTCCGTAACGAATTATTGATTAGATGAATATTTTTTCTGCGGGCTATTTTACATACTTAACTCAATTGCCGTTAGTTATCCCTTCCTAAAGTAGAAACCAACAACAAAGAAGCATAAAATCAACATTTCGTTAACCAACGAAGTGTAAGGATGATATGTCTGCTGTACTGACCGCTGAACAAGCCCTGAAATTAGTGGGTGAAATGTTTGTCTATCACATGCCGTTTAACCGGGCATTGGGGATGGAACTGGAGCGTTACGAAAAAGAATTTGCGCAGCTGGCCTTTAATAATCAGCCAATGATGGTCGGTAACTGGGCGCAAAGTATTTTGCACGGCGGGGTGATTGCGTCGGCGCTGGATGTCGCCGCTGGTCTGGTATGTGTAGGCAGCACTTTAACGCGTCACGAAACCATTAATGAAGATGAACTACGCCAGCGACTATCGCGGATGGGCACCATTGATCTTCGCGTCGATTATCTGCGTCCAGGCAGGGGTGAGCGTTTTACAGCCACCAGTAGCCTGTTACGTGCGGGTAATAAAGTCGCCGTCGCCCGTGTCGAACTGCACAATGAAGAACAGCTTTATATTGCCAGTGCTACCGCCACCTATATGGTAGGTTGAAAATCTAAAAGCAGGTAAACTGCTGAAACTGATGACAAACGCAAATTGCCTGATGCGCTACGCTTATTAGGCCTACCAGAGAAATGCAATGTATTGAATTTGCATTCTTTTGTAGGTTGGGTAAGGCATGAACAAAGCGCACTTTGTCAGCCATCTGAGCAGGTAAACTGTAATTAACAACAAAAAATGAGTTTTCCAATGGATACAAAACAAACGCGGCAGGGCGTATTACTCGCTCTTGCCGCTTATTTTATTTGGGGTATTGCACCTGCGTACTTCAAACTGATTTATTACGTACCTGCTGATGAGATCCTGACGCATCGTGTAATCTGGTCGTTTTTCTTTATGGTGGTGTTGATGAGCATCAGCCGCCAGTGGTCCTATTTAAAAACCCTGATTCAGACGCCGAAGAAAATATTTATGCTGGCAGTCTCTGCTGTGCTAATTGGTGGCAACTGGTTACTGTTTATCTGGGCAGTGAACAATCACCATATGCTAGAGGCCAGTCTTGGATACTTTATTAATCCACTGGTGAATATATTACTGGGGATGATTTTCCTCGGCGAGCGATTCCGCCGGATGCAATGGCTGGCAGTGATTCTGGCGATTTGTGGTGTGCTGGTCCAGCTCTGGACCTTTGGTTCGCTGCCAATCATCGCACTGGGACTGGCATTTAGTTTTGCCTTCTACGGCCTGGTACGCAAGAAGATTGCGGTTGAAGCTCAAACAGGCATGTTAATCGAAACCATGTGGCTGCTACCCGTGGCGGCGATTTACCTGTTTGCTATTGCTGATAGTTCTACCAGCCATATGGGGAAAAACCCAATGTCGCTGAATTTACTGCTGATCGCCGCTGGTGTTGTCACCACTGTACCGCTGTTGTGTTTTACCGCCGCCGCCACGCGCCTGCGTCTCTCAACGTTAGGCTTTTTCCAGTACATTGGCCCGACGCTGATGTTCCTGCTGGCCGTGACGTTTTATGGTGAAACACCGGGTGCCGATAAGATGGTGACTTTCGCCTTTATTTGGGTGGCGCTGGCAATTTTTGTGATGGATGCGATTTATACGCAGCGTAGAACGTCCAAATAAAAAATAAATATATTCTGAAAAAATGTGCCTGCTCTTGCATGAGAGTGGGCATATTGCCATGCTGGCAGGAGAATCACACAGGGATGTAAAATCAATGTTACGTATATTTATGCCAACATCTAAAGGCAAGATTTCCAGACGCCGTTATTTGTTTTCATTTATTTTAACAAATTTAGTTTGTGTCTTACTTATTGCTTTTTCTGGCGAGGCCGGATCAGGATTTTTTGTTATAATATCTACCATTCTTCTCCATTATCTCGTCATCAATATGAATTGCCAACGACTCCGTGATAGTGGTTTCACGTATATAAAAACGTATATTTTTTGCACATTGGCTGTCTATACCATCTCTATCATCACCATGATTGCCGAACATTTTGATTGTTCAGGCAATGGTTCAATGATTTTCTTAATTTGCTATTTTACCACTTTCAGTATGCTAATACTTGCACCTACTGATTCATCAAAATAATAGTTACGGAGTATTTATGAGTAAGGGATATATGAACGATGGTTCATTAAGTGAAAAATGGAAATACCGATTTAATTTTTATGACCAATATGGTTTTCCTGGATTCTGGGGGGCAACACCAGAATATAAAACAGCATTTAAAGCATTAAAAATAAGGCAACGATTAACTATTCAAATGAATTTCATTGCTTTTTTCTTCTCCTGGATATATTTATTTGTCCTGGGATTATGGAAAAAAGCAATTATAGTTCTATTACTTGGCATTCTCTCACTATTGATTGGTGCATTAATTGGCGTTAATGTACTGGGATTCGCTGTAGCAGGCTATGTTGCTGTTAGCACAAATAAATGGTTCTATGAAAAAGAAGTAAAGGGTATTGATACCTGGAGCCTCTAAATAACAGGTGGCTTAGCCAGGCTAAGCCACCGCTCTCGTTTTTTACAACCAGTTCTTCCGCTTAAAGTACAGATACGGTGCCAGACCCGCGAGAATCATAAAGATAATCGCGCCTGGGTAGCCGAAACTCCACTTCAGTTCTGGCATAAACTCAAAGTTCATCCCGTAGCTGGAAGCGACCAGCGTTGGCGGCAGGAACACGACGGATACCACTGAGAAGATTTTGATGATGCGGTTCTGCTCGATGTTGATAAAGCCCATCGCCGCCTGCATCAGGAAGTTTACCTTCTGGAACAGGGATTCGTTATGCGGCAGCAGGGATTCGATATCTCGCAGGATTTCACGCGCCTGCTCCAGTTGCCCGCCAGGTAAACGCGCCTTGCGTACCAGGAAGTTGAGCGCGCGCTGGGTATCCATCAGACACAGACGAACTTTCCAGCCGATATCTTCCAGTTCCGCCAGTGTGGAGAGCGCCTCGTCGTACTCATCGCCCTGATGCCCCTCCATAATTACCCGGCTCAACTGCTCCAGATCGCTGTAGATGTTTTCAATTTCATCCGCCAGCTGTTCGATTTTGGTTTCGAACAGATCCAGCAGCAGCTCGTAGGCGTTACCGTCAACCATTGACTGACTACGGGCGCGCATACGATACAGACGGAATGCAGGCAGCTCGCGCTCACGCAGAGTAAACAGGCGACCATCACGGATGGTAAATGCCACAGTGGAGTTACCGGCGTGATCTTCCGCATCTTCAAAGAAGAAGAAGGAGTGAATATGCAGGCCATCATCGTCTTCAAAGAAACGCGCCGATGCTTCGATGTCTTCCAGTTCCGGGCGGGTTGCCAGGCTCTGGCCAAGTTCAGATTGTACGCGCAGTCGCTCGTCGTCATCCGGTTCGACAAGATCAATCCATACTGCATCTACAAGGGGTTGTGACTCTTCGACTTCCAGCCGGGTCAGTCGGTTATTTTCCAGTTGAAATGCGCTCAGCATGACCGGGACTCCCAATGCTTAAAATATCGGACAGTTCGGTGGGCACACAGAAACAAATTGGGTTTCAGACCATTAAACAGCCTGACTCAGCGCGACGGGAAAAATTGAGGTCGCTGACAACCGCTAAGGCTATCAGCAAAAGGGGATAGCCTTAGGAGTTGATCCTGGATGACAGGATAATGAGCCAGTATCTACTGGGTGTGTCCAAGGCGAATGTCCTCTTAGAGTGATCGTGCGCGCATGTTACGCCAGCAAAATTTTGCCGTCAACACGCAACGGAACACCACAGAACAATAGTTGAACTTCGCGCTTTTTGGTACTCGTCAAGGTCGTTAACAGGATAAAAAAATCACACAGCCAGGACCTATAATGGCGCATCGGCTACTCATTGGTAAAGGAATGATCACCTTGAATCTCAAACGGATTTTTCTCGCCCTCGTCTTACTCCCCTTGTTTGCTGTTGCTGCTGATGACTGCGCGCTCTCAGATCCGTCGCTGACAGTACAGGCGTATACCGTTAACCCTCAGACAGAGCGGGTGAAAATGTACTGGCAAAAAGCCAATGGCGAAGCGTGGGGAACGTTACAGGCGCTGCTGGCGGATATTAATAGCCAGGGGCAAATTCAGATGGTGATGAACGGCGGCATCTATGATGAAAGCTATGCGCCGCTCGGTTTGTACATCGAAAACGGTCAGCAGAAGGTGGCGCTAAATCTCGCCTCAGGGGAAGGGAACTTCTTTATCCGTCCTGGCGGCGTGTTTTATGTCGCGGGAGATAAAGCCGCTATCGTTCCGCTGCAGGCATTTAAAGCCAGTAAAGAGATTCAGTTCGCAGTGCAGTCAGGGCCAATGTTGTTAGAAAACGGCGTAATTAATCCGCGCATTCACCCGAATGTTGCCTCGCGTAAAATTCGTAACGGTGTAGGGATAAATAAACAAGGGAACGCTGTGTTTTTGTTGAGCCAGCAGGCGACAAATTTTTATGATTTTGCCTGCTATGCCAAAGCAAAACTGGACGTCGAGCAGCTGCTTTATCTTGATGGCACGATCTCGCATATGTATATGAAAGGCGGAGCAATCCCGTGGCAACGCTATCCTTTTGTTACCATGATTTCCGTCGAGCAGAAAAGTTAGAATGATCGTTTTGTGTCAGATACTGAATATGGTGCTGATGCCGGATGCGGCGTAAACGCCTTATCCGGCCACAATTTATTGAATCTGCATGATTTTGTAGGCCGTATAAGGTGCACAGCACCGCATCCGGCAACGTTATACCGTCTCCAGCCGGGCGTAAGCCGCCACCAGCCATTTGATTCCCTGGCCCTGGAACGCCACCTGCAAACGGCTATGTTCGCCGCTGCCTTCCATATTGACGATAGTGCCTTCACCAAATTTGGCGTGGCGCACGCGCTGGCCGAGCTTGTAACCGCTGTCGTTCTCGACCATCGGCGTACCCATACGCTGATGGCTGACCGGGCGGCTTACCGTGGCGCGCAGGCGCACCTCTTCCACACACTCTTCCGGTAGCTCGCCGATAAAGCGCGACGGGCGATGGTAAACTTCTTTGCCGTACAGGCGGCGGGTTTCCGCGTAAGTCAGCGTCAGTTTCTGCATCGCGCGGGTTACACCAACGTAGGCCAGACGGCGTTCTTCTTCCAGACGCCCGCCTTCATCCAGCGACATCTGACTTGGGAACATGCCCTCTTCCATACCGACAATAAACACCTGCGGGAACTCCAGACCTTTCGCCGAGTGCAGCGTCATCAGCTGTACCGCATCCTGCCAGGTATCCGCCTGCCCTTCACCTGCTTCCAGTGCCGCATGGGAGAGGAACGCCTGTAGCGGCATTAAATCTTCGTCTTCTTCGTTGTAGCTGAACTGGCGCGTTGCCGTCACCAGTTCCTCTAAGTTTTCGATACGCGTCTGGCCTTTTTCGCCTTTCTCCTGCTCGTACATGGTGCGCAGGCCGGAGTCTTTAATTACCCGGTCAGTCTGTACATGCAGCGGCATATCGGCAGTTTCCTGCGCTAAGGCGTCGATCAGTTCCATAAACCGCTGCAAGGCGCTGGCAGCACGACCAGCGAGAGCTTTTTCCTGCAACAGTTCACGACACGCCTGCCAGAGAGTTAACTGGCGATCGCGCGATGTCTGGCGCACTACGTCCAGCGTCCGGTCACCAATACCCCGCGTTGGCGTATTGACCACGCGCTCAAATGCCGCGTCATCGTTGCGGTTGGCAATCAGGCGCAGATACGAGAGCGCATCTTTGATTTCCTGACGTTCGAAGAAGCGCATCCCGCCGTAAATGCGATACGGCATACTGGCCTGCAATAAAGCTTCTTCCAGTACACGCGACTGGGCGTTGCTACGGTAGAGGATAGCGCACTCAGCGAGCGCCCCGCCGTTGTCCTGCCAGGTTTTGATGCGGTTAACCACGAAACGCGCTTCGTCGAGTTCGTTAAAGGCGCAATAGAGGGAAATCGGCTCACCGTCCGCACCATCGGTCCACAGTTTTTTACCCAGACGCCCATTGTTGTTTTCAATCAGGGCGTTGGCGGCGCTCAGAATATTGCTGGTAGAGCGGTAGTTTTGCTCCAGACGAATAGTTTCGGCACCGGGGAAATCATTGAGGAAACGCTGAATATTCTCGACCTGCGCCCCACGCCAGCCATAGATTGACTGGTCGTCATCACCAACAATCATTACTTTGCCGGTATCGCCCGCCAGCAAACGGATCCACGCATACTGAATGTTGTTGGTATCCTGGAATTCGTCCACCAGAATGTTGGTGAAACGTTCGCGATAGTGCTGAAGGATATGCGGCTTGTTAAGCCAAAGCTCATGCGCGCGTAGCAGCAGTTCCGCGAAATCCACCAGACCCGCGCGATCACACGCTTCCTGATACGCCTGATAAACCTTCTGCCAGGTTTGCTCCACCGGATTACCGTAGCTCTGAATATGATGCGGACGCAGTCCTTCATCTTTCTGGCTGTTGATGTACCACATTGCCTGACGTGGCGGCCACTGCTTCTCGTCGAGATTCATCGCCTTGATCAGACGTTTAAGCAGGCGCAGTTGGTCTTCGCTATCGAGGATCTGGAAATCCTGCGGCAGGTTGGCGTCCATATGGTGCGCACGCAGCAGGCGGTGCGCCAGCCCGTGGAAGGTGCCGACCCACATGCCGCCCTGACTGGTGCCCATCAGTTGCCCGATACGATGGCGCATCTCCGCCGCCGCTTTGTTGGTAAAGGTCACCGCCATAATCGAGTACGGCGAGCAGTTTTCCACGCTCATCAGCCAGGCGATACGATGCACCAGTACGCGCGTCTTACCACTGCCTGCGCCCGCCAGCACCAGAAGGTTGCTGCGTGGCGCGGCCACCGCTTCGCGCTGTTTGTCATTAAGGCTTTCGAGCAGGTAAGAAACGTCCATTGGCACCGCCGCGTAAAAATAGGTTGGGCGGAGAAGCGCAACGCCCTCCGCCAAAAAGCTGGGTATATATACAGATTTGCTGATTATATCAGCGAGGTCAGAGATGCCAACCGGGAAATTTCCAGATGCGGCAGTAAACGGCTGTCCCAGGTTTGCATCAGATCGCCATTTTCCGGTCTGATCCAACAGGCCTGCATTCCGCTGCGGATCGCCCCACCCACGTCGGTGGTAAGATCGTCACCTACATGTAAGATCTCGCCGATCGGCACATTGAGTTTTTCTGCCGCCAGAAAGTACATATCGCTGAACGGCTTCGAGCGTCCGTGTGGGCCAGCGCGCAGCACAAACTCAAAGTAGTCGCCCAAACCAAACAGTTCCGGCTGTGCGTTACCGTTGGTGATCGCCACCAGCGGCCATTTCTTCGCCAGCTGTTTTAAGGTGTCGTGCGTTTGCTGCGGAACATCGATCCGACTGCGCCATTTGGCAAAGTTGATCATCGCAGCATGTGCGCCTGCACTGGCCTCTTCGGCACTCAGCCCGGCATCAAGCATCGCTTGTTCAATCGAGCGAAAACGCCAGCGCGTCACGTCGTGATAAATCTCGGGTTCCGCTTCCCGTACCGCCTGACGCAGGCGTTGCAGATCTTCATTCTGGAAGCTGCGCAGCGCCGGATGATAATTTTGCACAAAGGTAAGCGCCTCTCGCTCGGTGCGCAAAATCACCGGACGGTTGTCGTAAAGGGTATCATCCAGGTCAAAGGTGAGCGCCGAGATGCGCCCCAAAGGCCGGTAAAAACGCATTATTTCCCCCGTTTGGCGCGTGGATGCGCCGCATCATACACCGAGGCAAGGTGTTGAAAATCAAGATGAGTATAGATTTGCGTGGTAGAGAGATTGGCATGACCCAACAGCTCTTGCACACCACGCAGATCGCCGCTCGACTCCAGCATATGCGTGGCGAATGAGTGACGTAATTTATGCGGGTGAACGTGATTATTCAGCCCCTGTTTGATGCCCCATTCGGCAAAGCGTTTTTGTACGTTACGCGCAGAGATGCGTTTACCCAGTTTCGACAGGAAAAGTGCGTCGTCTTCGCTGCCAAACAGGTCGCGTAAATCAAGCCAGTGCTCAATCCACGCCACGGCGTTACGACCAATCGGCAGGCGGCGCTCTTTGCTACCTTTTCCTATCACCCACACTTCGCCGGACTCCAGGTCGAGGTGTTTGATATCCAGCCCCACCAGTTCGGAAAGACGCAGCCCCGCGCCGTACATCACTTCCAGCATTGCCCGGTCACGTACAGCGAGGGGATCGTTGATATCGATATCCAGCAGCCGATTCATATCATCGACGTCGATATTTTTCGGCAGATGACGCGGCGCTTTCGGTGCCGAAACACCTTTCGCCGGGTTAGCTTTGAGCTCGTTCTGGCTGACCAGCCAGTCAAAAAAGCTACGTAGCGCAGAAAGCCGTAATGCGAGACTTGCCGCTCCCAACCCTTTACGACGACTGCGTACAGCAAAATTACGCACCATCGCCACATCACATTGTTGCCAGCTTTGCAGGCCGTTTTCGCTGGCAAAATTGATGATCGCCTCAAGCTGCCGCTGGTAGTTAACCAGGGTAATCGGGCTAAGTTGACGCTCCACGCTCAAATAACGTAGGTAGCGTTCCACATCGGTATGTAAATCGGTCATACGCGTTCAATCCAACGCTCCAGAAGCTCCGGCATCATCAGCGCAATTTCATGGAGTAACTGCGTTCCCTGCCCTTGTTGATAGTGACTGGCATCACGGCTGGTGAACAGCACCACACCAAGATCAGCATCACTTCCCAGCATCGACATCGCCACCGATCCCACCGCTTTCGCTTCCGGCAGCACCACCAGCAATTCAGGCCCGTTAAGCGGCCCCAGATAATGCGGTTCCTGCCCCAGACGCTGAATACGCAGAGGTTCGAAAGCCTGACGGCTTAATGCCAGATGGGTATGGTTCGACGGCGCGCCTAAACGCCAACGATCCGGGAACAGGCGCAGACTCGCACCCGCCAGGCCAAGATCGCGTGCCCACCGATGAAAGCGCATTAGCATGTCGTCGAGACTGCTGGCGGCAGTAAGAGTGCGCTGCAAATAGAGTAAGCGATAAAACAGGCCTTCGTTGGCGATAGCCTGTTCCATCAACAGCGCCATGTTCTCTTCCAGAACATGAATATGGTTACGCGCGCGAGCCATATGCCATTCGACGAGCGAAACGGTGCCACGTACCGGATGCGGCACTCGAATTGCCTCTACTGCGTGCGCATTGCGGATAAAAAACTCAGGATTTTTAATCAGGTAATCGACAACCGCCCGGTCATCAAGCTCCGTGAGTGTTTCCTGTAGTTCTTCCCCTGGTTGCTTCATAGATGAATAAATCCGTCGTAAACATGTACTGCCGGACCCGTCATATATAACGGATGACCCGGACCTTTCCAGGCAATATCAAGGCGACCGCCAGGGAGTTCCACACGAACTTCTTCGGCCAGCAAACCTTGCTGAATTCCTACCGCTACCGCCGCACACGCGCCGCTGCCGCAGGCCTGGGTTTCTCCTGCACCACGTTCATAGACACGTAAACGAATATGCTCGCGCTTAACCACTTGCATAAAACCGATGTTGGCACGTTCCGGGAAACGTTCGTGGCTTTCCAGAACAGGCCCCAGTGTTTCTACCGCCGCAGTATCGACATCATCGACCTGAATCACGCAGTGCGGATTTCCCATCGACACCACGCCGCATAAGATTGTCTGCTCGGCGGCGCGCATGATATAGGTCTTTTCCGCTTTGTTGGCGCGAAACGGCACGGCGGAAGGTTCGAAATTTGGTTCGCCCATATTTACCCGAACCAGATCGTCATCGGTGACGGTCAGTACCATCCGACCATTGGCAGTACTGACGCGAATATCGCGCTTATTTGTCAGCCCTTTCAGGCGTACAAAGCGGGCAAAGCAGCGTGCGCCGTTGCCGCACTGCGCCACTTCACTCCCATCAGCATTGAAAATGCGATAGTGGAAATCCAGTTCTGGATCGTACGGCGGCTCAACCACCAGTAGCTGGTCAAAACCCACACCCAGGTGCCGATCCGCCAGGCGACGAATCAGATCCGGTGAAAAAAAGACATTCTGCGTTACCGCGTCGACGACCATAAAATCGTTGCCAAGGCCATGCATTTTCGAGAACTGCATTATCTACTCCATTCACGCGGGTACAGAAACTGACTTTTAGTAATTCACCTGAGATGGGCCATCGCCAGTGGCGCGGTCGTTTTTATCCGGCAACGTGGATTGTGTTTGCGTATCTACCGGTTTGGTCGGCGGTGGCGCGTTTTTATCTGCGGGCGGGAAATAGAGCGGACCTTTCAGACCGCAGCCCGTCAGGCTGAAAAGAGTAAGTAATACAGTGAGTGCTTTAAACACGTTTTTCATTATGGATTGCCTGTAAAGTTCATCGCTTTCTGCTTTCTATCATCGCAGGAGAAGACGTAAAAGCAAGCGTTTAGCGACTCTTTATGAAGTCTGAAAAGTGAGGAATTGCTGCGAGTATAACGCTTACAAGAGAGGATTTATGTTTTGCTGGTAGTTTCGTGATCGACACCTCGCGCCAGGATGGCTTTATGTACTATCGCAATGTTTATACCTGGATCGATACAGAGGTAAGGGTTATGCCATTCCCCTGCCCGGCGAAAACACACTTCAGAGAGGAAGATGTGCGTGAGATTCAAAACAGAGACATTATTATTCCGGTGACGGAGGAATCATGCCGGAATGCAGCAGACGGGCAAACTTTGAAGCCCTGACCCCATGCCGCTATACTGCCGCCATCACCTAAAAACAGGATACAACAATGAACGACAGTGAATTTCATCGCCTGGCTGACCAACTGTGGCTAACCATTGAAGAACACCTGGACGATTGGGATGGCGACAGCGATATCGACTGCGAAATCAACGGCGGCGTACTGACCATTACCTTTGAAAATGGCAGCAAAATTATTATCAACCGCCAGGAACCACTGCACCAGGTGTGGCTGGCAACCAAACAGGGCGGCTACCACTTTGATCTGAAAGGCGACGAGTGGATTTGCGATCGCAGTGGCGAAACCTTCTGGGATTTGCTGGAACAGGCGGCGACGCAGCAGGCGGGAGAGACGGTGAGCTTCCGTTAAGATTTCATGCCGGATAAGCCTCGCTTTCCGGCATACTCATCACGAAAAATACTGCTGTAACAGCGGCGTGTCATTATCCTGATTGGCTGGCGGCATGTTGCCGATAGATTTGGTACGGAACGGAATGACCTGTTCGCGACCATCGACCTTCACAATCTGATAGAACTGCGGCAGGTTGAAGTTGATGAAACTGGAGCCGTAAGTGAAACGGTCGTGCGATGACGAGTAGAAGCGGCTGACGTCACGCACCAGCTCCTCTTTGCTACCTTCGCAGTGGTGATACACCTCAACCCGATTGCTTTCATCGAGAATGTAGATATTAAAACCGTTCTCATCATGCGTTTCTTCGAAGAAAAACTGGATTATCCCTTCGCTGGCAAAGCCATCCACTACTGCCGGTAATTTGACGTGATTGGTCTCAACCTGCACTGACAAACCATGCAGTTTGTTATGCGAAATAGCGCCATAAAACTCGATAGCATTTTCCAGTTTCTGCACAGACACATTCAGGCGTTCGAAGAACAAGCCCCAGGTTTGACCAGAAACACGCAGCGCCTTGAAGCGCCCGGTTTCCTGGCGAGTGCTGGAAAGACGCAGTTCGATACACTCAGAAACCAGTTGTTGCACGCGAGTACGGATTAATCCGCGCAGATGCTGGCTATAACAGAAGACTTCTACGCTATCCGGCGGCGCGGCGTCCTGATGCATTTTGCCAAGGATGGTTTTCAGGGCTTCAATCATCGACTGCTCGCCGTTGAAATGTAGCGTGCGCACTTCGTTCCATGAATTGCGATACAACAGGTCAACACTACCCACCAGGCATTTTTGCTCTTCGCCAAAGCTGAAGACATCCAGCTTACGGAAATCGAAATGTACTACCTGGTTACGAAACGCTGTCGTCGGGTCATATTCCAGGTTGACGATAATCGCCAGATGGCGGATCTCACAGGGGCTGTAGAGCGCCTTCGGCGTCGGCGCAGGTAAACGCAACGGGAAATGGTGCGACACATCAGCCACCATCTCCTGCAACTTAGGCAGATCGACAATGCCGTTGCCTTTAATAAACAGATGCGTCCGTGATGTCAGCAAGCCATTAAACCACGCCCAGGCCACCAGCTTATTCAGATAGCGGTTATATTCCAGCGGCTGATGACTGATGATCGACTCGATTGTCGGCGCACGGTTATACAGATACCAACCTGAACGGTTGGCACGACCCGGCGGCACATAAATAAAGGTCAGGTTTGGCTCGGAAAGATCCGGTGAAATCTGCGGGTTTACCAGCGTCACTTTCCCCGGTAATGCTTCAAACGCAGCGTACAGTTTACGCGTCAGCACGCCGATATCCTGCGGGCTGGCGGAAACGCTAAGGTTATTGCGACGGGCAAAGCGGATCAGATTACGGTAGCTCTGCATCATCGCATCAAGCAACTCGTTGTGCGCTTCACGCACCTGATCAATCTTCCAGTTGGCGCGATTATCAAGCATCGCCAGACGGGCTTCGTCCCATCCCCACTCTTTTACCAGTTGGCTTAATACTTCACGACGCCAGCCTACGCAAGCGCGTTCGCGGCTGAGTTTTTCGCACACTTTTAAATAGAAGCAGCGACGCACTAAATCCAGACGGGTGAAATCTTCAATTGCCGTCAGATATTCAGTAACGCGCTCCAGCATCATGCAGTAAGGATCGAGACCAAATGACACTATTTCGCCATCGTGCAAACGCTGTTTGATATCTTTCGCCAGCAGGCGTGGGTCTGGATATTCCCAGGAATAAGCTTCCAGCAGCAGTGTTTTCAGCACCGCTTTGTACGGAGAATCGATGCTTTTGTAGAGTTGCCAAAGGCTGGCGCCAAAGTACTCTTCAGCGGAAAGCGAGCTTAAGCCACCGAGATCCAGCCATTCATTAGGCGTGAGCACGCCCTGCGCGTAGAGCGTCATTACGTAGTCATCGTAATGCTCTTCTTCGTCGCACGGCACCATATTCCACAGAATACGCTTACCGGCAAGACGCACGGCGGTACGATAAAATTCGTCAAGCAGCAGTATATGCTGGGTAGAGCCACAATCTTCGCCCCCCAGACTACCACTTTCATTATGGCGGAAACGGTTTTCATCAATCAGGAAGAAGCTGACTTCCACGCCCAGCGAGGCGGCCCAACTTTCCAGCAGGCTGCATTTACGTTGTAGTAACTGGCGCTCTTCGGTATCGAGCCAGGATTGATGGCAGACCCAGATATCCAGGTCGGAGGAACAGCTTTGCCCTATAGACGAGGTGCTGCCCATGGTGTATACGCCAGTAATCGGAAGCTCGCCTTTTGGCGGATCCTGTACTGACATTCCACGATACAGTTCCAGTTCGTTCAGGTAGTGGCGTTGGGTTTCATCAGGCGTGTAAAGGCAAATGCCTCTGGGAACATTACCATCAAGGTAACCCGGCATTAGCGGATGGTGATAGTGCAACAATGTCGGCAGCAGACTGTAGACCTGTTGGAATGCAGGCCCCATAGCAGCAAGCGCGCGATCCACGCGCAATTGATTTATGGCATCCAGTCTCTGTTTCAGAGTCTCAATATAGAGGTACAAGACGTATCGCCTGATTTGCTACCCGTCATATCTGTGATTCCGCCAACATCAACGGAAACACGCGGCATTCGGGATATTTCGTATGTCAAAGGTAACCGTACCACTTTCCGCGCCTGGTTTTTTTAGTTTCACGACGAAAAAATGGTCTAAAACGTGATCAATTTAACACCTTGCCGGTTGACCGTAAAGAAAGATGCGCTACATACAAGTGTAGCACCGTTTATTCTCTGTAAATTCCTTATTACGACGGCTTGAAGCGCCTGTCAGGAACCAGCGCCTGGCTACATTTTACGTTTTGCACAGGCATCGACGTTTCACCACAACACTGACATCGCTCCGGCAAGGATGTTAGGATGGACCATGGATGATAATGACGGTAACAAGCATGTTAGACAATGTTTTAAGAATTGCCACACGCCAAAGCCCACTTGCACTCTGGCAGGCACATTATGTCAAAGACAAATTGATGGCGAGCCATCCAGGGCTGGTGGTTGAACTGGTGCCGATGGTAACGCGCGGCGATGTGATTCTTGATACGCCGCTGGCGAAGGTTGGCGGAAAAGGCTTATTTGTGAAAGAGCTGGAGGTCGCGCTCCTGGAAAACCGTGCCGATATCGCCGTGCATTCAATGAAAGATGTGCCGGTTGAATTTCCGCAAGGACTGGGGCTGGTCACCATTTGCGAGCGCGAAGATCCTCGCGATGCCTTTGTTTCCAATAACTATGACAGTCTGGATGCGTTACCCGCAGGCAGCATCGTCGGAACTTCCAGCTTACGCCGCCAGTGCCAACTGGCTGAACGCCGTCCGGATCTCATTATCCGTTCTCTGCGCGGCAATGTCGGTACTCGTCTGAGTAAACTGGATAATGGCGAATACGATGCCATTATTCTTGCCGTAGCTGGCTTAAAACGTTTAGGACTGGAGTCTCGCATTCGTGCTGCGCTGCCGCCTGAAATTTCTCTTCCGGCAGTAGGACAAGGTGCTGTAGGCATTGAATGCCGCCTTGATGATTCGCGCACCCGCGAGGTACTCGCCGCGCTGAATCACCACGAAACTGCGCTACGCGTCACCGCCGAACGCGCCATGAATACCCGCCTCGAAGGCGGTTGTCAGGTGCCGATTGGTAGCTATGCCGAACTTATCAATGGCGAAATCTGGCTGCGTGCGCTGGTTGGCGCACCGGACGGTTCGCAGATTATTCGCGGTGAGCGCCGTGGTTCGCCGCAGGATGCCGAGCAAATGGGCATTTCGCTGGCGGAAGAGCTACTGAATAACGGCGCGCGCGAGATCCTCGCCGAAGTCTACAGCGGAGATGCGCCAGCATGAGTATCCTGGTCACCCGTCCATCTCCCGCAGGAGAAGAGTTAGTGAGCCGTCTGCGCGCACTGGGACAGGTGGCCTGGCATTTTCCGCTGATTGAGTTTTCTCCGGGTCGGCAACTGCCACAACTTGCCGACCAGTTGGCGGCACTGAGCGAAGGCGATCTGGTATTTGCCCTTTCGCAACATGCCGTTGCTTTTGCACAGTCACAGCTGCATCAGCAAGGTCTCAAGTGGCCCGCCCTACCCGATTATTTCGCCATTGGTCGCACTACCGCACTGGCGCTGCATACCGTGAGCGGACACGAAGTTCGTTATCCGCAGGATCGGGAAATCAGCGAAGTCTTGCTACAATTACCTGAATTACAAAATATTGCAGGCAAACGTGCGCTAATTTTACGTGGCAACGGCGGTCGTGAGCTGATCGGGGATACCCTGACGGCACGCGGTGCTGAAGTCATTTTTTGCGAATGTTATCAACGATGCGCCATTCATTACGATGGTGCAGAAGAAGCGATGCGCTGGCAGTCTCGCGAAGTGACAACGATCGTTGTTACCAGCGGTGAAATGCTGCAACAGCTCTGGTCGCTGATTCCACGATGGTATCGTGAGCACTGGTTACTACGCTGTCGACTACTGGTCGTCAGCGAGCGTCTGGCGAAACTCGCCCGGGAACTGGGCTGGCAAGATATTAAGGTCGCCGATAACGCAGACAACGATGCGCTTTTACGGGCATTACAATAACTCTCATAACAGGAAGCCATAATGACGGAACAAGAAAAAACCTCCGCCGTGGTTGAAGAGACCAGGGAGGTCGTGGACACCACGCCACAATCTGTCACAGTAGAAAAAAAGAGTAATAACAGTACTGCTCTAATTTTAAGTGCGGTGGCTATCGCTATTGCTCTGGCTGCAGGTGTCGGTTTGTATGGCTGGGGTAAACAACAGGCCGTCAGTCAGACGGCCACCAGCGATGTTCTGGCTAACCAACTCGCGGCTCTGCAAAAAGCCCAGGAGAGCCAAAAAGCCGAGCTGGAAAGCATCATAAAACAACAGGCTACGCAGTTAGAGCAGGCAAATCGTCAGCAAGAAACGCTGGCCAAAAAGCTGGATGAAGTTCAACAAAAGGTCGCCACTATTTCAGGTAGTGACGCCAAAACCTGGCTGCTGGCGCAGGCTGATTTCCTGGTGAAGCTCGCCGGACGTAAATTGTGGAGCGATCAGGACGTCACTACCGCTGCGGCATTGCTGAAAAGCGCAGACGCCAGTCTGGCGGATATGAATGACCCGAGTCTGATTACCGTTCGCCGGGCAATTACCGATGATATCGCCAGCCTTTCTGCGGTCTCACAGGTAGATTATGACGGCATCATCCTCAAGCTGAATCAGCTTTCTAATCAGGTTGATAACCTGCGTCTGGCCGATAATGATAGCGACGGTTCGCCGATGGATTCCGATGGTGAAGAGCTTTCCAGCTCCATCAGCGAATGGCGCATCAATCTGCAAAAAAGCTGGCAGAACTTTATGGACAACTTCATTACGATTCGCCGTCGTGATGACACCGCCGTACCGCTGTTAGCGCCGAATCAGGATATCTATCTGCGCGAAAATATTCGCTCTCGCCTGCTGGTCGCTGCACAAGCTGTGCCACGTCATCAGCAAGAGACTTACCGCCAGGCGCTGGAGAACGTCTCCACCTGGGTACGTGCTTACTACGATACTGACGATGCCACCACCAAAGCGTTCCTCGACGAGGTGGATCAGTTAAGTCAGCAAAATATCTCGATGGATCTCCCGGAAACCCTGCAAAGCCAGGCAATGCTGGAAAAACTGATGCAGACTCGCGTGCGCAATCTGCTGGCGCAACCAGTAACACCAGTAGCGGAGGCTGCACCTGCACCGCAAGCTGATACACCGGCAGCCGCGCCGCAAGGAGAATAACCATGCTAAAAGTGTTATTGCTCTTTGTGTTGCTGATTGCAGGCATCGTCGTCGGCCCAATGATTGCCGGACACCAGGGTTACGTGCTGATCCAAACGGATAACTACAATATCGAAACCAGCGTCACGGGACTGGCAATCATTTTGATTCTGGCGATGGTGGTGCTGTTTGCTATCGAATGGTTACTGCGACGGATTTTCCGCACAGGCGCACACACTCGCGGTTGGTTTGTCGGCCGTAAGCGTCGCCGCGCGCGTAAACAGACCGAGCAGGCGCTGCTGAAACTGGCGGAAGGCGATTATCAGCAAGTCGAAAAGCTGATGGCGAAAAATGCCGATCATGCTGAGCAACCCGTAGTGAACTATTTGCTGGCTGCCGAAGCCGCGCAACAGCGTGGTGATGAATCGCGCGCCAATCAGCATCTGGAACGCGCGGCAGAACTGGCGGGCAATGATACTATTCCGGTAGAAATCGCCCGCGTTCGCCTGCAACTGGCGCGTAATGAAAACCATGCGGCACGCCACGGCGTGGATAAGTTGTTGGAAGTAACGCCACGCCATCCAGAAGTATTACGTCTGGCTGAACAGGCTTATATCCGCACGGGCGCATGGAGTTCGCTACTGGACATCATCCCATCAATGGCGAAAGCCCACGTTAGCGATGAAGAACACCGCGCAGCACTGGAACAACAGGCATGGATTGGCCTGATGGATCAGGCGCGGGCTGATGACGGTAGTGAAGGCTTGCGTAACTGGTGGAAAAATCAAAGCCGGAAAACGCGTCATCAGGTGGCGTTGCAGGTGGCAATGGCGGAACACCTTATTGAATGTGATGACCATGACACCGCCCAGCAAATTATCATCGACGGCCTGAAACACCAGTATGACGATCGTTTGCTGCTGCCGATCCCACGCCTGAAAACCAACAATCCAGAACAACTGGAAAAAGTGCTGCGTCAACAGATCAAAAACGTGGGCGATCGCCCGCTGTTATGGAGCACATTGGGTCAGTCGCTGATGAAGCATGGCGAATGGCAGGAAGCATCCCTCGCCTTCCGCGCGGCGCTGAAACAACGCCCGGACGCTTATGATTATGCATGGCTTGCCGACGTGCTGGACAGACTGCACAAACCGGAAGAAGCCGCCGCGATGCGCCGCGACGGTTTAATGCTAACGTTACAGAATAACCCGCCACAGTAATCCTTTCTCACCTGGAGGCACAGAGCCTCCGGGCCTTTCCTGAAGGGATAAAAAAACGCCTGCTCTTATTACGGA
Source organism: Escherichia sp. 93.1518 (assembly GCF_013368915.2). Classification (NCBI taxonomy): domain Bacteria; kingdom Pseudomonadati; phylum Pseudomonadota; class Gammaproteobacteria; order Enterobacterales; family Enterobacteriaceae; genus Escherichia; species Escherichia sp. 93.1518. The sequence continues at coordinate 48,391 of NZ_JABWMT020000019.1, forward strand.
GCAGGCGTTAAAACAGGTCTGTATGACAACAAGTGGGTGCTTCACTCAACGTTGTGTCCATGGTGTCTGATGAGGCAAAAGCGACATCTGTCAGTGGACGATAAGCACCGTAAACGGCTCTGCGTCATTCCGGAGTTTATGAGGCACTAAGGCGAACATAAGAAATGGAATGAGCATCTACTCAATCATTATGCCATATAGGACAAGGAAATAACATCCTTTAATACTTGTTATGAGATAATTCTGCACCCTGTTTTCATTCACTTGCAATAATTACATTGGTGAATGTTATCTCAAATCTGGCAGCCTTTGGTTATATACTTCATGAATAGTTAAAGTCGTTAAATAGGCAATATAAATATTAATTGAATTCAAAATCAAAATAGCATCAATAATCAATATTATATAATAAACCAGCCTTACATATCCGCCACACTGGAGGTAGGATTGAAAATGCTCTCCTGATATTCATATTTATTTCCACGGTATATAAATAATATATTTCCATAAATTATTTATATAATTATTTTATCAGGGAGAGGGATCTCAATTATCAATGCTTAATTACGTCGTCGTTTTGATGACAGGAAACCGGAGCATTTCGCATGGAAATTTCTTTTTCACCCAAACTCCTTGTTATTGCTGTTGCCACTGCTATTCCCCTTATGGCCAGTGCAGCAGATACCCCGTCAACTGCCACCGCACGCAAAGGCTTTGCCGGATACGATCACCCAAATCAATATCTGGTTAAACCGGCAACCCAAATTGCCGATAATATGATGCCAGTAATGCAGCACCCGGCGCAGGATAAAGAAACCCAGCAGAAACTGGCAGAACTTGAGAAAAAAACCGGCAAGAAACCGAACGTGGTTGTTTTCTTGCTGGACGATGTGGGCTGGATGGACGTTGGCTTTAACGGCGGCGGCGTGGCGGTGGGTAATCCAACGCCAGACATTGACGCCGTTGCCAGCCAGGGGCTGATTTTAACGTCTGCTTATTCACAACCCAGTTCTTCACCAACCCGCGCAACGATTCTCACTGGACAGTATTCCATCCACCACGGCATTTTGATGCCGCCGATGTACGGACAACCTGGCGGTCTGCAAGGGTTAACGACACTACCGCAACTGCTGCATGATCAAGGCTATGTCACTCAAGCCATCGGGAAATGGCACATGGGGGAAAACAAAGAGTCGCAGCCGCAGAACGTCGGCTTCGATGATTTCCGTGGCTTCAACTCAGTGTCCGATATGTATACCGAATGGCGCGATGTTCACGTAAATCCGGAAGTCGCCCTGAGCCCGGATCGTTCTGAATACATCAAACAATTACCGTTCAGCAAAGATGACGTTCATGCCGTGCGCGGCGGTGAGCAAAAAGCCATTGCCGACATTACGCCGAAATATATGGAAGATCTGGATCAACGCTGGATGGAATATGGCGTTAATTTCCTCGATAAAATGGCAAAAAGCGACAAACCTTTCTTCCTCTATTACGGCACTCGCGGCTGTCACTTTGATAACTACCCGAACGCAAAATATGCGGGAAGTTCTCCGGCGCGCACCTCTTACGGCGACTGTATGGTTGAGATGAACGATGTGTTCGCCAACCTGTATAAAGCACTGGAGAAAAACGGTCAGCTCGATAACACGCTGATTATCTTTACCTCCGATAATGGCCCGGAAGCCGAAGTGCCGCCACACGGTCGCACACCGTTCCGTGGCTCTAAAGGTTCGACCTGGGAAGGCGGCGTCCGCGTACCGACTTTCGTGTACTGGAAAGGCATGATCCAGCCGCGTAAATCTGACGGTATTGTCGATCTGGCAGATCTCTTCCCTACCGCGCTGGATCTGGCGGGTCATCCTGGGGCGAAAGTGGCAAATTTAGTGCCTAAAACCACCTTTATCGATGGCGTGGATCAGACTTCTTTCTTCCTCGGAACAAACGGTCAGTCCAATCGTAAAGCCGAGCACTATTTCCTGAATGGTCAACTCGCTGCCGTGCGTATGGATGAGTTCAAATATCATGTTCTTATTCAGCAGCCATATGCCTATACCCAGAGTGGATATCAGGGAGGATTCACCGGTACAGTAATGCAAACGGCGGGCTCTGCGGTATTTAATCTCTATACCGATCCGCAGGAAAGCGACTCCATCGGCGTGCGGCATATTCCGATGGGAGTACCGCTACAGACCGAAATGCATGCGTATATGGAGATCCTGAAAAAATATCCGCCACGCGCGCAGATTAAATCTGACTAAGCCGCGACCTTTGCCGGATGCGATGCTGATGCATCTTATCCAGCCTACAGAACGCTGCAATTTATTGAATTTGCACGATCATGTAGGCACCGGCAAGCAACTGCAGCGGCCTCCAAATGGCCGCTTTTTACTTACTCACCACCATCAAATGTGCCTGCATAATGTCGCTGGCCGGGCGGCCGTGCGCCAGCAAATCAGCCATTGCTTTAAGATATGGCGGTAGATGGCGGAAATAACGCTGATACCCGGCACATAAATAATTCAGCCCCGGTTTGCCGCTGGTATCGAGCATAAAGCGGTGTTTCGGGCAACCTCCCCAGCACGCTTTTAACACGTTGCAACTTCGACACTGCGCCGGCAACTGCTTAAATTTATCTTCACCGAACTCCTGCTGTTGCGGGGAATCGATCATTTCTGCAACTGTCTGCTGAAGCATATTCCCCAGTCGATATTGTGGATAAACATAGTGATCGCAGGCGTAAACATCGCCGTTGTGCTCAATAATCACCGAGCGCCCACAGGTCGGCTGATGATGGCAAACTGCGCCCGGCACGCCGACAAAATTGGCGAACGCCCATTCGATATTCATTACGAAAATCTTGCCGACGTCGCGTTTGATCCAATAGTCGAATATCGCCACCAGAAATTCACCGAACTCATCGGGGCGCACCGACCATTCCGTCAACTCACCCTGAATATCGCCAGGCGCATGTAATTTCAGTCCATCGCGGGCAGCTGTTTCATCAGCCAGACGTTCCACTACCGGAATAAACTGGATGAACTCCACGCCCGCCTCACGTAAAAAATCATAAACCTGTAACGGTTGCTGCGCGCTGGTACGGTTGACGCACGCCAGAACGTTATAATCAACGCGATATTTTTGCAGTAATTTAAGTGCGCGTATCACCAGCTTATGCGTTGGTCTGCCGCCTTTGGTCACGCGATATTGATTATGGATCTCAGCCGGACCATCCAGCGATAAACCGACCAGGAAATGATTTTCTGCCAGAAATGCACACCATTCATCATCGAGCAGCACGCCGTTAGTCTGGAAGCTGTTACTTACCTTCCTGCCAGCACCATATTTCGCCTGTAGCGCCACTGCACGGCGGTAAAACTCCAGCCCGAGTAACGTTGGTTCGCCGCCCTGCCAGGTAAAAGCCACTTCGTTTTGGGGTTCGCTGGCAGCAATATAGTGACGGACATACGCTTCAAGCGTGTCATCGTCCATATGCGTGACAGGTTGTTCGCGGTAAAGGGATTGTTTTTCGAGATAAAAACAGTAGTCACAGTTCAGATTACAATCTGAACCGCTCGGTTTCGCCATTACGTGAAAAGCACGCGTCGGAACCTGTTGCAGCATAGTCGCTCCTTGCCTGAAGTCGTCCTTCGATGAAGTTAAGGGCGAAATAATACCGTGTGGCAATGAGTTACTACGGGCGTTTATTGCGAAGGGTGAGTGATGGAATGCACAGAAAACAAAAAACCCCGCCGAAGCGGGGTTCAAAATTGGTCGGCGAGAGAGGATTCGAACCTCCGACCCACTGGTCCCAAACCAGTTGCGCTACCAAGCTGCGCTACTCGCCGAAATACTGCTTTTTGAATTTTTAGTTCAATTCTTTAAAGTCGTGGTGCGAGGGGGGGGACTTGAACCCCCACGTCCGTAAGGACACTAACACCTGAAGCTAGCGCGTCTACCAATTCCGCCACCTTCGCATTGTCACAACTTCTAATAATGGGGTGGCTAATGGGATTCGAACCCACGACAACTGGAATCACAATCCAGGGCTCTACCAACTGAGCTATAGCCACCACTACAAATCTTGTTACGCGGTATTACTACCACCGCAGCTCAAGCGCCGGGACTAAATGGCGCGCCCGACAGGATTCGAACCTGAGACCTCTGCCTCCGGAGGGCAGCGCTCTATCCAGCTGAGCTACGGGCGCTTAGCGCCGTTGCGGGGGTGGATAATACGGACTTCCCACCCCTCTGTCTAGTCCCTTTTTAAATAAAATGCGCGTTTGGTTACGGTTTGTGCATTTTGCTGCTTATTCCTCCAGTTTATGCACTTTACCGTGGCGATTAAGGCCAAAAACTTTATAAATCGCCGTCACCGCCAGCATGAAGATGATGCCGACAAACAGCGACATACGGGTATCTTCATTAAAGTACATGCCGATCAAAACGCAAATCAGGAATGCCATTGTTACGTAATTGGCCCACGGGAAGAGAATGGAGCGGAACGGATGGCTGGCAATCGCCGCTTTGTGCGCACGACGAAAACGCAGCTGACTAATCAGGATCACAAACCACGGCACCATCCCCGGAAGAACGCTGGCGCTGTAGACGTAAACAAACACACGCTGTGGATTGGGGATGATGTAGTTCAGGCATGAACCAATCAACAGAATGGCTATTGATACCGCCACACCCGCAACCGGTACGCCGTGACGAGAAACTTTCGCCATCGCCGCCGGTAACTGACGGTTTTTCGCCAGCGCGTAAAGCATACGTCCGCAACTGTACATGCCGCTGTTACAGCCAGAGAGCGCCGCCGTCAGCACCACAAAGTTGATAATGCCCGCCGCTGCGGTAATACCGATTTTGGCGAAAGTCAGTACGAACGGGCTGCCGTTGCTGCCAATTTCATTCCACGGGAAGATGGTGACGATAACGAAAATCGCGCCTACGTAGAAAATCAGGATCCGCCACAGTACTTTGCCTACCGCGCTGCGCAGCGTCACCTGCGGATTCTTCGCTTCACCGGCAGTGATACCAATCAGCTCCACGCCCTGGTAGGACGCCACCACGATACACAGCGCGGTCAGGAACCCTTTCCAGCCACCCGCAAAGAAACCGCCATGCTCTGTGAGATTGCTAAACCCAATCGACTGCCCGCCATTACCAAAGCCAAAGAAAATCACGCCCAGGCCAATGACGATCATCACAATAATTGTGGTGACTTTGATCATCGCGAACCAGAACTCGATTTCGCCGTACAACCGCACCGCCGCCAGATTCGCCAACGCCACCAGCGCCACCGCGATCAATGCGGGTATCCACTGCGCCATCTCCGGGAACCAGAACTGGACGTAGACGCCGATGGCGGTAATTTCTGAAATCCCCACCGCCATCCACATAAACCAGTAAGACCAGGCGGTGAGATAGCCAAAAAACGGGCTCATATAACGATGCGCATAAACGGCGAACGAACCGGTAACCGGTTCGAGGAACAACATTTCGCCCATTGAACGCATAATGAAAAAGACGAACAGCCCGGCGATGATATAGGCCAACAATACGGATGGCCCGGCCCATTTCAAGGTACTGGCGGCTCCCATAAACAAGCCAACGCCAATGGTGCCCCCCAGGGCGATGAGTTCGATATGTCGAGCTTCCAGCCCACGCTGTAGCTCTGGTTTGTTATCTGCCATAAATCCTCGTGTTGTGTTTGCATGTTTTTCCGGTGTTACCGGTTATCGTTATGGGTACATCGAGTGTTGCGAATGTTTTCGTAATTTAGAAGAAATGGCAAATGAAGCATTAAAAATTTGAATGCTTTGTGTAATAAAACAGCAGGCAGGCGACGGAGTGACCACTCCGTCGCTTTACAGAAAGGAAAATCAGAGGTTGCCGGTGTAGTGCCAGCGTAAATAACGCAGCAAACGAAGCTGACGCTTAATGCGGCTCGGCTGCGAAAGCAGGCGGTAGAGCCACTCCAGCCCCAGCGTTTGCCAAATTTTCGGCGCGCGTTTCACATGACCAGTAAAGACATCGTAAGTCCCGCCAACGCCCATATACAGCGCATCTGGATGCACCAGACGGCAATCGCGCATGAAGATCTCCTGCTTGGGCGATCCCATCGCAACGGTGACGATTTGCGCTCCACTGTCATGAATGCGTTCAAATAGTGCCTGACGCTGCTCGGGTTTAAAATAACCATCCTGACTACCAACGATATTCACATTCCACTGGTTGCGCAGTTTAGCTTCAGTTTGCGCCAGCACTTCAGGTTTACCGCCAACAAGAAATACTGGCGTCCCTTCTTTTCCTGCGCGCGCCATCAGCTCTTCCCAGAGATCGGCTCCGGCAACGCGGGAAACCTGTGCCTGTGGGTACTTTTTCCGTACCGAACGCACAACGCTAATACCATCGGCATATTTAAATTCGGCAGCGTTAATTAACTCCCTGACCTCGGCGTTATCTTCAATGGTCAGCATTTTTTCGGCATTAATGGCAACCAGCGTTCCCTGCTTAAGCTGCCCGTCAGCGAACAGATAATCGAGGGCGTGCTGCATATCACGCCAACCGATCAACGGTAAGCCACGTAGCGTATAGGTCGGTGCCGTGGTGTTGTTATTCATTGTTATCCTTCAACCCGCGCCCGGAGCGATGATTTTGTGCGTTTATGAATGAGTCCGGCGCTTTCAAAAAGCCAGTACAACAGTTTTGCGATCATCAGACATGCGCCGAAGACCACGATAAAAAAGACCACGCGTGAGACAAACGAATCCAGCCCTTCGCGCGCCAGTACAATCATATTAAAGATCGCCCCGAAGCAGAAACTGTGCAATATCGCGGCCTTATAACGATTGGTTTCGCGGTTGCCCAGCTCATACAGCCAGTCGAACCATTTAATGATCAGTCCAACTACAATCGCCCCCAGAGGAATAAACAGCGCACCGCCCATAACAACCAGTGAACCAATAAGCGTAGGCGAGATTGCCAGGCCGGAGTGATTGTTCAGCACTTCCCAGGTGAAATAGTTGGCAGAATTCAGCACCATGCTCGGGCGTCCCGGCCACAACCAGGAAGGAATAAAGACATAGAAATCGCGGACAATCGGCGCCAGCCCCTGGAAGTCAATGTTGTCGTAGTTCTGCAACAGCAACGCCAGATTCTCCCACGGCGAGAAGGTGTCGCGGGTGAGATAGAGAAACGTATAGAACGCCTCATCGCCGCTAACGTTCATTCCATAGCGTTTAAGCGCCAGCCAGAACATGCCAACAATCCCCAGCACGCCTGCCGCCGCCAGCATCCACAACGAAATCCAGCCGCGAATAATGCCAATAAACAGGAAGATAGCGAATGCGATGATGATATTGGCGCGAGTACCGCCGACAATCATATAAGTCAGCAAGCCAAATGCGACCGTGCTGACGAGGAAAAACAGCCACGCTTTGCTGTCCTGGCGCAGAAAGTAGACCACCAGCATCGCCGGGATGAAAAAGTAAAAGAAGCGTTTTAGCGCCACGCCGGAGACTTCACTGGAGAAGATCTGGCTGTAGGAGTTAAGCCGGAACAGCAAAAAACCGTTGTGCATGAAGAAGATGCCGACGCTCACCAGGGCGATACCCATCAGGATCACCCACGTAAGATTGGTCTCCACGCGGTTCATGGTAAACAGCGGGCGGCGCGGTACATCAGCAACGCGTTTGCGTAGGCGGGTTTTGTAGGTGACATAGTAAACCGCGTAGAAGCAAGCAGCAGAAAGCAGCGCCTGAAGGAGAATTTCTGGCGGCGCAACGCCGACATTAAAGCGAAATACCAGCACGCTGGTCAGCGGAAAGCCAAAGAAAAAGGTGAGCAAAAACAGCAATGAAAAGAAGACATTGAAGTTAAAGCGCACGCGGCGAAACTCAAACCAGGTCAGCGTAGCAATAAACAGTGAGCAAAGCAGCCAGACAACAAACAGGCCGCTAAATTGCAACAGGCTCATGCGTCCTCCCCGCTGGCAATAGCCAGCGCCCGCTGCCAGCCTTGCAGATAGTTCGGGCTAAAGAAGGCAATGTTGTTTTTGTCCACCGACGCAAGCTGGCGCTGCGCTTCACGCACAATATCCTCGTTGAGATCGTCGGTAGTAAACAGCACCGGCAAATGCTGTTCCGTCATATCCTGCCAGAACGGATTTTCCCGGTTAAGTACGCAGGGAATGCCTGCCTGAATCAGCAAACACAGAGTACCAATGCCCTGCTGGCGGGCAAAAATAAAGTAGCCGAGATCGCACTGACGAAGTAGCGCCAGATAGGCGTCAAAATCCAGTTTTTCGCTCAGAACTTGCAGATTTTCTTCGCTGAACAGTTTCAGTCCTGCCTGACGAACTTCGTTAATATATGCATCGTTGTTGGGCGGATATCCCATCGGCACCACCACTTTTACCGTATCGCCAAACTGCTGATGAACAGCATTTAAGGCGGCGATGTGTTCATTGCTACGATCGCCGGAGTTCCCCACCAGAATGGTCATTTTCCCTTCACGTTGCCGATCGTTCGCCATCGTATTGAGAGAAGGATCCATTCGGGTTGGGAAGTAAATCAGTTCGCCCCGCACCTTAGGATGCGTTTTAGCAAAAAAGCTCAAATCACCGCGAGTGGCAAATACGCAGCCAACTCGCTTTTGTGCCAGTCGGCGGACAGGATAGAAAAGTTTGAATTTCAGCCCGCTGGAAACCTCATAGAGATCTGCACCCCAGATATGCCAGTAAAACTGGCTGGGTTTGATACCACCACTCAGCAACGCCAGCCATAGCGCGGTGTTGAACTGACCGTGGAAGAAAAATCGCTGCTGGCGGTTAGCTTTCGCCTTTGCGATGACCGCTTCTGCCAGGGATTTTTTACCAGGGTAAAATTGCACAGAAAGCGCCGGACAGCTGTCACTTAAGCCGTCGTCCTTGCCAGCAACCATAAACTCGCGCGCGTGCTCGCTCGTCGCGGCCAGCGCGTCGTTGAAAAACCGTAGAACGGTTTGGTTATGGTGAGGGATATCCGATCCCAGTACGTGAATCAGTACAGTCATGCCCGCCTACGCCAGAGTAAAAACACGCCACAACAAAGAGAGAAATAGACGATATAAGTTGCCATATAAGCCTGCGCCGCGCCCAGAGCACCATGCGCGGGGATCAACCAGTGGGCAAATACCATCAACAAAGTGAACTGGCTGACTTCCGCCAGAATATAAAACCGCAGCGATGCTTTGGCGATCACCAGATAACCAAAGACGTAAGCGCCAACTTTCAATACATCGCCTACCAACTGCCAGGCAAAGAGATCGCGCATGGCGGTAAATTTATTCGACAACAACAGCCAGATAGCAAAATCGCGCAGCAGCCAGACGGTAAAACTCGCCGCCGCCACTGCCGGTAAGACGAATTTCAGCGATTTAACCACTTCCCGGGTGATATCGCGCTTTTCCGTTAGCCGCGACAACGTGGGCAGCAAATATACGCTGAACGATGCCGTAATAAATTGCAGGTAGGCATCGGAAATACTGCTCACCCCTTGCCAAATCCCCACTTCATCCCAGCTATACTGCGCCGCCAGCAGTTTACGCATCATGATGTAAGCAACAGGCAAGGTCACCGACGTAATCAACGCCATGAGCGTAAATTTGCTCAACTGCCCTGCCAGACCGTTATCCCAGCTGGGTTTCAGATAGCTTAACGGGATGACACCACGTTTGATCAACATGATGGCGGCAGGAATCACCACCAGCGCGGGAATCAGCGCCAGACCCAGCAACGCCCCTTCATAACCGCCCAAACGGTAACTGACGTAGTACGCGAGAACGCCAATCAAGCTGCCGACAATCAGCGATAACGCATTACCTGCGGCATCGCGAAAGCCTTTCATCAGCGCCAGTAACAGGTTGCCCCAGGCGATCCCCATTTGCACCAGCGCCACTAAACGCACCAGCCCCTGATAGTCGGTATTACCAAACAATCCCTGGCTGATTGGCGCAGCTGCCAGCACAAAAACCAGCGCCATCAGCGTAGAGAAACCAAGTACCATCGCTGATGAAGTGCCGACCACGCGGCGCAGCTGTTGCGGATTATCATGGTACTGGGCAACGTATTTGGTTACACCGTTAAAGATGCCAGCCCCGGCAAGCACGCCGAGCACGGTAATCAACTGGCGGAAATTTGCCGCCAGCCCAAGCCCCGCCGGACCAAATGACACCGCCAGCAACTTACCGACCAGTAACCCGGCACCAATCTTGACCAGTGTACTGGCCGCCGTCCACAAGGACGCTTTTGCCAACGACATATCAGGAGAAGTAGTTCAACAAGGTCGCAATTACCGTACGCTGATTGACGGGCGACAGGTTGTAGAACAGCGGCAGGCGCAGCAGGCGCTCGCTCTCTTTGGTGGTGTAGCGATCTTCACCGTGGAACTCACCAAAGCGTTCCCCCGCAGGGCAACCGTGCAGCGGAATGTAATGGAACACCGCCATGATTTCCGCTTCTTTCAGAAAGTTAATCAACGCGCTCCGGTCATCAATATCCCGCAGTTTAATGTAGAACATATGCGCGTTCTGCACGCAGCCATCGGGAATCGACGGCAATTCGATACGCCCGGCTTTCGCCAGAGGTGCTAACGCATCGTAGTAGTTTTGCCACAACGCCAGACGTTGCTGGTTGATACGTTCGGCGGCTTCCAGTTGCGCCCACAGGTACGCAGCTTGCAGATCGGACATCAGATAGCTGGAACCAATATCACGCCAGGTATATTTATCGACCTGACCACGGAAGAACTGGCTGCGGTTAGTGCCTTTTTCACGGATGATCTCGGCACGTTCAATCAACGCTTTATCGTTAATCAGCGTCGCACCACCTTCACCGCCCGCCGTGTAGTTTTTGGTTTCATGGAAGCTAAAGCAGCCAATATGACCAATGGTTCCCAGCGCACGCCCTTTGTAAGTGGACATCACGCCCTGCGCGGCATCTTCCACCACAAACAGGTTATGCTTTTTCGCCAGCGCCATAATGGTGTCCATTTCACAGGCCACGCCCGCGTAATGTACCGGCACGATAACGCGCGTTTTGTCGGTGATCGCCGATTCAATAAGCGTTTCGTCGATGTTCATGGTGTCCGGGCGGACATCCACAAAGACGATTTTTGCTCCACGCAGCACGAAGGCGTTGGCGGTGGAGACAAAGGTGTAGCTCGGCATGATCACTTCATCGCCCGGCTGGATATCGAGCAGCAACGCCGCCATCTCCAGCGAAGCGGTGCAGGACGGCGTCAGCAGCACTTTGGCACTACCAAAACGTTGCTCCAGCCACTGCTGGCAGCGACGGGTAAAACCGCCATCGCCGCACAGTTTGCCGCTACCCATTGCCGACTGCATATAGTCGAGTTCGGTTCCTACCACCGGCGGTGCGTTAAATGGAATCATGTGATCACCTGTATAACCAGTACGCGGTGCTTTCTACATTCGCACCACTTTGTATGTATCGTTTAAGCGCGGCGGTGTTGCCCATCTGGGTCGCCACCCGCAATGTTTTTTTACCGCGAGCATACGCCCAGTTTAGTGCCGCTTGCATCAGCTGTGCACCGGAGCCACGGCCTGCCAGCAAGCCAATGCGCGCGTCAGTGGCATTCAATTCTCGTAGAGAAACATAGCCACAAATATCACCAGACGCTGAGCGTAAAATCAGGCATTGATGATCAAAAGTGCCGCGTACGGCGTTTTCAATCCACTGTGCATAAAAGCGACCACTGGCGTCAGGCGCATACCACGGCGCACGAAAACGGCTTTGCGCAAATGCCTCACTGGCTAACTGGCGTAGCACTGGAATATCTGTCTCTTGTGCCACTTCTGCGTCGCTATCACTTGCGTTGTTCACGGGCAGTACCAAATCAACTTCCCCCTCAACCAGTGAGAATCCCAGTTGTTGCAAGGCGTCCAGCTCATCGGTATTTGATGCGGCAATTTTGGCCTGCACCCGTGACCACGGCGCTAAGGCGTCTGACGTCAGGAGTGGCGCGTCAGGACTAATGCGCACAATGGCGCTGTTGACACCAAAGAAGGTGTTTTCCCAGGTTAGTGGTTCAATTCTGGCGCGAATGGGCATTGTGTGACTCCCTCAAAACAGTCATTCACTGTAATCAGCGCCAGACCCCTTTGGTATCCACGACATACTGCTGTTTAACATGTTCGCCGCTAATGGCTTTGAACTGACTGTGATCGACCAGCATCACCAGCACATCTGCCGTTGCCAGCGCGTCGTCAAGCTGCGCCAGAGTGCAAAGCCCGGTCAGTTTTTTCGGCAACTGGTGAATATTCGGTTCAACAACCAGCGTTTCACCACTGTGCCATTGAGCGATCAGCTCAGCGATTTCCATTGCCGGACTTTCGCGTAGATCATCAATATTCGGTTTAAACGCCAGACCAAAGCAGGCAATTTTCAGCTCGCTGGCGCGTTTATCCGTAGCAGCCAGGCAATCAGCTACCACCGCTTTGACCTGATCGATAACCCAGAAAGGTTTGTTGTCGTTCACTTCGCGCGCGGTACGGATAAGCCGCGCCTGCTGCGGGTTCTGCGCCACGATAAACCACGGATCAACAGCGATACAGTGACCACCCACGCCAGGGCCAGGCTGAAGAATATTGACTCGTGGGTGGCGATTCGCCAGGCGAACCAGTTCCCAGACGTTAATCCCCTGATCGGCACAAATCAGCGATAGTTCGTTAGCAAAAGCAATATTCACATCGCGGAAGCTGTTTTCAGTCAGCTTACACATTTCCGCCGTCCGCGAGTTAGTGACGACACACTCACCTTCGAGGAAAATTTTGTATAATTCGCTGGCGCGCGCAGAACAAACCGGCGTCATACCGCCAATCACACGGTCATTTTTAATCAGCTCGACCATCACCTGCCCCGGCAACACGCGTTCCGGGCAGTAAGCAATGTTGACGTCCGCCTGCTCGCCCACTTGCTGCGGGAAAGTCAGATCTGGACGCATCTCTGCTAACCATTCTGCCATCTTCTCAGTTGAGCCCACCGGCGAGGTGGACTCAAGGATCACCAGCGCGCCTTTTTTCAGTACTGGCGCAATGGAGCGGGCAGCCGATTCGACGTAAGTCATATCCGGTTCATGATCGCCTTTAAACGGCGTAGGTACAGCAATCAGCCAGGCATCCGCCTCAACCGGCGTCGTGCTCGCTCGTAAAAAACCACCTTCTACGGCAGTTTTTACCACACTCGCCAAATCAGGCTCGACGATATGGATTTCGCCACGATTGATGGTATCAACCGCTTGTTGGTTGATATCGACACCAATCACCTGTTTTTGCCGGGAGGCAAACGCTGCCGCCGTTGGCAGCCCAATGTAACCCAGTCCAATGACAGAAATGGTCGCAAAACTCATAGTGATATCCGATTATTTTTTAACGCTTCCAAAATGCGAGAGCATGCCTGACCATCACCATACGGGTTATGGGCGCGGCTCATAGTTTGATATTCATTTTCGTCTTTTAAAAGACGCGTCACTTCCTCGACAATTCGTTGCTTATCCGTGCCGACCAGACGCACCGTACCCGCAGTCACCGCTTCCGGACGTTCAGTGGTATCGCGCATCACCAGCACCGGTTTACCCAGTGAAGGCGCTTCTTCCTGAATACCGCCAGAGTCAGTCAAAATCAACCAGGCGTGGTTCATCAGCCAGACAAACGGTAAATACTCCTGGGGATCGATCAGAATGACATTTTTCACATGCCCCAGAATGCGGTTTACCGGTTCTCTGACGTTCGGGTTGAGATGTACCGGATAGACAATCTGGATGTCCTGATGAGTGGTGGCGATTTCTGCCAGTGCGTGGCAAATTTCTTCAAAACCACGACCGAAGCTCTCACGTCTGTGACCGGTCACCAGAATCATCTTCTTATTGGGGTCGATAAACGGGTAATTTTCCGCCAGTTCAGAACGCAGCGTATCGCTGCTCATCACCTGGTCGCGCACCCACAGCAAGGCGTCGATAACGGTATTGCCGGTGATAAAGATTCGGCTATCAGCGACATTTTCACGCAGCAGGTTTTGCCGCGAGGTTTCAGTCGGGGAGAAATGGTACATCGCCAGATGACCAGTCAGCGTGCGGTTAGCCTCTTCCGGCCAGGGTGAATAGAGATCGCCCGTACGCAGTCCGGCCTCTACGTGACCAACAGGAATACGCTGATAAAACGCCGCCAGACTGGTGGCCAGCGTCGTGGTGGTATCGCCGTGTACCAGCACCACGTCCGGTTTGAACTCGGCAAGAATAGGTTTTAATCCTTCAAGAATTCGACAGGTTATCTCTGTCAGGCCCTGTCCTGGCTGCATTATGTTGAGATCGTAGTCAGGTACAATGGAAAAGAGTTTCAGCACCTGATCGAGCATCTCCCGATGCTGCGCAGTGACGCAAACTTTAGCCTCAAAAAAAGGATCTTTTGCCAACGCATGCACCAGCGGCGCCATCTTGATGGCTTCCGGGCGCGTACCAAATACAGTCAGTACTTTCACATCGATTCTCTTTGAATAAGCGGCGAGCGCCTTTGCGCTCACCGCAGCTGTGTTGCTATTTCGAGCAACGGCGGGTTAATGCGACACCAGCCCCGATCAGCCCCCCGACAATGCCCCACATAATCATCAGGAAGGCACGACGTGGGCTATCGCGTTTTACCGGTTCTTCCGGCGTACGCAAATAGCGATAGGTCTGAAAACGCGGATCCAGGGTTGGACCTACATTAAGGGTATTTAACATGGCCCGATTCTGATCATAGTCGAGATCAAAGGCCGGACCGACGGCCTGTAAGTTTTCTAATCGCGCCTGCAGCATAGGGCGACCCAGCAAAAACATTTCTGAATCAGGCAATTCATCCGCAGGGACATCTGTCGCACTACGAGAAATATTATGTTGCTCGGCGATTTTGAGCGCCTGCTCAATGCTGTTTACCCGGCGGTCGTAGATCGCTTTCGCCACTTCTTCCTGACGTTTCACCTGGGCTTTCATTTGGATAGTGCGTGCTGCCCATGCGCCTTTCAGCTCATCATTCAGATGGCTGGCAGCGCGCTGACTGGCGAATGCGACATATTGACGCAGCAGATTATTGGCATCAGGGGCAGTTTCGGCAATCAATTTAACGTTATCATTGATCGCGCGGGTGAAATCACCGGGAATAAACTGGATGTTGTTGATCATTTCATCCAGCAGAGCCGCATCAGCTTTACTGTTACCGACCATCCGCTGTTTGTAATAATCCGTCTGCAGCCAGAAATCGCGGCGGGTGTCCCACGACGCCAGCTGCATAACAAATTCTTTATAGGCTTCGTCCATGACCGATGGTTGGTCGGCAGGAGCCATGTTCGAACGGATGTCCAGGTTACGCAAAAACTGCTGCTGCGAGTAGTATCCCCCCAGCATATTCACCGTTGGACGATCGGTAATCGCCGTCGCGCTCCACTCCTGGCGGGCGAAAAATGTATATGCCAGCGCAATTAACGCAAACGCCAGCCCCATGCCAATAATCCACAGCTTCCCAGCCCACAAGGTACGAAACAACCCACGAATATCCAGTTCATTTTCAGCGTCTTCGGCTGGTTTCCCAGGCATTGGTTGCGTCATTACATCCTCGTTTATTTGGTTAAGTTGGGGCTGCCACCACGGTTTCTGCGCAGTCGGCGTTTCACACGCTTAATAAAGCGAGCAACCTTCCAGGCGCGCTTAATGCAATAGCCATAGAGGAAGAATGCTAGCAAAAAGAGCACCAGCATGACCCATTCAGGGACAAAATGAGAATATTCTGCCAGCACGCCAATGGAGGCAAGCAGTGCAGCAGCAAGGGTAATCAGCACAAATGCCTGACGAGAAGTAAAGCCGGCACGCATGATTAAATGATGAATGTGCTGGCGGTCAGGAGAGAACGGGCTCATGCCTTTACGCAGACGACGATACATAATTGCTACCATATCCATTAGCGGAATGGCGATTATCCATAATGCAGTCACCGGGCTAATCGGATGCGTTTTGCCTTGGGTGGTTTCCAGCAGGATCCAGATTACGGTAAAACCAATCAGTGTACTGCCCGCATCGCCCATAAAGACTTTATAGCGACGTCCCAGAATACCGAGGTTGAGCATGATGTAAGGCAGGATGGCGGCGATCATCGCAAAGCACCAGATAGCGAGGCTGGTTTGCCCGTCGAACCACAAAATCATGCCAATTGCCGCAAATGAGACGCAGGATAAGCCGCCCAGCAAACCGTCAATGCCATCAACCATATTGAAAGCATTAATTGCCGCCCAGACTGCAAACAACGTCAGGAAATACCCAAACGGTCCGAGTACCATCTCCCAGTCGCCAAAAATATAGCCAAGGCTACTGAGATAAAGTTTGCCGAACACCATCATAATGATGCCAACAGCGGCCTGTATGGTGGCTCGGATTTTTACGCTGATATCAAAACGGTCATCCAGCGCGCCAATGAACACCAGGACGCCAGCGCAAGCCAGGTAGAGAGATGCATGCGGAATGTAATAATCGACAATTCCGAACGTAAAGCAAATCCCTGCATAAACTGAAATACCCCCAACGAGCGGTATCAATCCCTGGTGACGTTTGCGGAAGTTAGGTTTATCCACTAAACCGACTTTTTTTGCTACCTTGCGGGCAAAAAACAGAAACAGTGTCGTGAATAAAAAAATACTGATGAGATCAGTACTCACTGTCAGTAAATTCACAATGCATGCTCTCAGAGAAAATTATTAGCAGAAGTATACCCACGAAGACCTTTATTCAGAAGGGAAACTACTTTCTGAACCAATCAGACTTGTGTAAAAACCAACCACTCGCGACGAAAATCGTATAAAACACCCGCAAAAACCAGGAATTTTCCCACTATCACAGGCATGCTGCTAAGATTACAGATATAAAAGCAAAACGCCACGTAAACACGTGGCGTTTTTAGCATAAGACAAATTTATGAGCGTTTCATCATCTCAAAGAAATCGTCATTCGTCTTGGTCATCGCGAGCTTGTTAATGAGGAATTCCATTGCGTCGATTTCGCCCATTGGGTGAATGATTTTGCGCAGGATCCACATTTTCTGCAGCTCTTCCTGAGTGGTGAGCAGTTCTTCTTTACGCGTACCAGAACGGTTGTAGTCGATAGCCGGGAAGACGCGTTTTTCAGCGATCTTACGAGAGAGGTGCAGCTCCATGTTACCGGTGCCTTTAAACTCTTCGTAGATAACTTCGTCCATTTTGGAACCCGTATCGATGAGCGCCGTTGCGATGATGGTCAGGCTGCCGCCCTCTTCCACGTTACGCGCCGCACCGAAGAAGCGTTTCGGACGATGCAGTGCGTTAGCGTCCACACCACCGGTCAACACTTTACCGGAAGCAGGAACGACGGTGTTGTAAGCACGCGCCAGACGAGTAATAGAGTCAAGCAGAATGATAACGTCTTTCTTGTGCTCAACCAGACGTTTTGCCTTCTCGATCACCATTTCCGCAACCTGAACGTGACGAGATGCCGGTTCGTCAAAGGTAGAAGCGACAACTTCCCCTTTAACCAGACGCTGCATCTCGGTTACTTCTTCCGGACGTTCGTCAATCAGCAGAACCATCAGCACACAATCCGGGTGGTTGTAAGCAATGCTCTGAGCAATGTTCTGCAGCAGCATGGTTTTACCAGCTTTCGGCGGTGCCACAATCAGACCACGCTGACCACGACCGATTGGCGAAGCCAGATCCAGCACGCGAGCGGTCAAATCTTCAGTAGAACCGTTACCACGTTCCATACGCAGACGAGAGTTTGCGTGCAGCGGGGTCAAGTTCTCAAAGAGGATTTTATTGCGGGCGTTTTCAGGTTTATCGAAGTTAACTTCATTAACTTTCAGCAGCGCAAAATAGCGTTCACCTTCTTTCGGCGGGCGAATCTTACCAGAGATGGTATCACCAGTGCGGAGGTTGAAACGGCGGATTTGGCTGGGAGAAACGTAGATGTCATCAGGACCGGCGAGGTAGGAGCTGTCTGCGGAACGGAGGAAACCAAATCCATCCTGCAATATCTCCAGTACGCCATCACCAAAGATATCTTCGCCACTCTTTGCGTGCTGCTTCAGGATGGCAAAAATAATGTCCTGCTTACGCATACGAGCCAGATTTTCCAGCCCCATATTTTCGCCGAGAGTGATCAGCTCAGAAACCGGCGTATTCTTTAATTCGGTAAGATTCATAGTGGTGTGAGTTCTTAAACTTGGGGTAAATCTCGAACTTAATGTTGTGAATGGTATGGCAGGATCATCCATGCCTATTTACGGTCATCGACTCATGTCTTTTCGCTGTCTGGTCACAGGAAAGTACGCAGAACTGAAACGACAAGACGGATTGAGTGACAAACCAGAAATCTGTTCACTTCGCATTAGATAAAAACGGGAAGCGTTGGATATTACAAGATTCAAACTTAATAAGGTAAGTTTAATACGAAGTCAACATTAAGTTAGCATGGCTCACGCCGGGCGTCCAGTTTTTAGCGACAGGGCACCCGAACATGACGTTCCCTTATGCCAGATTGGCGTCGAGGAACTCTTTCAACTGACCTTTAGACAGCGCGCCGACTTTCGTTGCCGCCACTTCGCCATTCTTGAACAGCAGCAGAGTCGGGATACCACGGATACCATATTTCGGCGCAGTGCCAGGGTTTTGATCGATGTTCAGTTTTGCAACGGTCAGTTTGCCCTGATATTCGTCAGCGATTTCATCCAGAATCGGGGCGATCATTTTGCACGGGCCGCACCACTCTGCCCAGAAATCGACGAGGATTGCCCCGTCCGCTTTGAGTACATCCGTGTCAAAACTGTCGTCAGTCAGGTGAATAATTTTATCGCTCATATATAACTCCACAGGAATAAGCCTGGCGTGTTGGTTTCGTTGTTGGTGTAACATTAACCAACTAAAGGTTGACTTTATTTCACCGGATACGCTTTCGTAAAGCAATAGTAAGCTGATATTCTATCACACTATGAGCAAAACACATTTAACAGAACAGAAGTTTTCCGACTTCGCCCTGCATCCGAAAGTTGTAGAAGCCCTTGAAAAAAAAGGGTTTCATAACTGTACGCCCATTCAGGCACTGGCTCTTCCGCTAACGCTGGAAGGTCGTGACGTAGCCGGGCAGGCGCAAACTGGTACCGGGAAAACGATGGCGTTTCTTACGTCTTCGTTTCATTACCTTCTCTCTCATCCCGCAATTGCCGATCGCAAGGTGAATCAACCGCGTGCCTTAATTATGGCACCGACGCGTGAACTTGCCGTGCAGATCCACGCCGACGCGGAGCCACTGGCACAAGCTACCGGACTGAAACTGGGGCTGGCTTACGGTGGCGATGGCTACGACAAACAGCTGAAAGTGCTGGAAAGCGGCGTTGACATCCTGATTGGCACCACGGGTCGTTTAATTGACTACGCCAAGCAGAACCACATTAACCTCGGTGCCATTCAAGTGGTGGTGCTGGATGAAGCCGATCGTATGTATGATCTGGGCTTTATTAAAGATATCCGCTGGCTGTTCCGCCGTATGCCGCCAGCGAACCAGCGCCTCAACATGCTGTTCTCCGCCACGCTTTCGTACCGGGTACGTGAACTGGCGTTCGAGCAGATGAATAACGCCGAATATATCGAAGTGGAACCGGAACAGAAAACGGGCCACCGTATTAAAGAAGAGCTTTTCTACCCTTCTAACGAAGAAAAGATGCGTTTGTTGCAAACGCTGATCGAAGAAGAGTGGCCAGACAGAGCGATTATTTTCGCCAACACCAAACACCGTTGTGAAGATATCTGGGGTCACCTGGCGGCAGATGGCCATCGTGTCGGTCTGTTGACGGGCGATGTGGCGCAAAAAAAACGCCTGCGTATTCTTGATGAATTTACCCGTGGCGATCTGGATATTCTGGTTGCTACCGACGTTGCTGCTCGTGGTCTGCATATTCCGGCAGTGACGCACGTCTTTAACTACGATTTGCCCGACGACTGTGAAGATTACGTTCACCGTATCGGTCGTACTGGCCGCGCAGGCGCAAGCGGTCACTCTATCAGCCTGGCGTGTGAAGAGTATGCATTGAATTTGCCTGCTATTGAGACCTATATTGGTCACTCAATTCCGGTAAGCAAATACAATCCAGACGCATTGATGACCGATCTGCCAAAACCGCTGCGCCTCACGCGCCCGCGCACAGGCAATGGTCCGCGTCGTACTGGCGCTCCACGTAATCGTCGTCGTTCAGGTTAAATAAATAATGTCATACTCAAAATCATTCAAACTGTATCAAGATGGCAAGAGAATGAATCCCGGGGCGCTTACTGTAGTAAGTGATTTGGGTGAAAGAATGCAGCCAACGCAGAGACAGATTGAAGGATGAAGAGTATGGGTTCCACCTCGTCGCTGTATGCAGCTATTGATCTCGGTTCAAATAGTTTCCATATGCTGGTAGTGCGCGAGGTGGCTGGAAGCATCCAGACGCTGACGCGAATTAAACGTAAAGTGCGTCTGGCTGCTGGCCTGAACAGCGAAAATGCCCTGTCTAATGAAGCAATGGAGCGCGGCTGGCAATGTTTGCGCCTGTTTGCTGAACGTCTGCAAGATATCCCACCATCGCAAATTCGCGTTGTCGCTACGGCGACGTTACGACTTGCCGTCAATGCCAGTGATTTTATTGCTAAAGCGCAGGAAATCCTCGGTTGTCCGGTACAGGTGATCAGCGGTGAAGAAGAAGCTCGCCTGATTTATCAGGGTGTTGCTCACACCACCGGCGGAGCCGATCAGCGCCTGGTCGTGGATATTGGTGGCGCCAGTACCGAACTGGTCACTGGCACAGGCGCACAAACCACGTCTTTGTTCAGCCTGTCTATGGGCTGCGTCACCTGGCTGGAACGCTATTTTGCCGATCGTAATCTGGGGCAGGAAAATTTTGATGCTGCAGAAAAAGCGGCACGCGAAGTGTTACGTCCGGTTGCCGATGAATTGCGGTATCACGGCTGGAAAGTGTGCGTTGGCGCTTCCGGCACCGTGCAAGCATTACAGGAAATCATGATGGCGCAGGGAATGGATGAGCGCATTACCCTTGCGAAGTTGCAGCAACTGAAACAGCGCGCTATTCATTGCGGTCGGCTGGAAGAGCTGGAGATTGAAGGGTTAACGCTGGAGCGCGCGTTAGTATTCCCGAGTGGTCTGGCGATCCTGATAGCCATTTTTACCGAGCTGAATATTCAGTGTATGACGCTGGCTGGCGGTGCTCTACGTGAAGGCCTGGTCTACGGCATGTTGCATCTGGCGGTTGAGCAGGATATTCGCAGTCGTACACTGCGTAATATTCAGCGCCGCTTTATGATTGATATTGATCAGGCGCAGCGCGTGGTCAACGTTGCCGCTAACTTGTTTGATCAGGTAGAAAAAGAGTGGCATCTTGAAGCGATTAGCCGCGATTTGCTAATCAGCGCCTGTCAACTTCATGAAATTGGCCTTAGCGTTGATTTCAAACAAGCGCCGCAACATGCCGCTTATCTGGTGCGTAATCTGGATCTTCCCGGTTTTACGCCTGCGCAGAAAAAGCTACTGGCGACGCTATTACTCAACCAGACGAATCCTGTCGATCTCTCATCGTTGCATCAACAAAATGCCGTACCGCCGCGCGTTGCGGAGCAACTCTGTCGTTTACTGCGCCTGGCAATCATTTTTGCCAGCCGTCGCCGTGATGATTTAGTGCCGGAGATTACATTACAAGCCAACCATGAACAGTTGACCCTGACGCTGCCGCAAGGTTGGCTGGCTCAGCACCCGCTGGGTAAAGAAATTATCGATCAGGAAACTGAGTGGCAGAGCTATGTCCACTGGCCGCTGGAAGTGCTTTAACGTGTAATGTGCCGGATGCGATGCTGACGCATCTTATCCGGCAATAATTCCGCTTTCCGGTGCCGTGACCATCTAATCCAACCAGCCCCAGGCAAGACAAATGGCTATTTGCCTCGTTTTGCTGCCATCATCGCTTTCAGATTCGCCAGATGGCTTTGCCCTTTCTGCATCCGTTCTTCGGCGCTGACCACTTTGCGCTCTTGTTCCCAAATCAAGTCATCCTGCGGCAGCTCCAGCAGGAAGCGGCTTGGCTCCGGGCGCACCAGTTCGCCGTACTGACGGCGTTCTTTACACAGCGTAAAGGTCAACTCTTTCTGAGCGCGGGTGATGCCGACATAGGCCAGCCGCCGCTCTTCATCGATATTATCCTCGTCGATGCTGCTTTGGTGCGGCAAAAATCCCTCTTCCATACCGACCATGTAAACATAGGGAAACTCCAGCCCTTTCGACGCGTGCAGAGTCATCAGTTGCACCTGATCAAGCTCTTCGTCACTCTCGCCACGCTCCATCATGTCGCGCAGAGTAAAGCGCGTCACCACCTGGGTGAGCGTCATCGGCTCATCCAGTTCGCTACCTTCCAGCATCTCCGTCATCCAGCTAAATAACTGGTTAACGTTCTTCATGCGCATTTCGGCGGCTTTCGGGCTGGGTGACGTTTCGTATAACCAGGATTCATAATCCATCCCGTGGATCAGATCGCGCACTGCGGCGATAGGCTCCCGCTCCGCCAGTCGCTGGATTTCCGCCAGCCAGTGAGTAAATCGGGTCAACGCTTCATAACCACGTCCACTCAGTGTCTGACTCAACCCCATATCAAAGCTGGCGGTAAACATACTTTTATTACGCGTCATCGCCCACTCGCCCAGCTTTTTCAGCGTCGCCGGGCCAATCTCTCGCTTCGGCGTGTTAACGATACGCAGGAACGCACTATCATCGTCCGGATTAGTCAGTACACGCAGATAAGCCAGCAAATCCTTGATTTCAGGGCGGGAGAAGAATGAAGTACCGCCGGATATTTTGTACGGGATGCGGTTTTGCATCAGGAATTTTTCAAACACCCGCGACTGATGGTTGCCGCGATAGAGAATGGCGTAATCTTTGTACTGTGTTTTGTTGACGAAGTGATGCGCAATCAGCTCGCCGGTAACGCGCTCGGCTTCATGTTCTTCGTTATTCGCGCTTAAAACTTTTAGTTCCGCGCCGTAGCCAAGTTCGGAGAACAGACGCTTTTCAAATACGTGCGGGTTATTGGCGATGAGAATGTTGGCCGCTTTCAAAATACGCCCGGAAGAGCGGTAATTCTGCTCAAGCTTAATCACCTTCAACGTTGGGAAATCCTGGCTCAATAGCACCAGGTTTTGCGGACGGGCACCGCGCCAGGAGTAGATCGACTGGTCATCGTCACCCACCACAGTAAAGCGTGCACGGCTACCCACCAGCAGTTTCACCAGTTCATACTGGCTGGTGTTGGTGTCCTGATACTCATCCACCAGCAGGTAGCGAATCTTGTTTTGCCAGCGTTCGCGTACTTCCTCATTGCGTTGCAGCAGCAACGTCGGCAATAAAATCAGATCGTCGAAGTCGAGAACATTGCACGCTTTCAGGTGCGCATCATACAGCCCATAACAATGGGCAAAAATGCGATCCCGCTCGCCTTTTGCCTCTGCCGCCGCCTGCGCAGGAGTTTTGAGATCATTCTTCCAGTTAGAGATGGTTGAGATCAGCTGTTGCAGCAGAACTTTGTCATCTTCAATCAGTCCTTCGGTCAGCTCTTTGAGCAAAGCCAGCTGATCGGTATCGTCAAACAGCGAAAAGTTTGCTTTCATCCCCAACGCCGCATACTCGCGTTTGATGATATCCAGCCCCAGCGTGTGGAAAGTGGAGATCATCAGCCCACGCGCCTCTTTGCGCCCCAGCGTCTGCCCGACACGCTCTTTCATCTCGCGCGCCGCCTTATTGGTAAAGGTCACCGCCGCGATATGTCGCGCCTGATAACCGCAGCCACGGATCAGATGGGCGATTTTATTAGTGATAACACGAGTCTTGCCGGAACCCGCGCCCGCCAGCACCAGGCAGGGGCCGGTAACGAATTCGACAGCTTGTTGTTGGCCGGGGTTTAGACGCATAGGAGTATTGCTCAATCTTCGAACGGGGGGAGGATTGTAGCAGAATCGCATTTGAATGTGACCGAGTGTAAACCGCTAACCGGATAACGACTGATGTTTAAATCAGAGAGGAAAGACCGAAACCGGAATTCATCGTGAATCCATTAGACTTAGAAAATATCGGGTCGTAACGTTGTGTTATTATTTTTCAGAGTTTACTAAGGAGAGGTTTACTCGTGGCGATTAATTTCAGCCCTAAGGTTGGTGAAATACTGGAATGCAACTTTGGTAACTATCCTGTTAGCCAGAATGGACAGATCAGTACGGCGTATTACGATGGCCGCATTCCACCTGAGATGATAAAAAACAGGCTGGTTGTCGTGCTCAATGGAAAAATTAATGGCAATGCATGTATCGTCGTTCCATTATCAACCACTCGCGACCATGACAAGTTAAATCGTGGAATGCATGTTGAAATAGCCAGTAATGTTATCAATGACCTGCAATTCTTTGATCAGCAGATACGTTGGGCCAAAGCCGACCTGGTACAACAAGTCAGTCGAAATCGATTAAACAGAGCAAGGACTTATAGAGGGTATCTTAATCAATGTTTGCCGCATGAATTGGTTGCAGACATACAGAGGGCGGTCATTAAGTCAATCAATGCCATATCGCTCATAAATTGACAATAAAATCACCATCCTCGATAATGACTCTGTAGCCCATAGAGGCCCTAAGTTTACTCCCCTTGAGGGACCTGCGAAGCCCGGATTTTCCGGGCTTTTGCCATATATGTACCAGCCCCTCTCCCTGACTGACACTTTTTAATTCAAGGCACGATCATGGCAAAAACAGCAGCAGCACTGCAT
This sequence comes from Escherichia sp. 93.1518, assembly GCF_013368915.2. Taxonomy (NCBI): domain Bacteria; kingdom Pseudomonadati; phylum Pseudomonadota; class Gammaproteobacteria; order Enterobacterales; family Enterobacteriaceae; genus Escherichia; species Escherichia sp. 93.1518. The sequence continues at coordinate 73,291 of NZ_JABWMT020000019.1, forward strand.
ATCCTTGTAAAAGAAGAGAAACTGGCTCTGGAACTTCTGGAGCAGATCAAGAACGGCGCCGATTTCGGCAAGCTGGCGAAGAAACACTCCATTTGCCCGTCAGGCAAACGCGGCGGTGATTTAGGTGAATTCCGCCAGGGTCAGATGGTTCCGGCGTTCGATAAAGTGGTTTTCTCTTGTCCGGTGCTGGAGCCGACTGGCCCGCTGCATACCCAGTTCGGGTATCACATTATTAAGGTGCTGTACCGTAACTAACAGCAAGGCCTTCTCCGGGAGAAGGCCTTGAGTGTTTTCTCCCTCTCCCACAGGGAGAGGGCATCAGCGCACACTTAACCCGCAACAGCAATACGTTTCATATCCGTCATATAACCGCGCAGTTTCTTACCAACCTGCTCAATCGCATGGCTGCGAATCGCATCATTTACATCACGCAGTTGCGCGTTATCTACCGCCCCTTCCGGAATAGCTTTACCCAGATCGCCAGGCTGCAGCTCCGCCATAAACGGTTTCAGCAGCGGTACACAAGCGTAAGAGAACAGATAGTTACCGTACTCAGCGGTATCGGAAATAACCACGTTCATTTCGTACAGTCGCTTACGGGCGATGGTGTTGGCAATCAACGGCAGCTCGTGCAGTGATTCATAGTAAGCCGACTCTTCGATGATGCCAGAATCAACCATGGTTTCGAAAGCCAGCTCAACGCCCGCTTTCACCATCGCGATCATCAGCACGCCTTTATCGAAGTACTCCTGCTCGCCGATTTTACCTTCATACTGCGGTGCGGTTTCGAACGCGGTTTTGCCGGTCTCTTCACGCCAGGTCAGCAGTTTCTTATCGTCATTGGCCCAGTCTGCCATCATGCCGGAGGAGAATTCGCCGGAGATGATGTCGTCCATATGTTTCTGGAACAGCGGCGCCATGATCTCTTTCAGTTGTTCTGACAGCGCATAAGCACGCAGTTTCGCCGGGTTAGAGAGCCTGTCCATCATCAGGGTGATGCCGCCCTGTTTCAGGGCTTCGGTGATGGTTTCCCAACCGAACTGAATCAGTTTTTCTGCATATGCCGGATCAGTGCCTTCTTCTACCAGCTTGTCGAAGCACAGCAGAGAACCAGCCTGCAACATACCGCACAGGATAGTTTGTTCACCCATCAGGTCTGATTTAACTTCCGCAACGAAAGAGGATTCCAGAACGCCGGCACGATGACCGCCGGTTGCTGCCGCCCAGGCTTTAGCAATCGCCATGCCTTCACCTTTCGGATCGTTTTCCGGGTGAACGGCGATCAGCGTCGGTACGCCGAATCCACGTTTGTACTCTTCACGCACTTCGGTGCCAGGACATTTCGGCGCAACCATCACTACGGTGATGTCTTTACGGATCTGCTCGCCCACTTCTACGATATTGAAACCGTGAGAGTAACCCAGCGCCGCGCCATCTTTCATCAGCGGCTGAACAGAACGCACTACGTCGGAGTGCTGTTTGTCTGGCGTCAGGTTAACGACAAGATCCGCCTGCGGGATCAGCTCTTCGTAAGTGCCTACTTTAAAACCGTTTTCGGTCGCTTTACGCCAGGACGCTCGCTTTTCGGCAATCGCTTCTTTTCGCAGGGCATAGGAGATATCCAGACCAGAATCACGCATGTTCAGACCCTGGTTGAGACCCTGCGCGCCACAACCGACGATGACCACTTTTTTACCCTGAAGGTAGCTCGCGCCGTCAGCGAATTCGTCGCGCCCCATAAAGCGACATTTACCCAACTGTGCCAGCTGCTGGCGCAGATTCAGTGTATTGAAGTAGTTAGCCATGGTGATTCCTCGTGATGTTGTGCTTCTTATTGTTCGGTTCGCTGTTGAGCGAGAATGTCACCACATTACAACAGGAAATTTATTGCGGAAATTGATATATTCACAACGTCACATTGCAATTTCTGCAACGTCATAACCAAGGGTTAAGCCTGTGGATTTACGCGACCTGAAAATGTTTCTACATCTGGCAGAAAGCCGCCATTTTGGCCGTAGCGCACGGGCGATGCACGTTAGCCCATCCACGCTCTCACGACAGATTCAGCGGCTGGAAGAAGATATCGGCCAACCGCTTTTTGTACGCGATAACCGCACGGTAACGCTGACGGAAGCGGGCGAAGAGCTGCGCGTTTTCGCCCAGCAAACTCTGTTGCAGTATCAGCAATTGCGCCACACCATCGATCAGCAAGGGCCGTCGCTCTCTGGAGAATTACATATCTTCTGCTCGGTGACCGCCGCTTACAGTCATCTTCCACCGATTCTTGATCGCTTCCGCGCGGAACACCCGTCGGTGGAGATTAAACTCACTACCGGTGATGCGGCGGATGCAATGGAAAAAGTGGTTACCGGAGAAGCGGATCTGGCGATAGCCGGTAAGCCAGAGACTCTGCCAGGTGCGGTGGCATTTTCGATGCTGGAGAATCTGGCGGTGGTGCTGATCGCGCCTGCGCTGCCCTGCCCGGTGCGTAATCAGGTATCAGTCGAAAAGCCCGACTGGTCAACGGTGCCGTTTATCATGGCCGATCAAGGGCCGGTACGCCGCCGCATTGAGTTGTGGTTTCGACGTAACAAAATCAGTAACCCGGTGATTTACGCCACGGTTGGTGGGCATGAAGCGATGGTATCAATGGTGGCGCTTGGCTGTGGCGTGGCGCTGCTGCCAGAAGTGGTGCTGGATAATAGCCCTGAACCAGTACGTAACCGCGTGATGATTCTTGATCGCAGCGATGAGAAAACGCCGTTTGAGCTGGGCGTTTGTGCGCAGAAAAAGCGGCTGCATGAGCCGCTGATTGAGGCGTTCTGGAAGATTTTACCGAACCATTAACCCGCCAAAAAGAACCTGAACGCCGGGTTATTAGTTTCGTCGTGGCAATCGTAGCCCAGCTCATTCAGCCGGGTTTCGAAATCCGGTTCATGGTCACCAAGCTCGAACGCCGCCAGTACGCGCCCGTAGTCAGTACCGTGGCTGCGATAGTGGAACAGCGAGATGTTCCAGTGCGTACCCAGCGTGTTGAGGAAGCGCAGCAGCGCCCCCGGCGATTCCGGGAACTCGAAACTGTAGAGGCGCTCCTGCAACGGATGCGATGGACGCCCGCCGACCATATAACGCACATGCAGCTTCGCCATTTCGTCGTCGGAGAGATCAACCACGCTGTAGCCGCCGTCGTTAAGCATCTGCAAAATTTCTTTGCGCTCTTCGAGGCCGCGACTTAAGCGCACGCCGACAAAAATGCAGGCATTTTTCGCATCAGCAAAACGGTAGTTGAACTCGGTGACCGAACGCCCGCCAAGCAACTGGCAGAACTTCAGGAAGCTACCCTTTTCTTCCGGGATAGTTACTGCCAGCAACGCTTCACGCTGTTCGCCCAGTTCGCAACGTTCCGAGACGTAGCGCAAACCGTGGAAGTTCACGTTGGCACCAGAAAGAATATGCGCCAGTCGTTCACCACGAATGTTGTGCTGGGCGATATATTTTTTCATTCCCGCCAGAGCCAGTGCGCCAGAGGGTTCCGCCACTGCGCGCACATCTTCGAACAGATCTTTCATCGCTGCGCAGATGGCATCGCTATCGACAGTGATGATGTCGTCGAGATACTCCCGACACAGGCGGAAAGTCTCATCGCCGATGCGTTTTACCGCAACACCTTCAGCAAACAGCCCCACGCGCGGCAGATCTACGGGATGACCGGCATCCAGCGCCGCTTTCAGACAGGCAGAATCTTCTGCTTCTACGGCGATAACTTTGATTTGCGGCATCAGTTGTTTGATCAGTACCGCTACGCCTGCCGCCAGGCCACCGCCACCAACCGGCACAAATACGCGGTCGAGATGGGCGTCCTGCTGGAGCAGTTCCAGCGCCAGTGTGCCCTGCCCGGCGATCACCATCGGATGATCGAACGGCGGCACCCAGGTGAAGCCCTGCTGCTGAGACAATTCAATCGCTTTCGCTTTTGCTTCGTCAAAGTTCGCGCCGTGAAGCAGCACCTCACCGCCGAAGCCGCGCACCGCGTCGACTTTGATGTCGGCGGTAGCAGTTGGCATGACGATCAGCGCCTTCACACCTAACCGAGCGGAGGAAAACGCGACACCTTGCGCATGGTTACCCGCCGAGGCGGTGATCACACCGTGCGCTTTCTGTTCTTCCGTCAGACCTGCCATCATGGCGTATGCGCCGCGCAGCTTGAAGCTGTGCACTGGCTGGCGGTCTTCGCGCTTCACCAGTATCACGTTATCAAGACGCGACGACAGTTTTTCCATTTTCTGTAGCGGCGTGACCTGTGCCGCTTCATAGACCGGCGCACGTAGCACCGCTCTTAAATATTCGGCACCTTCAGGGGCACCGGACAGGGGTTGCGAGTCAGCCATTATTAACCCCCCAGTTTCGATTTATCGCGCACCGCACCTTTGTCGGCGCTGGTCGCCAGGCTGGCGTAAGCGCGCAAAGCAAAGGAGACCTGACGTTCACGGTTTTTCGGCGTCCAGGCTTTGTCGCCACGGGCTTCCTGCGCTTCACGACGCGCCGCCAGTTCGGCATCGCTTACCTGCAACTGAATGCCACGGTTCGGAATGTCGATGGCGATCAGGTCACCATCTTCAATCAAGCCAATGCTACCGCCGCTTGCCGCTTCCGGCGATACGTGACCGATGGAAAGGCCAGACGTACCGCCGGAGAAACGACCGTCGGTGATCAGTGCACAGGCTTTGCCAAGACCCATCGATTTCAGGAAGCTGGTTGGGTAGAGCATTTCCTGCATCCCAGGGCCGCCTTTCGGGCCTTCGTAGCGAATAACAACCACATCGCCAGCGACAACTTTACCGCCAAGAATCGCTTCTACCGCATCGTCCTGGCTTTCGTACACTTTCGCCGGACCGGTGAATTTGAGAATACTGTCATCGACGCCCGCCGTTTTAACGATGCAGCCGTTTTCCGCGAAGTTGCCGTAAAGCACCGCCAGGCCGCCGTCTTTGCTGTAGGCGTGCTCCAGCGAGCGGATGCAGCCGTTAGCGCGATCGTCATCGAGAGAATCCCAACGGCAATCCTGCGAGAATGCCTGTGTAGTGCGGATTCCCGCCGGGCCAGCGCGGAACATATTTTTCACCGCATCATCTTGAGTCAGCATGACATCGTATTGTTCCAGCGTTTGCGACAAGGTCAGGCCGAGCACGTTTTTCACATCACGGTTCAGTAACCCTGCGCGATCCAGTTCGCCGAGAATACCGATCACTCCACCAGCACGGTGAACATCTTCCATATGGTATTTTGGGGTGCTCGGCGCAACTTTGCACAACTGCGGGACTTTACGCGAAAGTTTGTCGATATCACTCATGGTGAAGTCGATTTCCGCTTCTTGTGCCGCCGCCAGCAGGTGAAGAACCGTGTTGGTAGAGCCGCCCATCGCGATATCCAGCGTCATGGCGTTTTCAAACGCCGCTTTACTGGCGATATTACGCGGCAGTGCGCTTTCGTCGTTTTGCTCGTAGTAACGTTTGGTTAATTCAACAATGCGTTTACCGGCATTAAGGAACAGCTGCTTACGGTCGGCGTGGGTTGCCAGTAGCGAGCCGTTGCCTGGCTGCGACAGACCCAGAGCTTCGGTCAGGCAGTTCATCGAGTTAGCAGTGAACATCCCGGAGCAGGAACCACAGGTTGGACAGGCCGAACGTTCAACCTGATCGCTCTGGGAGTCAGAAACTTTCGGATCTGCCCCCTGGATCATCGCATCAACCAGATCAAGCTTGATTAACTGATCGGATAGTTTGGTTTTCCCGGCCTCCATCGGGCCGCCGGAAACAAAGATCACCGGAATATTCAGGCGCAGAGAGGCCATCAGCATCCCTGGGGTGATTTTGTCGCAGTTAGAGATGCAAACCATGGCATCGGCGCAGTGAGCGTTGACCATATACTCAACGGAATCAGCGATCAGTTCGCGAGATGGCAGTGAATAAAGCATCCCCCCGTGGCCCATGGCGATCCCATCATCCACCGCAATGGTGTTGAACTCTTTGGCAACGCCGCCAGCCGCTTCAATTTGTTCAGCGACCAGTTTACCGAGATCGCGCAGATGGACGTGACCCGGTACAAATTGAGTGAACGAGTTCACAACAGCGATAATCGGCTTGCCGAAATCGGCGTCGGTCATTCCGGTGGCGCGCCACAGCGCACGAGCACCCGCCATATTACGACCATGAGTGGTGGTGGCGGAACGGTACTTAGGCATACTTTATTTACTCCCAGTGTCTGTCTCGTAAATGGGACGGTGCGTGCCGTCCCATTTTTTGTATTTATTGATTAACCTGATCCAACCAGCCCCATTTATCTTCGGTTTCGCCGGTGAAGAGGCCGAAGAAGGCTTGCTGGATGCGTTTGGTGACCGGACCACAACGGCCTTCACCCACCTGAATACCGTCGACGCTGCGCACTGGCGTGATTTCAGCCGCCGTACCGGACATAAACACTTCATCCGCCAGATACAGTGATTCACGCGACAGCACCTGCTCACGCACTTCAATTCCCAGCTCTTTCGCCAGTTTGATGATGGCGTCACGGGTAATACCCGGAAGCGCGGAAGAGGTGAACGGCGGGGTGAACAGCACGCCGTCTTTCACTTCAAACAGGTTTTCGCCTGCGCCTTCAGAGATGTAACCATTCACATCCAGCGCGATACCTTCCTGATAACCGTGGCGGCGCGCTTCGCTGCCAACCAGCAGGGAAGAGAGGTAGTTACCCCCCGCTTTCGCAGCGGTTGGAATGGTGTTTGGTGCCGCGCGGTTCCAGGAAGAAACCATCGCGTCGATCCCCTGTTCCAGGGCTTCCGCGCCCAGATAGGCTCCCCACGGGAAAGCGGCAATAATTACGTCGGTGGTGTATCCCGCTGGTGGGTTAACGCCCATGCCAACATCACCTACGAAGATCAGCGGACGGATATAGGCGCTGGTGAGATTGTTTTTACGGATCACTTCGCGGCAAGCTTCCATCAGCTCATCAATGCTCTGCGAAACCGGGAAGCGGTAAATTTTGGCGGAGTCATGCAGACGTTGCATATGCTCACGATGACGGAATACAACTGGTCCCTTATGCGAATCGTAGCAACGGATGCCTTCAAAAACCGAGGTGCCATAGTGCAGCGCGTGCGACATCACATGCACCTTCGCATCTTCCCAGCGAACCATCTCCCCATTGAACCAAATGTAATCAGCTTTCTTCGTGGTCATTTTTATATTCCTTTTGCGCTCAGGCGCGGATTTGTTGTGATGTGGTTGTGCTCTGGCAGATAGCAACGTGTGCGACGTCTACCAGTTTATTTAACTGACTAAACAGTAAGTCGACCGAACGCGGGCTGGCAACGGTCAATTCAATATTTATATTTTGTGCATCGCTGGCGGCAGCCATATTCATTGAGCAGACGTGGAAACCACGATGACGCACCACGCGTAAAACACGTTCTAAGGTTTCCGGATTGAAGCGAGCCGATACATTGACCTGATGTTGCATCATGATAATTTCTCCAACATTTCTGAATTACTGGCGCCAGGCGGCACCAGCGGCCAGACGTTCTCAAGTTCGTCGATTGAGACATGAAGCAGGTATGGCCCATCACTGTTCAGCATGGTGTCGAGTGCCGCTTCAACCTGGTCTTTACGGGTGATGTGTTGGCCAGGAATGCCGAAGGCGCTGGCTAACATGAGGAAATCGGGGTTATCGGTAAGGGTGGTTTCGCTATATCGTTCCTGGAAAAACAGTTGCTGCCATTGTCGAACCATCCCTAAACGCTGGTTATCGAGTAAGACGATTTTCAACGGTAACTGCTTGCGTTTTACGGTGCCCAGCTCTTGCACATTCATCATGAAAGAACCGTCACCGGAGATACAAACGACAGTATCGTTCGGTCGCGCGACTTGTGCGCCAACCGCCGCCGGTAAACCGAAGCCCATAGTGCCTAAACCGCTTGAAGTGATGAAATTTTCCGGGCGAGTGTGGGCGATGTGCTGCGCAGCCCACATCTGGTGCTGCCCCACATCCGTGGTCACAACGCAATCTGCAGGTTTACGATCCGATAGTTTTTTTAACAACAACGGCGCGTAGATAGCATCTCCAGGATGATCGTAACGCCAGGCATGTTCACTACGCATTTGTGCGCAGTATTGCTGCCATTCATCGATATTTAACGATTGCTGTAACGCAGGCAACAGCGTGTTTAAATCGCCTTGTAATGCCACATGCGCCTGACGCAGCTTGTTCATTTCTGCCGGGTCGATATCCATATGGATCACGCTGGCGTGTGGCGCGAACGTGTTAAGTTTGCCGGTAACCCGGTCATCAAAACGTGCCCCCACGGCGATCAGCAGGTCACATTCCTGCACCGCGAAGTTCGCCGCTTTGGTGCCGTGCATCCCCAGCATCCCCAGATAGTACGGATAATCCGCATCGACTGCGCCCAGCCCTTTCAGCGTGCAGGTGGCAGGCATTTTTGTGGCAGCGAGAAATTCATGCAGAGCAGGAACCGCCTGCGCCATACCCACGCCGCCGCCAACATACAGCATCGGTTTTTGCGCTTTTGCCAGCATCTGGCGCGCTTGCTCGACTTCGGCATGTGGGAAAGTCACTTCGTTTTCAACGGTGGTGAACCAGGGTTCCAGATCACCGCTGGCTAACTGGATATCTTTAGGGATATCGACCAGAACCGGACCGGGACGACCTGAGCTGGCGACATCAAACGCTTCGGCCATGATGCGCGGCAACTCTTCCAGCGACTGTACCAGGAAGCTGTGTTTGGTACAGGCTAACGACAATCCCAGGACATCCACTTCCTGAAATGCGTCGGTGCCGATGAACGGTGCGGACACCTGACCGGTGATCGCAACGACAGGGATGGAATCTAACAGCGCATCTGCCAGACCAGTGATCAGGTTGGTTGCGCCAGGGCCAGATGTGGCGATGCACACACCAGTTCTGCCGGTAGCACGGGCATAACCGATAGCCGCCATTACCGCGCCCTGTTCATGCCGGCACAGCAAGTGTTCCACGCCACCGTCATACAATGCATCGTAAACAGGCATAATTGCGCCACCCGGATAACCGAAAACGGTGTTCACACCCTGTGCCCGCAAAGCATGTACCACCCACTGTGCGCCATTCATAGTTAGTTCCCCGTCCTGAATCTTGAGAAACAGAATTTTGTGCTGTTATTCATTGTCTGCTCCTCGATTATGTTTTTAAGGTCAAAAAAAACCCCCGGACCTTTCGGTGCGGGGGTCTTAGTTCGTTAAGGCTTGATCTCTAAGCCTTTCCTCGTCCAAGTGCAGCCCCGCACGGTGGGATAATAATCACCACCACGCTAATCACGACCAGGCTAATCACTCGTAGAAGGGCTGTCATTTTGTCTTTTCTTGCATCTTGTTCGAAGGAATGCCTAAAGAGTTACCATAGATTTTGCGAATAGCACAAGATATTTTTTATCCGATTCTTATGAATCTCATAATAATTTCTATAAAAACCATTGTTTTTTATATGAAAATTTGTGAGTGAAAAAAATTCAATTTCCGTATAATTCTCGCGCTCTTTGAGTGACTATTTTTTGTGCTTTTTATTTTTGCGAGAGTGATTCCATCACTAATACAACTCAAATTACTTTGCATAAATAAACGGGAATCAGCCGCTAAATAACACAATTTCGCAGACTACAGCAGGGATCTCTTATGTTCATAATGGTGGCTTAAGGAGGACTTATGTCACTGTCAATTGTTCATACTCGTGCCGCCCTGGGAGTAAACGCTCCCCCGATCACTGTTGAGGTACATATCAGTAAAGGTCTACCAGGATTAACAATGGTGGGCTTACCAGAAACAACGGTAAAAGAAGCCCGCGATCGCGTACGCAGCGCCATTATCAATAGCGGATATGAATATCCGGCGAAAAAAATCACCATTAACCTTGCTCCTGCCGATCTACCGAAAGAAGGAGGGCGATATGATTTACCTATCGCCATTGTATTGCTGGCGGCCTCTGAACAGCTTACAGCGAATCAGTTGGATGAATATGAATTAGTGGGCGAACTGGCGCTTACGGGCGCTCTGCGTGGTGTTCCAGGCGCAATATCCAGCGCAACTGAAGCCATTAAGTCAGGCAGAAAGATTATCGTCGCGAAAGACAACGAAGCTGAAGTGGGGCTAATTAACGGTGAAGGGTGTCTGATAGCTGATCATCTACAAACTGTCTGTGCGTTTCTGGAAGGTAAACATTCTCTCGAACGTCCTAAATCAACTGATGCCGTATCCAGTGTATTACAACATGATCTCAGTGATGTTGTGGGTCAGGAGCAAGGAAAGCGAGGACTGGAAATTACTGCTGCTGGCGGACACAACCTTTTACTGATTGGGCCGCCGGGAACAGGTAAAACAATGCTCGCCAGCCGTATTAATGACCTGTTGCCAGATTTAAGCAATGAAGAGGCACTGGAGAGTGCCGCGATATTAAGTCTGGTAAATGCCGAATCAGTGCAAAAACAATGGCGGCAGCGCCCGTTCCGTTCACCGCACCACAGTGCGTCGTTAACAGCGATGGTGGGCGGTGGTGCAATTCCCGGGCCTGGTGAAATTTCGCTGGCGCATAACGGCGTACTTTTTCTTGATGAACTACCTGAATTTGAACGGCGTACACTGGATGCCTTGCGGGAACCCATAGAGTCAGGGCAAATCCATCTTTCACGCACACGAGCAAAAATAACCTATCCAGCCCGTTTCCAGCTTGTTGCGGCGATGAATCCCAGCCCAACAGGACATTATCAAGGGAACCATAACCGCTGCACGCCGGAACAAACGCTGCGCTATCTCAACCGACTCTCCGGTCCCTTTCTTGACCGCTTTGACCTCTCACTGGAGATCCCGCTACCGCCACCCGGTATTTTGAGCAAAGCGGTCATTCAGGGGGAAAGCAGCGCCACCGTTAAACAACGTGTAATGGCCGCCAGAGAGCGCCAATTTAAGCGGCAGAATAAACTGAATGCCTGGCTGGATAGTCCGGAAATACGACAATTTTGCAAGCTTGAGAGCGAGGACGCACAGTGGCTGGAAGAAACGCTAATCCATCTGGGGTTATCGATTCGTGCCTGGCAGCGGTTACTGAAAGTATCAAGAACCATAGCTGATATTGATCAGTCTGACGCCATCACACGTCAGCATTTACAAGAGGCTGTAAGTTATCGGGCTATCGACCGTTTGCTCATCCATTTGCAAAAGCTGCTGACGTAAAAAAAGGGCATTTCGCCCTTTTTATTAATCGTCGGAATCGGTGTAGTCTTCAGCACCTTCGACCTGCGGTTTACCGCCGGAAAGAGTGTGAAAACGTTTTGGACGCTTGATACGCGTCATATACTTGGACCACACGCGTTCTGCTTCTGTCACTGGCTCACGTTCGCCACGGCATACTGCTACGAAGAGTTTCTCTTCCTCGGTAACCGGCTCGCGTTTGCCGAGATCCAGCTCATTGAAGGCATAACCATGACGTTCAAGCAGTTGTGCCTCTTTGATGGTGAAATCACCATGACGAGAGAATCCACGTGGATAATGTTTATTGTCGAAATATCGATTAGTCGTCGTAAAGCTTTCCGCCATCCTGCACGCTCCTAATTCTTTGACCGAGCTAGTTATGGCGCGGAGTATTAGTTACGCTTGACAGAGTGTAAAACAAAACATTTAAATCATAACGACAAATAATTTTGCGGAGAGCACTGTGGATACGGAATTGTTAAAAACTTTCCTGGAAGTTAGCCGAACGCGTCACTTTGGCCGAGCGGCTGAATCGCTCTATCTGACCCAGTCAGCAGTGAGCTTTCGGATCAGACAACTAGAAAATCAGCTGGGTGTGAATCTTTTCACCCGTCACAGAAACAATATCCGTTTAACCGCAGCCGGTGAAAAGCTTTTGCCTTATGCAGAAACACTCATGAGCACCTGGCAGACCGCTCGTAAGGAGGTAGCGCATACCTCACGACATAATGAGTTTTCTATCGGTGCCAGCGCCTCGTTGTGGGAATGTATGCTTAATCAGTGGCTGGGACGCTTGTATCAAAATCAGGATGCCCATACAGGCTTACAGTTCGAAGCGCGAATTGCCCAACGGCAGTCTCTGGTAAAACAGTTGCATGAACGCCAGCTTGATCTTCTTATTACTACTGAAGCACCCAAAATGGATGAATTTAGTAGTCAGTTACTGGGGCATTTTACTTTAGCACTCTATACCAGTGCCCCTTCTAAGCTAAAAGGTGAGCTTAACTATCTCCGTCTGGAATGGGGGCCGGATTTTCAACAACATGAGGCTGGTTTGATCGGTGCTGATGAAGTTCCAATGCTAACAACCAGTTCTGCTGAACTGGCACAGCAACAGATTGCGATGCTTAATGGTTGCACATGGCTACCGGTGAGTTGGGCACGTAAGAAAGGCGGACTGCATACCGTTGTCGACAGCACAACTCTTTCACGACCGCTCTATGCCATATGGCTGCAAAATAGCGATAAAAATGCGTTGATTCGCGATCTATTGAAAATTAACGTACTGGATGATGTGTATTAATCAAAATGGCCGGCAAGGATGCCGATGGAAGGATTTACTTCGGAGAGGGTTATTTCAGACAAAAAAAATCCTTAGCTTTCGCTAAGGATGATTTCTGGCAGGGGCGGAGAGACTCGAACTCCCAACACCCGGTTTTGGAGACCGGTGCTCTACCAATTGAACTACGCCCCTAATTAGGGTGGCGGAACGGACGGGACTCGAACCCGCGACCCCCTGCGTGACAGGCAGGTATTC
>NZ_JABWMT020000001.1:0-324809 GCF_013368915.2 Escherichia sp. 93.1518
GTTTTGATATGTGGTCTATTGTGGTGATAGATATATCTGTTGAATCCTTTTATTTCAAAATATGATGAAATTTTTGTTTTGATAATTGTTAAAGCCTTACTTGTTTTTATAAGGTGATATAAATCATCAAAATATACAATACGATTAATACCTTTATTTGATAAGAAAATATCAACTTTTATTTTTCTTTTATTTATAATGCGATAATGTAGACTGTATATATATGTTTCTAAGGGAGTAAATTCGTTTTTCTGGCCCTTTAGCTCAGTGGTGAGAGCGAGCGACTCATAATCGCCAGGTCGCTGGTTCAAATCCAGCAAGAGCCACCAACCATACAGCCATTAGCTCAGCAGGCAGAGTCACTGACTTGTAACCAATGGGGCACCAGTTCAATTCAGGTAGTCGGTACCATGCGTTGGTGTTAAAAAATCATCGCATGGTGACTGCTCTGTGCTAAGGGGGAGATCAGCAGGTCGCTATCACTCCTTTTTCTTTATTTGAGCAAATTTTGATATTGTGCCGAAATAGTATAAACCTGCCGTTGAGTGGATTTTGTTGTTTCGGATGCAGGAAAATCCGTAATTATCATATTCCGATAACAAATTAATTGTATTTGATAAAATTATGTATTTTCGAGATTATGGTATTGATACCATTTTTCTTATTTGTTAAAAAATCCCTGCATGGTGAATCCCCCTGTGCGGAGGGGCATATCAGCAAGGTTGCAAATATCCTTCGGCTTTAGCGGCAATATTGCGGGTTCGGATGCTGATGCCGGACTCACCGGGAGGCACCCGGCACCATGCAGATGATGGAACATTGCGCATACAAAAACCTGCCCTTCTCCAGAAGGGCTTTTTTATGGGCAAGTATCATGAGTTATATATCGGATATTTTTATTGCCTTTCGATATTAGTTACAAGGTACAGGACTGTGCAATACCTGAACCTATATGTAATGTGTTGAATTCATAAGATTGCCAGTAGGCGCCCTTTTTATTTGCTGACGTTAGCCTCGTTGCTCATTGCAATCTGATTTATTCAACAGCCCTTCTTCAGGGTGATATCGATAATCAGAGGTATCAGAAGCTGAGGACATTTCCTTTACTGATATGCAGCTGCGCCAGTGCGATGTTGCTGCTCTTGATGCGAAATACACAAAGGAGTGAGCCGTTGCGAAAGCAGAATGCTGTGTGGATATATCCACATACATGTGGAGATCCCGTCGAAAATGAGCGTATCGAGGTTTATGGGCTATCTGAAGGGTAAACGCAGTCTGATGCTCTATGAGCATTTAGAGATCTAAAATTCAAATACAGGAACAGGGAATTTTGGTGTAGAAGTTATTATTTAGATACGCTGGGTAAGAACACAGCGAGGATACAAGAATATATAAAGCACCAGCTCGAAGAAGATAAAATTGGCGAACAATTATTGAACCCATATCCAGGCAGCTTGTTTACGGGTCGTAAGTAACGAAGTTGAATGCAAATGTTAGATCATATGCACCAGTTAGGGCGCGGCTGGAAACAGAGCCTTATAGGCGCATCTGAAAAACCTCCGGCATAGCCGGAGGATATTTATAATTAGAGATTGGCAACGTTATGATAAACTTTTTGGACATCATCATCATCTTCGAGGGCATCAACAAGCCCTTCAAAGATTTCTAAATCTTCTGGTGAAAGTTCAACTTCTGATTGAGCAATCAATTCTAATTCTGTTGTTGAAAACTCAGTAATGCCGGCAGCTTTCAGAGCTGCAATTCCTTTGTGAAGATCTGTAGGTTCAGTATAAATAACGATGCTTCCTTCTTCTTCAGTTACATCACGAACATCTACTTCGGCATCGAGCAAGATTTCAAAAATATGGTCAGGATTTGTTCCTTTAAATACAATCACACCAGTATTGTCAAACATATAGCTGACAGAACCTGCTGCTCCAATATTTCCGCCTTTTTTATTGAAAATTGTGCGAATATTAGCAATTGTACGATTAACATTTGAAGTCAACGTTTCAGCGATAATCATTGAACCATTTGGTCCAAAGCCTTCATAACGTCCTTGTACGAACGTTTCATCTCCGCCACCTTTGGCTTTATCAATGGCTTTATCAATAACGTGTTTTGGAACTTGTGCCTGCTTCGCACGTTCAATAACGAATTTTAAAGATGTGTTTAATTCTGGGTCTGGTTCACCTTGTTTAGCGGCAGCATAGATTTCCACACCGAATTTTGCATATATTTTAGACGTTGCACCGTCTTTAGCCGTTTTTTTAGCAACAATATTGGCCCATTTACGTCCCACTGGAATGATCTCCTCGAAATTTATTTACATTACTGACAAGTTGATAACCTGTGTTTATTCGCCATATTATAGCATAACACGGAAAAAATCGTCTATGAAAAATAAAATATGATAATGTTACAGAGGTACTTTTATTTTATCAATGGTTAATAATTGTTGATGAGCTGTTTTATAATTTATTTTGGTTTTCTCCTGTATTTATTTTTAATGGTTTGACCGCGACAGTAATGTCGCGGCATATTTTGTTTTGCTACCTGGATATATTGTTGAGGATGACGATCGTACGGGGCTAATTAAATTTAAATTGGAGGTAGTCCATATTTAGCTCGGGCGCGATTACATGCCTCATTAATTTCACCATGCTCGCCTGACATGGCGAATTCTCTACATGTGGATGAGCGGTTTTTATATATTGTGCAGCAGGCGTTTTTTCCAGGCGTTCCTGCCAGGGCAATACAGCGTGGGTTCTTCTGGTTAGTACCGCGCATACATCGGTGGTAAGGGGATATCTGCTCAGTAAGATGAGCCGGTATGGTTCCGCCTGCATCATCAGCTTCGGCCCAGTAAAAAGAGACGCGGAAAAATGCACAACAGGCACCACACGCCATGCATGGATTCAGATTGCTCATAATTCACCAGTACTTCTATATAAATATCACAACAAAACCGCAGACACGACGTATAAAGGCGCGTGCCTGCGGCAGGCTGGCGAACTTTCTATAGTGCGAGTATTGAATGATTACCAGCCGTTATCAATTTTACATATCTATTTAGATATGACCAGACAAGTTGAATGCAATCAGGAAGAGTTAATCTTTACAATTTGTAACATGGGGGGGGGGGAAGAAAATGTCTTACGTAACCAGAGTTCGCATTATATGGTTTCTATAGCCTGACTTGCTAAATAAGAATCTATCGCGCTCTTTCTAATTCTAACTGGTTATAGATGTTATCAGAAAAAGTTATTTTTCTGGTTTTCAAAAATGTAAAAAATACACGTTTTGACTTGTACAATTTATATCACTGCTCTCGGTTTTTCACATTCATTCCAGTGACATTGCTGTATGTAATGGATCTGATTTTGGATGCCGCTATTGATGGATACAGTCTGTTATGAGCAGGTGCCGTGTGCTATTGAAGAAAAAGCTGGGTCGCGTAGAGTAACAATTTACACTGCCTTACCTCGGTATCACCTTTACTGTCCCCATCGACGTTGTACCAGTTCAGCATATCCTTACTCATTGATACAGTTAAGTATTAAAGGATGAGTACACAGAGAACGTTGCCTACCCAATATTCTTGTTCTGGTTTGTTGCTCAATACGTCTTCTCTGCCTTAGGGGCAATCAATTAACGCGCACTTGAGATTTTTATCCAACATTGAAGGTATTGCGGCATAGTGGGGTAAAATTTCATCAAGAACGTGGATATTTCTGATTCTCTCTACCATGCTCTCTGTAGACGCCAGATTGAGCGAATGAACAGAGAATAATGGCTCTGGGACACGCGAATGCGCAATATACTTATCCCCATCCTCGTTGCGGTGTGCCTGTTTATTACTGGCGTCTCTATTTTGAATATTCAGCTCTGGTATTCCGCAAAAGCAGAGAGTCTTGCTGGGGCGAAGTACGCCGCCAATAACATTAATCATATTCTTGAGGAAGCGTCACAGGCGACTCAAACGGCAATGGAAATTGCAGGGAAGAGGTGCGATCTGGATGAACAATATCAGCTAGGTACAGAAGCCGCGCTGAAACCCCATCTGCGGACGATCATCATTCTCAAACAAGGTGCAGTCTGGTGTACATCGCTGCCGGGTAATCGAGTACTGCTATCTCGTATTCCTGTGATACCTGACAGTAATTTGCTGTTGGCTCCGGCGCTTGACACTGTAAATAGATTACCCATTCTGCTCTATCAGATTCAGTTCGCTGAGACGCGTATTCTGGTGACTATTAGCGACCAGCATATCCGTGGGGCGCTCCATGTGCCGTTGAAGGGGGTGAAATATAGTTTGCGTGTGGGGGATAATATTATTGGGCCGTCGGGAGATGTGACAACTCTCAATGGCAGACATCAACTTTCTGGACGGGTTAACTCCACTGAATATCATTTCAGTATTATCTATAACCAGCCGCCACTATTTAGCTTTACCAGAATGATCGACAAAGGCTTGGGTATTTTGATATTCAGCTTGTTAATATCCTGTTCCGCTGCCTTTTTACTTGATAAATATTTCAATAAAACAGACACACCTGAAGAGATTCTGCGTAGGGCGATAAGTAATGGTGAGATTGTGCCTTTTTACCAACCGGTAGTTAATGGTCGGGAAGGGACGTTACGCGGTGTAGAAGTCCTTGCCCGATGGAAACACCCACGTGGAGGATATATTTCACCTGCAGCGTTTATTCCACTTGCTGAAAAATCAGGGTTGATAGTTCCGCTCACTCAAAGTTTGATGAGTCAGGTCGCCACACAAATGAACGCGATCGCCAGTAAACTGCCGGAAGGATTTCATGTTGGGATCAATTTTAGCGCCTCGCATATTATTTCGCCGACATTTGTTGAAGAATGTCTGACATACCGCGACAGCTTCACTCGCCATGATTTGAATCTCGTTCTCGAAGTTACTGAGCGTGAAGCGTTGCATGTTGATGAAAATTTGGTTCAGCGATTGAACATTCTGCATGAAAATGGTTTTGTTATCGCGCTGGATGATTTTGGTACGGGCTACTCAGGGCTTTCTTATCTCCATGATCTGCACATCGATTATATTAAGATTGATCACAGTTTCGTCGGTCGGGTCAATGCAGATCCTGATTCCACCCGGATTCTGGACTGTGTGCTGGATCTGGCGCGCAAACTTTCTATCAGTATTGTCGCCGAAGGCGTCGAGACGAAGGAGCAGCTCGACTATTTGAACCAGAATAATATTACGTTCCAGCAAGGGTACTATTTCTATAAACCGGTGACGTATATTGAACTCGTCAAAATTATTCTCTCAAAACCGAAGGTGAAAGTGGTTGTTGAGTGAATATTGCACTAGTTGACATAGCATGATGATATTTGGCTGAAAATTGATCAGCAAGGCGATGAAATGGTGCAATTGTAGACAGGTAATTAGCTCGTTGCTTCTTGTTACTATTGTTCATTATTTTGTTTGCTATAATTGTCTGAAGATTTTGTCAGGATCACCGTAAGTAGCATGAACAAAAGTAATAGCCTGGATTATTTCTCTTTGTATATCATCTTTTCCATTGCGTTTATGCTGATCTCCATCCTGATTATCCTGGTCGCCAAACCCAGCATCTGGCTAGGAGAAGTGCTTGTTACCATAAATTTAATCAATGCACTGGTTTGGTTGGTAATCAATTTGCTTAACCGGTTAAGAGAGAAGCTGGTAAGCCAAAGGGATCAGCATTAACCCTTCTTTTCAATACGTTTTGACAATTTGGGCTGACAGATATTTGATCAGAAATGCTTATAAATCCAATCAGTAAGATGATTAATCTTTGAAACTGGAAAAACTGGTCAGGTTTAGTTTTGGGGAAATTACTCTGCGGTGAGGAGTGTGTATACGGATATGATTGCAGTAAAATAGTTTTTGATACAGTGAAAACTGACGGAATAAACCAAAGCCAAATACTAACACTTCATTTTTGTTTATAAGCATATCCATCCGCTAAAAATATACCGCGTCGAATAAATCGGCGCGGTACTACATTAACTATTATTTTTTGCCGATGGCACGCATGGTGTCATCAATTGCGGTAATTAACAGCATTTGCGGATCTTTAGCACAAACCTGATTCAGTTTTTCTACCACTTTGGCACTCAGTTCTGGAGATTGCTCAATTTTTAAATCACGGCTAGTAACGCTGGCATTACCCATTACCGCGACGATATCTGCAACCTGTGCGCTGTCAGTTTTTGCCATTTCGTTGGCTTCTGCGCAAGTAATGTAGGTTTCTGCCGGCAGGCCGTTCTTAATATTATAATCCTGCGCCCAGGTCATTGGTGCGAAAACAAACAGTCCAGCCAGTAAAGCAAATTTTTTCATCGTCATACCTTATTTCATTTTACCCAGAATGGCACCACCTGTACCACCAATCACAGCACCTTTAATCGCGCCTTCCAGACCATTGCCGGTCAGGACGCCTGTAACTGCGCCAACGGCCGCGCCTACTTTTGCGCCTTTACGGGCATTTTTACCATCGCGACCTTTTTCAGTTACTGCGCCAACACCTGCACCTACAGCAGCACCTTTCAGTACGCCATTTACACCATTGCCAGTCAGTAAGCCTACGCCTGCGCCTAACAATGCGCCTTTAGTGGTGCGATTCATATCCGCCATGGCTGGCGTGGAGCAGAGTAATATTGAGATGAGCCCGAAGGCGAGTGTTTTTTTCTTCAACTTAGATGTCCGGTATTAAGTAAGTTGCACACACAATAATTTCGTCTTCAATTAAGAGCAGCTTAACTAAAGAACGCTCGATATTATTCAGATCATTCAAAATGAGCGCGGTTTGTATAATAAGAGTTATGTTTTTTGCTTGAATGGGAATAATCTTAAATAAGAATTAACTCATTGATTTTGAATATTTTATTCAAGAAATGTCATCAAATGTTAACATTGCATTGCAAAGGTAAGGCAATCTGAAATATCAATATTATTGTGTAATTTATATGTGAACAATATTTATCAGAAAACGTAATGTCAGTGATTTTATTGTGGTGGCGATAATGTGAATTAGTGCGACTTAATTTGACGCTGGAGCTTGAAGGGGGAGTGTTACCGTTTATACAAAACAGGAGGTAATTCCCATTTTCTGTACTAACACCAAATGAGCGAACTCAACAGAGGGAAGGGGGCTGTGCCTGGACGCCGATGACAACATTACTTAATAGCGAACCGGGGAAGAGAAAAATTTAACCAGGGTGTAATCTGACAGATACCTGTATAAATAACCGGTAACTGTCAGATCGGACCTGAGCTAATACAGCTTATTTCAGCTCTTCTGCTTCCGGCAGGGTTACGTTCAACTCAAGAATGGAAATATCACCATCTTTTTGCTCAAGCTGTACGGTCACCATCTCGGGATCGATTTGTACGTATTTACAAATGACCTCAAGAATATCTTTACGCAACTGGGGCAGATAGTGTGGTTCTGCATCGCTGCGACGGCGTTCAGCAACAATAATTTGCAACCGTTCTTTTGCAATGTTGGCCGTGTTTTTCTTCCGTGAGAGAAAGAAATCGAGTAATGCCATAACTTATCCTCCGAACAAGCGTTTGAGGAAGCCTTTCTTCTCTTCTTCAATGAAGCGGAAAGGACGTTCTTCTCCCAACAGACGTTCTACGGTATCAGCGTAGGCTTTACCCGCATCGGCGTTGATATCGAGAATAACCGGTTCCCCCTGGTTAGAGGCGCGCAATACTGATTGATCCTCTGGGATCACGCCGACGAGCTTGATGCGCAGGATCTCCAGCACGTCTTCCATGCTCAACATGTCTCCTTTGTGCACGCGACCAGGGTTATAGCGCGTTAACAGCAGGTGCTCTTTAATGGGTTCTTCGCCGTTTTCTGCGCGACGTGATTTCGACGCCAGAATACCTAAAATACGGTCAGAGTCACGAACTGATGAGACTTCCGGGTTGGTGGTAATAATGGCCTCATCAGCGAAATAAAGAGCCATTAATGCACCGGTTTCAATACCCGCCGGTGAGTCACAAACGATAAACTCAAAGTCCATCGCTTTCAGGTCATCAAGAACTTTGGCCACCCCTTCGCGGGTGAGGGCGTCTTTATCGCGAGTTTGCGATGCCGGGAGAATATAGAGATTATCAGTACGCTTATCCTTAATTAACGCCTGATTTAGCGTTGCATCGCCCTGAATGACGTTGACGAAATCGTAAACGACCCGGCGCTCGCAACCCATAATCAGGTCGAGATTACGCAAGCCGATATCAAAATCGATCACGACAGTTTTCTTTCCCTTCTGGGCCAAACCAGTGGCGATGGCCGCGCTGGAGGTTGTCTTTCCAACGCCCCCTTTCCCCGAAGTAACAACAATAATGCGTGCCATAAAAATTCCTTGTTAAAAAGGGATCAATTTAACGATTGAACGGTCAAAGCGTTTTCGACTAATTGCAGTCGTGCCGCTTTGCCATAAAATTCTGCTGGGATTTTATCGCTCAGCCAGTATTCACCGGCGATAGATACCAGTTCTGCCATCAGACTCGTACAAAATATTTGTGCTTCCCGGTCACCACTTGCCCCGGCTAGCGCACGACCGCGCATCATGCCATAGACATGAATGTTACCATCTGCGATCAATTCTGCCCCTGCGCTAACATGGCTTGTAACAATCAGATCACATTGTGGCGCATAAATGCGCTGACCGGAACGTACAGGGGTATCTATTAAGCGCGTTTTTGTGTCCGGTGTTGTATTTTTCGCAGGAACCTGGGGGGCCGGTGCTGGACGTGGCGCTTTTTCCTTTCCTTCAGTCAGGATTGGCAACCCCATCTTTTCGATTTCAGCTTTCAGCTTCGCATTTTTGCAGCCACTGACACCAATGATCCGCAAGCCTGTTGCTGAGATAGCTTTGTGCATTGCTGGCCAGTTGACCTGTTCTTCGAGGCCACTGACATTGAGTACGATGGGAGCATGATTTAAAAATGCCGGAGCCTGAGCGATTTTGTCTTCCAGCGCCTGATGAATAACCTTAGGTTCTGCCTCATGCAGATGAACCACAGATAAGGTGAAGCTGCTACCTTTAAGCTCGATTGGCGTGTTTGACATCCTGGCCTTACTCAATTAGCTAATTACCATCATCATCAGCGTGCGATGATATTACGAAGACTATAAGGCATGTTATAGTCTGGATTATATTGAGGCAAGTCACCCCCCCATTTATTCAGAGTAAAATTATGTTTTGTGTGATCTATCGAAGTAGTAAACGTGACCAGACCTATTTATATGTTGAAAAAAAAGACGACTTTTCACGTGTTCCAGAGGAGCTGATGAAAGGTTTTGGTCAACCGCAACTTGCGATGATTCTTCCATTGGACGGGAGAAAGAAACTGGTAAATGCCGATATTGAGAAAGTTAAACAGGCCTTAGCTGAGCATGGCTATTATCTTCAATTGCCACCACCTCCTGAGGATTTGCTGAAGCAACATCTTTCTGTGATGGCGAAAAATACAGACAGCACTAAAAAATAACCAATATCTGGCGGTGGCATCATATTTGTCGGAGCGGGTTTTAAGATCCACGATGAAGTGAGAGGAGCGTTATGTATCAACATCACAACTGGCAAGGTGCGCTGCTGGATTATCCGGTGAGTAAAGTAGTTTGTGTTGGCAGTAATTATGCCAGGCATATTAAAGAGATGGGCAGTGAAGTGCCTGAAGAGCCCGTGTTGTTCATTAAACCTGAAACGGCACTGTGCGATCTGCGCCAGCCATTGGCTATCCCCTCAGATTTCGGTGCGGTTCATCATGAAGTGGAACTGGCAGTGTTGATTGGCGCGACGCTACGTCAGGCCACGGAAGAGCATGTGCGAAAAGCTATTGTGGGTTACGGCGTGGCGCTCGATCTGACATTACGTGATATTCAGGCAAAAATGAAGAAAGCCGGGCAGCCGTGGGAAAAGGCCAAAGCGTTTGATAACTCTTGTCCACTTTCCGGGTTTATTCCCGCCGCAGAGTTCACTGGCGATCCGCAAAATATATCGCTGGGGCTGAGCGTTAACGGCGAACAACGCCAACAAGGTACGACTGCGGACATGATCCATAAAATCGTTCCGCTGATTGCTTATATGAGCAAGTTTTTTACCCTCAAGGCCGGTGATGTTGTGTTAACAGGCACGCCTGATGGTGTCGGCCCGCTACACAGTGGCGATGAACTGACTGTTACTTTCGATGGTCATTCTTTGACAACTCGCGTTTTGTAATACTTTTTTGCCGCCTGAATGAGGCGGCAAAACTTGCATCGCTGTGCCAGACTGGTTATAAGGTGCGTTTTAACGTAATGGCGGAACACCTGATGAGCGATATACCTTTCTGGCAAAGTAAAACCCTTGATGAAATGAGCGATGCTGAATGGGAGTCGTTGTGTGATGGTTGTGGTCAGTGCTGCCTGCATAAACTGATGGATGAAGACACCGACGAAATCTACTTCACTAACGTCGCTTGCCGTCAGCTTAATATTAAAACCTGTCAATGTCGGAACTACGAACGCCGCTTCGAGTTTGAACCCGACTGCATTAAATTAACCCGCGAAAACCTGCCAACATTCGAATGGCTACCGATGACCTGTGCTTATCGGTTGCTGGCGGAAGGGAAGACATTGCCACAATGGCATCCACTGATGACTGGTTCGAAAGCGGCAATGCACGGTGAGCGAATCTCTGTACGTCATATTGCAGTGAAAGAATCAGAAGTGATCGACTGGCAGGATCATATACTCAATAAACCGGACTGGGCGCAGTGAGTAGTTGAAACAGAAGGGGTTACTTTCTCGTTTTGAACGGGGCACTGTTGGTACATCAGAACTGAAATTTACATCCAGAATTGCCAGGGGATTGTCATTATTATTTGCCCCCAATGCGAACAGAAAAATGCCCCTCTGTGCAGTAATGAAGATTGGATTTACTCCTGCACTTAATGCCCGGCGAGCAAATGTGCTGCAATTCATACACCTTACGAACTTATACTGATACTCCTATTTCTCGGTGCTACATTCCTGTATTTATTGCCAGTTTCCAGAGACTGCTTATCTGCTCACTCACGTTTTTTCGAGAGAACGATGATATTTTTCGCGGGTTAGTGGATCTGGTTTCGCTTTTTCGTGGAGAAATAACTGCAAAGGAAAATTCTTAATATCGTCGTTTAATTTGTCGAATGCGGACATGGATTTTATGCAGACCATATAAACATTCTCTGGTCGCTCGTTCTTACAGAATGGTTTTTTGGTGATACTCGTAATGCGGTGACCTGGTCGATGAAACTGGCACTGTATAGTGCCAGTCGCAATTTAGTTGGCTTGCTTTTTCATCATACTGATAATAAACAACAGCGCCGCACACAGCACCACCGACGGGCCTGCTGGCGTATCGTAAAACGCGGAAAAGGTTAAACCACCAGTTACGGCAATCATCCCCACCAAAACCGCGACACCAGCCATCTGCTCCGGCGTGCGGGCAAAACGACGTGCAGTAGCCGCAGGAATAATCAGCAGCGAGGTAATAATCAACGCGCCGACAAATTTCATTGCCACGCCAATCGTCAATGCCGTCACCAGCATCAACAATAATTTTACGCGCTGTAATTTTACGCCATCGACAAACGCCAGATCCGGGCTAATCGTCATCGACAGTAAATTGCGCCATTGCCAGAACAGAATTGCCACCACGATGACCACGCCAATCGCAATGGAGATAAGATCTTCCGGCGTCACTGCCAGCAAATCACCGAACAGATATGCCATCAAGTCAACGCGAATGTTAGACATCAGGCTGACGACGACCAGACCCAGCGACAAAGCACTGTGCGCCATAATTCCCAATAATGTATCGATCGCCAGTTGTGGGCGCTTTTCCAGCCATACCAGACCGCCCGCCAGCAGCAGCGTAACCGCAATCACTGCATAGAAAGGATTCACATCCAGTAGCAGGCCAAACGCGACGCCAAGTAAAGATGCATGCGCCAGCGTGTCGCCGAAATAAGACATACGGCGCCAGACAACAAACGAACCCAGCGGACCTGCAGCACAGGCCAGCATGATCCCGGCTAACCAACCAGGAAATAATAATTCAATCATGAGCGATCATTTCCCCGACGCAGAATAATCCGCCCCTGTAAATCATGGCGGTGATTATGATGATGGCGATATATACCCAGCTGCTCAGCACCGCGAGGTCCAAACATCGAAATAAATTCTGGATGCAGGGAAACGACTTCCGGTGTGCCGGAACAACAGATGTGGTGATTGAGGCAAAGTACTTCATCGGTTTTTGCCATCACCAGATGCAGATCGTGAGAAACCATTAATACGCCACAATCCAGTTCGCGACGCAGTTGATCAATCAGGTCGTACAACGCAACCTGACCATTTACATCCACGCCTTGAGTGGGTTCATCCAGCACTAATAATTGCGGTTGATTTAACAACGCGCGCGCCAGCAGTACACGCTGCGTTTCGCCGCCAGAGAGCTTTTGCATTGGCGCGTCAATCAGATGCCCGGCCTGAACGCGTTTCAGTGCGGGCAGAATGTCTTCTTTATATGAACCGGGGCGTAAGCGTAAAAAACGGTTTACGGTCAGTGGCAACGTGGTGTCGAGATAGAGCTTTTGCGGCACGTAGCCGATACGCAGTTTTCCGTGGCGCTTGATAACACCTTCATCTGGTGTTACCAGCCCGAGCACAACCCGCACCAGCGTCGACTTACCTGCGCCGTTCGGCCCAAGTAAGGTCAAAATTTTTCCAGGTTTAAGTTCCAGCGACACATCAGAGAGGACGCGGCGTTGGCCAAAAGAAACCGAGACATTTTCCAGGGAAACCAGACTTGTCATGTTAATTTTAGTCTTGCAGTAGTCATGAAATGTTATAATATCACACTTCTTGTATTCATTACGATGATTGGTCGCATTATGTTACATAAAAAAACGCTTCTTTTCGCAGCATTATCCGCCGCTCTCTGGGGTGGTGCAACACAGGCGGCAGATGCCGCCGTTGTTGCTTCGCTTAAACCTATTGGATTCATCGCTTCCGCCATTGCTGATGGGGTAACAGAGACTGAAGTATTACTGCCTGATGGTGCTTCTGAACACGATTATTCACTGCGTCCATCGGATGTAAAACGCTTACAGAACGCGGACTTAGTCGTCTGGGTTGGCCCGGAGATGGAAGCGTTTATGCAAAAGCCGGTGAGCAAATTACCTGAGGCGAAACAGGTAACGATTGCGCAGCTAGATGATGTGAAACCGATGCTGATGAAAAGTATTCACGGCGATGATGATGATCATAACCACGCGGAAAAAAGTGACGAAGATCACCATCACGGCGATTTCAACATGCATCTTTGGCTCTCCCCAGAGATAGCGCGGGCTACAGCGGTTGCAATCCATGGAAAATTAGTGGAACTTATGCCGCAAAGTCGAGCCAAACTTGACGCCAACCTGAAGGATTTTGAGGCACAATTAGTTGCAACCGATAAACAGGTTGGTAATGAGCTCGCGCCGCTCAAGGGAAAAGGTTATTTCGTTTTTCATGATGCTTACGGCTACTTCGAAAAACAATTCGGACTGACACCGCTTGGTCATTTTACCGTTAACCCAGAGATTCAACCGGGCGCGCAGCGTTTACATGAAATAAGAACACAGTTGGTTGAGCAAAAAGCAACCTGCGTTTTTGCTGAACCACAGTTCAGGCCAGCGGTCGTTGAAAGCGTCGCACGAGGGACATCCGTTCGTATGGGAACGTTGGATCCCCTTGGGACGAATATCAAACTGGGTAAAACAAGCTATTCAGAATTTCTGAATCAATTAGCCAACCAGTACGCGAGCTGCCTGAAAGGAGATTAATGAGGAAGTGATTACGTGCAACAGATAGCCCGCTCTGTCGCCCTGGCGTTTAATAATTTACCGCGACCACACCGCGTTATGTTGGGGTCGCTCACCGTTCTTACTCTGGCCGTCGCTGTCTGGCGGCCCTATGTTTACCACCGCGACGCCACGCCAATTGTTAAAACTATTGAGCTGGAACAAAACGAAATCCGTTCACTTTTACCTGAAGCCAGTGAACCGATTGATCAAGCCGCACAAGAAGATGAAGCCATTCCGCAAGATGAACTGGACGACAAGATCGCCGGAGAAGCGGGTGTGCATGAATATGTTGTTTCCACAGGCGATACGCTAAGTAGCATCCTCAATCAATATGGTATTGATATGGGTGATATCACCCAACTGGCTGCTGCGGATAAAGATCTGCGTAACCTGAAAATTGGTCAACAACTCACCTGGACATTAACCGCAGAGGGCGATTTACAACGTCTGACCTGGGAAGTTTCTCGTCGGGAAACGCGTACCTATGACCGCACTGCAGCAAACGGTTTTAAAATGACCAGCGAAATGCAGCAAGGGGAGTGGGTTAATAATCTACTGAAAGGCACTGTAGGGTCGAGCTTTGTTGCCAGCGCCAGAAGTGCTGGTTTAACCAGTGCTGAAGTGAGCGCAGTGATTAAAGCGTTACAGTGGCAGATGGACTTTCGGAAGGTTAAAAAAGGCGATGAATTTGCGGTATTAATGTCACGTGAAATGCTTGATGGCAAACGTGAACAAAGCCAGTTACTGGGCGTACGTTTGCGTTCTGAAGGTAAAGATTACTACGCTATCCGTGCCGAAGATGGCAAGTTCTATGATCGTAACGGTACTGGTCTGGCGAAAGGATTCTTGCGATTCCCGACGGCGAAGCAGTTCCGTATCTCGTCTAACTTTAACCCGCGTCGTCTGAACCCGGTAACAGGCCGCGTTGCGCCGCACAGGGGCGTTGATTTCGCGATGCCACAGGGTACGCCGGTACTTTCGGTGGGCGACGGTGAAGTGGTTGTAGCCAAACGCAGTGGCGCCGCAGGTTATTATGTTGCGATCCGTCATGGCCGCACCTATACCACGCGTTATATGCACCTGCGCAAGATTCTGGTGAAACCGGGGCAGAAGGTAAAACGTGGCGATCGTATCGCGCTTTCTGGTAATACCGGGCGTTCAACCGGGCCGCATTTGCACTATGAAGTATGGATCAACCAGCAGGCCGTAAACCCGCTGACGGCGAAACTGCCGCGTACCGAAGGGCTGACTGGCTCCGATCGCAGTGAGTTCCTGGCGCAGGCCAAAGAGATTGTGCCGCAGCTACAGTTTGATTAATTAACACCCATTCGCAGCCGGTACGCAGTCAGTACCGGCTTTTTTATTTGGTGCGGGGCAAGTTGCGCCGCTACACTATCAGCAGATTGATATTTGCCTTATCCGAAACTGGAAAAGCATGGAAACGAAAAAAAATAATAGTGAATACATTCCTGAGTTTGATAAATCCTTTCGCCATCCGCGTTACTGGGGAGCCTGGTTGGGTGTGGCGGCGATGGCCGGCATTGCCTTAACCCCTCCGAAATTCCGCGATCCCATTCTGGCGCGGCTGGGACGTTTTGCCGGACGATTGGGTAAAAGCTCACGTCGTCGTGCGTTAATCAATCTGTCTCTTTGCTTTCCAGAACGTAGCGAAGCTGAACGCGAAGCGATTGTGGATGAGATGTTTGCCACAGCGCCGCAGGCGATGGCGATGATGGCAGAACTGGCGATACGCGGGCCGGAAAAAATTCAGCCGCGCGTAGACTGGCAGGGACTGGAAATCATCGAAGAGATGCGGCGTAACGACGAGAAAGTGATCTTTCTGGTGCCGCACGGCTGGGCGGTAGATATCCCCGCGATGCTGATGGCCTCGCAAGGGCAGAAAATGGCGGCGATGTTCCATAATCAGGGCAATCCGGTTTTTGATTATGTCTGGAACACCGTGCGTCGTCGTTTTGGCGGTCGTCTACATGCGAGGAATGACGGCATAAAACCGTTCATCCAGTCGGTTCGTCAGGGGTACTGGGGCTATTATTTGCCCGATCAGGATCATGGCCCGGAGCACAGTGAATTTGTTGATTTCTTTGCAACCTATAAAGCGACGCTGCCCGCGATTGGTCGTCTGATGAAAGTGTGTCGTGCGCATGTCGTACCGTTGTTTCCGATTTATGACGGCAAGACACATCGTTTGACGATTCAGGTGCGCCCGCCGATGGATGACTTGTCAGAGGCAGATGACCATACCATTGCGCGGCGGATGAATGAAGAAGTCGAGATTTTTGTTGGTCCGCGACCAGAGCAATACACCTGGATTTTAAAATTGCTCAAGACACGCAAACCGGGCGAAATCCAGCCGTATAAACGCAAAGATCTTTATCCCATCAAATAGAAAAAGCCTCTCACGAAGAGAGGCTTTCGTCTGATGATAAGTTCAAGTTTGCTTCAGAAGATTCGAAATTAGTTGAATTATCATTGAATTGCAGGCCGGACAAGGCGTTCTCACCGTATCCGGCAATGTACTTACTCTACGGTTAAAATACGCGTGGTATTGGTAGAACCCACGGTACTCATCACATCGCCCTGGGTGACAATTACCAGGTCACCAGACATCAGGTAGCCTTTATCGCGCAGCAGATTTACCGCTTCGCTGGCAGCAACCACGCCATCATTCGCGCTGTCAAAATAGACCGGCGTTACACCACGATAAAGCGCAGTCAGGTTCAGGGTGCGCTCATGGCGAGACATCGCAAAAATCGGCAGTCCGGAGCTGATACGGGAAGTCATCAGCGCGGTACGACCTGATTCGGTCATGGTGATGATAGCGGTAACACCTTTCAGGTGGTTAGCCGCATACATCGCGGACATGGCGATAGCTTCTTCCACATTGTCGAATTGAACGTCCAGACGATGTTTAGACACGTTGATGCTTGGGATTTTTTCCGCACCCAGGCAAACGCGCGCCATGGCTGCAACGGTTTCTGACGGATACTGACCCGCAGCGGTTTCTGCAGACAACATTACTGCGTCAGTACCATCCAGCACGGCGTTTGCCACGTCCATAACTTCTGCTCGAGTCGGCATTGGGTTGGTAATCATTGACTCCATCATCTGGGTCGCAGTGATTACCGCGCGGTTCAGCTGACGCGCGCGACGAATCAACGCTTTCTGAATGCCGACCAGTTCAGGATCGCCAATTTCTACGCCGAGGTCGCCACGTGCAACCATCACCACGTCAGAGGCGAGAATAATGTCGTCCATCGCGTCCTGGCTGCAAACGGCTTCTGCACGTTCAACCTTGGCGACAATTTTCGCATCACAACCTGCGTCGCGCGCCAGACGGCGAGCATAGTTCAGATCTTCGCCGCAGCGAGGGAAGGAGACAGCCAGGTAATCCACGCCAATCAGCGCCGCAGTCTGGATATCTGCTTTATCTTTCTCGGTCAGTGCTTCAGCCGACAGGCCGCCGCCGAGTTTGTTGATCCCTTTATTGTTGGAGAGAGGGCCGCCGACGGTCACTTCGGTGAACACTTTCATGCCCTGGACTTCCAGCACTTTTAACTGAACGCGACCGTCGTCGAGCAGCAAAATATCGCCAGGCACGACGTCAGCAGGCAATCCTTTATAGTCGATACCGACTTTTTCTTTATCGCCTTCACCTTTCCCCAGGTTGGCGTCCAGCAGGAATTTATCCCCAATATTGAGGAATACCTTACCTTCTTTAAAGGTAGATACACGAATCTTTGGCCCCTGAAGGTCACCCAGAATAGCCACATGACGCCCCAGTTTTGCGGCAATTTCACGAACTTTATCCGCGCGCATTTTGTGATCTTCAGGCGAGCCGTGAGAAAAGTTCATACGTACAACGTTTGCGCCGGCAGCGATAACTTTTTCAAGGTTATTATCGCGATCAGTAGCAGGGCCTAACGTGGTAACGATTTT
This sequence comes from Escherichia sp. 93.1518, assembly GCF_013368915.2. Lineage (NCBI taxonomy): Bacteria > Pseudomonadati > Pseudomonadota > Gammaproteobacteria > Enterobacterales > Enterobacteriaceae > Escherichia > Escherichia sp. 93.1518. The sequence goes on from NZ_JABWMT020000001.1 coordinate 17,870, forward strand.
GGTTCTGCGAAGCCTTCTGGACATGTAATACTCCGTTGACTGAAACAACAAGGTGTTGCTTGAACATGAAATCCGAATGAAATAAAGCCATTTTGGCGATAAATTAATCTCATTCGGATGTCGTATAAGATTAGAACAGTGGCAATCGTTTTAACGATCGTCACTTAAATTAAGTAACTGCTTATCAAAACGCGATTCCTTGAGAGCTTCCTTGACCCGCTTCAAGTTATCTCTGAATTTTGCGCCGCGTCGCAAAGTAAATCCTGTTGCCAGCACATCTATCACGGTCAACTGGGCAAGTCGAGAGACCATGGGCATATAAATGTCAGTATCTTCCGGTACGTCGAGGGTAATTGCCAGCGTTGCTTCCCGGGCGAGTGGTGTACCAGCAGAGGTGAGGGCAATCACCATTGCGTCGTTTTCCCGCGCCAGCTGCGCCAATTCAACCAGATTTTTGGTCCTGCCGGTGTGGGAAATCAACACAACGACGTCTCCATCGCTACAGTTCATACAACTCATTCGCTGCAGTACGATATCGTCCGAGTAGATCACCGGAACATTGAAGCGAAAAAACTTATTCATTGCATCGTGAGCAACAGCGGCAGAAGAACCTAACCCGAAAAAGGCAATTTTCTTCGCCTGGGTGAGGAGATCAACAGCGCGATTGACGGCGGACTTATCCAGCGAGTGGCGGACGTGATCGAGAGTAGCCATTGCCGACTCAAATATTTTCCCTGTGTATGATTCAACGCTGTCATCTTCACTGACGTTGCGATTAACATAGGGTGTGCCATTAGCCAGACTTTGCGCCAGATGCAGTTTAAAATCAGGAAAACCGCGAGTGTCCATGCTGCGACAGAAACGATTGACTGTAGGTTCGCTAACATTGGCTTCCAGTGCCAGCGCAGCAATACTCGAATGGATCGCGTTGTCGGGCGAGACAAGAATGACCTCGGCAACTTTGCGTTCTGATTTGCTCAAATGTTCCAGCTGAGACTGGATTTTTTCCAGCATATTCATGATGTAAAGAGACTCACGGGTAATGACGATTTCCGCACTGAAAGAAATCGAAATGCAGTTTTGTCAGATATTACGCCTGTGTGCTGTGTTAATGACAAAAGCAGATAAAAAAGTTGTTATTTTTTTTCATAACATGATCAGTGTCAGATTTTTACCCAAAGGAAAACGATGGTTTTTTTATCAGTTTTGCCGCACTTTACGCGCTTTTGCCGTAATCGCACGGGTGGATAAGCGTTTACAGTTTTCGCAAGCTCGTAAAAGCAGTACAGTGCACCGTAAGAAAATTACAATTATACCCAGGCTTAAGTACCGGGTTAGTTAACTTAAGGAGAATGACATGGCGGTAACGCAAACAGCCCAGGCCTGTGACCTGGTCATTTTCGGCGCGAAAGGCGACCTTGCGCGTCGTAAATTGCTGCCTTCCCTGTATCAACTGGAAAAAGCCGGTCAGCTCAACCCAGACACCCGGATTATCGGCGTAGGGCGTGCTGACTGGGATAAAGCGGCATATACAAAAGTTGTCCGCGAGGCGCTCGAAACTTTCATGAAAGAAACCATTGATGAAGGTTTATGGGACACCCTGAGTGCGCGTCTGGATTTTTGTAATCTCGACGTCAATGATACGGCTGCATTCAGTCGTCTCGGTGCGATGCTGGATCAAAAAAATCGTATCACCATTAACTACTTTGCCATGCCTCCTGGCACCTTTGGTGCAATCTGCAAAGGGCTGGGTGAGGCGAAACTGAACGGCAAACCGGCACGCGTGGTGATGGAAAAACCGCTGGGTACGTCGCTGGCGACCTCGCGTGAAATCAACGATCAGGTAGGCGAATACTTCGAGGAGTGCCAGGTTTACCGTATCGACCACTATCTGGGTAAAGAAACGGTACTGAACCTGCTGGCGCTGCGTTTTGCTAACTCACTGTTTGTGAACAACTGGGACAATCGCACCATTGATCATGTTGAGATCACGGTGGCAGAAGAGGTTGGGATCGAAGGGCGCTGGGGCTATTTCGATAAAGCCGGTCAGATGCGCGATATGATCCAGAACCACCTGCTACAAATTCTCTGCATGATTGCGATGTCTCCGCCGTCTGACCTGAGTGCCGATAGCATCCGGGATGAAAAAGTGAAAGTACTTAAGTCGCTGCGCCGCATTGATCGCTCTAACGTGCGTGAAAAGACGGTGCGTGGGCAGTACACCGCAGGTTTTGCGCAGGGCAAAAAAGTACCGGGTTATCTGGAAGAAGAGGGCGCGAACAAAAGCAGTAACACGGAAACCTTCGTGGCGATCCGCGTCGACATCGATAACTGGCGCTGGGCTGGCGTACCGTTCTACCTGCGTACCGGTAAACGTCTGCCGACTAAATGCTCTGAAGTGGTGGTCTATTTCAAAACGCCAGAACTGAATCTGTTTAAAGAATCCTGGCAGGATCTGCCGCAGAACAAATTAACCATCCGTCTGCAACCTGATGAGGGCGTGGATATCCAGGTACTGAATAAAGTTCCTGGTCTTGACCATAAACATAACCTGCAAATCACTAAGCTGGATCTGAGCTATTCAGAAACCTTTAATCAGACACATCTGGCTGATGCTTACGAACGTCTGTTGCTGGAAACGATGCGCGGTATTCAGGCGTTGTTTGTGCGTCGCGATGAAGTAGAAGAAGCGTGGAAATGGGTGGATTCTATTACTGAAGCCTGGGCGATGGACAACGATGCACCGAAACCGTATCAGGCCGGAACCTGGGGACCTGTTGCCTCGGTGGCGATGATTACTCGTGACGGTCGTTCCTGGAATGAGTTTGAGTAATATCTCGACTTATCCTTACGGGTTATTTTACCGGTAACATGATCTTGCACAGATTGTAGAGTAATTTTTACACTTTTGAGCCTCGTGTGGATTCACCCACGAGGCTTTTTTTATTACACTGACTGAAACGTTTCTGCCCTATGAGCTCCGGTTACAGGCGTTTCAGTCATAATTTTCCTGAATGAAACGCGTTGTGAATCATCCTGCTCTGACAACTCAATTTCAGGAGCCTTTATGAATCCACAATTGTTACGCGTAACAAATCGAATCATTGAACGTTCGCGCGAGACTCGCTCTGCATACCTCGCCCGGATCGAACAAGCGAAAACTTCGACCGTTCATCGTTCGCAGTTGGCATGTGGTAACCTGGCACACGGTTTCGCTGCCTGCCAGCCAGAAGACAAAGCCTCTCTGAAAAGCATGTTGCGTAACAATATTGCTATCATCACCTCCTACAACGACATGCTCTCTGCCCACCAGCCTTATGAACACTACCCGGAGATTATTCGTAAAGCACTGCATGAAGCCAACGCGGTCGGTCAGGTTGCAGGTGGTGTTCCGGCTATGTGCGATGGTGTAACCCAGGGGCAGGACGGCATGGAACTGTCGCTGCTAAGCCGCGAAGTGATTGCAATGTCTGCGGCGGTGGGGCTGTCCCATAATATGTTTGATGGCGCGCTGTTTCTCGGCGTGTGCGACAAGATTGTCCCGGGTCTGACGATGGCAGCCCTGTCGTTTGGTCATTTGCCTGCGGTGTTTGTGCCGTCTGGACCGATGGCAAGCGGTTTGCCAAATAAAGAAAAAGTGCGTATTCGCCAGCTTTATGCCGAAGGTAAAGTGGACCGCATGGCACTACTGGAGTCAGAAGCCGCGTCTTATCATGCGCCGGGAACATGTACTTTCTACGGTACTGCCAACACCAACCAGATGGTGGTGGAGTTTATGGGGATGCAGTTGCCAGGCTCTTCTTTTGTTCATCCGGATTCTCCGCTGCGCGATGCTTTGACCGCTGCCGCTGCGCGTCAGGTTACACGCATGACCGGTAATGGTAATGAATGGATGCCGATCGGTAAGATGATCGATGAGAAAGTGGTGGTGAACGGTATTGTTGCACTGCTGGCGACCGGCGGCTCCACTAACCACACAATGCACCTGGTGGCGATGGCGCGTGCGGCGGGTATTCAGATTAACTGGGATGACTTCTCTGATCTTTCTGATGTCGTACCGCTGATGGCGCGTCTCTACCCGAACGGTCCGGCTGATATTAACCACTTCCAGGCGGCGGGTGGTGTACCGGTGCTGGTACGTGAACTGCTCAAGGCGGGTCTGCTGCATGAAGATGTCAACACGGTAGCGGGTTTTGGCCTTTCGCGTTATACCCTCGAACCGTGGCTGAATAACGGTGAGCTGGACTGGCGCGAAGGCGCAGAAAAATCGCTCGACAGCAATGTGATTGCTTCCTTCGAGCAGCCTTTCTCTCATCATGGCGGGACAAAAGTGTTAAGCGGTAACCTGGGCCGTGCGGTTATGAAGACCTCTGCCGTACCGGTAGAAAACCAAGTGATTGAAGCGCCTGCGGTTGTTTTTGAAAGCCAACATGACGTTATGCCTGCCTTTGAAGCGGGTTTGCTGGATCGCGATTGTGTGGTTGTTGTCCGTCATCAGGGGCCAAAAGCGAACGGAATGCCAGAATTACATAAACTCATGCCGCCACTTGGTGTATTATTGGACCGGTGTTTCAAAATTGCGTTAGTTACTGATGGACGACTCTCTGGTGCTTCAGGTAAAGTGCCGTCAGCTATCCACGTAACACCAGAAGCCTACGATGGCGGGCTGCTGGCAAAAGTGCGCGACGGGGACATCATTCGTGTGAATGGACAGACAGGCGAACTGACGCTGCTGGTAGACGAAGCGGAACTGGCTGCTCGCGAACCGCACATTCCTGACCTGAGCGCGTCACGCGTGGGAACAGGACGTGAATTATTCAGTGCCTTGCGTGAAAAACTGTCCGGTGCCGAACAGGGCGCAACCTGTATCACTTTTTAAGACGACAAATTTGTAATCAGGCGAGAGAAAACTCTGATGAAAAACTGGAAAACAAGTGCAGAATCAATCCTGACCACCGGCCCGGTTGTACCGGTTATCGTGGTAAAAAAACTGGAACACGCGGTGCCGATGGCAAAAGCGTTGGTTGCTGGTGGGGTGCGCGTTCTGGAAGTGACTCTGCGTACCGAGTGTGCAGTTGATGCTATCCGTGCTATCGCCAAAGAAGTGCCTGAAGCGATTGTGGGTGCCGGTACGGTGCTGAATCCACAGCAACTGGCAGAAGTGACCGAAGCGGGTGCACAGTTCGCAATCAGCCCGGGTTTGACTGAGCCTCTGCTGAAAGCGGCGACTGAAGGTACAATTCCTCTGATCCCAGGGATCAGCACTGTTTCCGAACTGATGCTGGGTATGGACTACGGCCTGAAAGAGTTCAAATTCTTCCCGGCTGAAGCTAATGGCGGCGTGAAAGCCCTGCAGGCGATCGCAGGTCCGTTCTCCCAGGTGCGTTTCTGCCCGACTGGTGGTATTTCTCCGGCTAACTACCGTGATTACCTGGCGCTGAAAAGCGTACTGTGCATCGGTGGTTCCTGGCTGGTTCCGGCGGATGCGCTGGAAGCGGGCGATTACGACCGTATTACTCAACTGGCGCGTGAAGCAGTAGAAGGCGCTAAGCTGTAAAAATTAAAAATGCCCGATTGTGAATCGGGCATTTTTGTCGCTTGCTTTTAACAGATTTAACCTTGCACTTTCACCTGACCGGCGGCGTGCTTCGCGCGTTCAATCGCCTCATCAACACTCTCTGCGGTCGCCAGAGCCACACCCAGACGACGGCTGCCATCAATTTCCGGCTTACCAAATAATCTAATCTGTAGACCTGCGCCTACGGCATTCTGCACATTATCAAACGTGACATTCTGACTGGTCAGTTGCGGCAGGATAACGGCTGAAGCGGCTGGACCATACTGGCGGATCCCACCAACAGGCAGTCCAAGGAACGCGCGTACATGCAGGGCAAACTCTGAGAGATCCTGAGAAATTAACGTCACCATCCCGGTGTCATGCGGGCGAGGGGAGACTTCACTGAAAATTACCTCATCACCACAGACAAACAACTCGACACCAAACAGCCCATAACCGCCCAGCGCCAGCACTACTTTACGGGCAATCTCCTGCGCACGTTCAAGGGCAAGTGGGCTCATTGGCTGCGGTTGCCATGATTCACGGTAGTCTCCATCTTCCTGACGATGACCTACTGGCGCACAGAAATGGACACCATCCACGGCGCTGACGGTCAGTAGTGTTATTTCGAAGTCAAACTTAACCACGCCTTCAACAATCACACGACCCGCTCCAGCGCGACCACCTTGCTGGGCGTACTCCCACGCCTGAGCAAGTTGTTCGGCAGAGCGAATAAATGTCTGCCCCTTGCCGGAAGAACTCATCACCGGTTTAACAATACAGGGATAGCCAATGGTGGCAACCGCCTCGCGGAAAAGGTTTTCGCTGTCGGCAAAACGATACGTTGAAGTGGGAATATGCAGCTCTTCTGCCGCCAGACGGCGGATGCCCTCGCGATTCATGGTTAATTTTGTCGCGCGCGCGCAGGGGACAACATTCAGTCCTTCCTCTTCAAGCTGGATCAGCATATCGGTGGCAATAGCTTCAATCTCTGGCACGATATAGTGCGGCTTTTCCAGTTCAACCACGCGGCGCAATGCATCACCATCCAGCATATTAATGACATGGGAGCGGTGCGCGACATGCATGGCTGGCGCGTCGGCATAGCGATCAACCGCAATCACCTCTACGCCGAGGCGCTGGCACTCGATTGCCACTTCTTTACCCAGTTCACCGGAACCTAATAACATCACGCGAGTTGCTGCCGGACGCAGCGCAGTGCCTAATAACGTCATAACGAATATCCCCTGATTAATTCCGCGTGAAGTATAAACGAAAACGTTTGCGTGTGTCTTTATTGCTTGATTGCTTGCGTTGATTTCTCAACTGAAAAGAAATATACTGTATAAAATTACAGTTATGGTGAGAGGCTGCAAATGGCGGTTGAAATTAAATACGTAGTCATTCGTGAGGGCGAAGAGAAGATGTCGTTTACCAGCAAAAAGGAAGCCGATGCTTATGACAAAATGCTTGATACGGCGGATCTGCTCGACACCTGGCTGGCAAATTCCCCGGTCAAAATGGAAGACGAGCAACGTGAAGCTCTTTCACTGTGGCTGGCAGAGCAGAAAGATGTCCTGAGTACCATCCTGAAAACAGGCAAATTACCGTCTCCGCAGGTGGTCGATAATAGCAACGATGCGGAAGATGAGACCCACGCCGCCTGAAGCAACTTGCGCTCCTGACAATTTGTACCATGCTTTCTCCTGAATCATTGTGCTATGGAGAAAAACATGAAAAAAAGAGGAGCGTTGTTGGGGCTGTTACTGCTTTCTGCCTGCGCATCAGTTTTCGCTGCAAATAACGAAACCAGCAAGTCGGTAACTTTCCCAAAGTGTGAAGGTCTGGATGCAGCCGGAATTGCCGCGAGTGTAAAACGCGATTATCAACAAAACCGCGTAGCGCGCTGGGCAGACGATCAAAAAATCGTTGGTCAGGCAGATCCGGTAGCGTGGGTCAGTTTGCAGGATATTCAGGGTAAAGATGATAAATGGTCAGTTCCGCTGACTGTGCGCGGTAAAAGTGCCGATATTCATTATCAGGTAAGCGTGGACTGTAAAGCGGGAATGGCCGAGTATCAGCGTCGTTAATGGCTAGTAGTCATTGCGCATCATTCCTGGCGGATGCGGCGTAAAAGCTTGTCCGCCTTACAATACTTCAGACCCGTAGGCATGATAAGGCGCGACCGCATCGCAGCAGGCAATCAGCAACAGATAATCCCAATCAATCCTTCCCCCAAATTTCCAACATAGCATTTCCAACATAGCAGCTCCACAGCAAGCACCTTATCTGACGCGAATTTCCGTCGCTGACTTCCTTTTCGGTCCGCTTATTTGCGCATCTTTTGCCGCAATATACACTTTCTGACATCCTCATCCGCTATGCTACAGGCACTAAAAATGGTTATTGAGGAGCAAATATGGCTAACTGGTTAAATCAACTGCAATCCCTTCTTGGGCAAAACAGTTCTTCTACCTCCTCGTCTACGGATCAGGGATTGGGCAAACTTTTAGTGCCGGGCGCATTAGGCGGGCTGGCAGGGCTGCTGGTCGCAAATAAATCAGCACGTAAACTTCTCACGAAATATGGCACCAATGCGTTGCTGGTTGGCGGCGGAGCGGTAGCGGGTACGGTGCTGTGGAACAAATACAAAGATAAAATTCGTGCGGCGCATCAGGATGAACCGCAATTCGGCATTCAAAGCACGCCGCTGGATGAGCGTACGGAACGTTTGATCCTTGCACTGGTCTTTGCCGCTAAAAGTGATGGTCATATTGATGCCAAAGAACGTGCGGCTATCGACAAGCAATTGCGTGAAGCCGGCGTGGAAGAGCAGGGGCGTGTACTCATTGAGCAGGCAATTGAACAACCGCTGGATCCGCAGCGCCTGGCGAACGGGGTTCGTAATGAAGAAGAGGCGCTGGAAATCTATTTCTTGAGCTGTGCAGCTATTGATATTGATCATTTCATGGAGCGTAGCTACCTGAATGCATTGGGCGACGCGCTGAAAATTCCCCAGGATGTTCGTGAAGGGATCGAACGCGATCTCGAACAGCAAAAGCGCACTTTGGCGGAATAATTCCGCTCTCTGGATAGCCCGATAGTTGAGTTTATCTGGCTATCCAAAACCGCACAGCCATTTGAACGGACTGATTTTCTCTGTCAGCATATCATTCGATATCCACGCCATTACCTGTCATCATCTGAGCAATGACAACCCTGTTTCGCTTGCATCCCGGGTGAGTTTTGCCACCCTTATAAGATGTTTCAACCAGAAAGAACAATAACATGCTACCAAAAGCCGCCCGCATTCCCCACGCCATGACGCTTCATGGCGATACGCGCATCGATAATTACTACTGGCTGCGGGACGACACACGCTCGCAGCCGGAAGTACTGGACTACCTGCAACAAGAAAATAGCTACGGTCATCGGGTGATGGCCTCGCAACAAGCCTTGCAGGATCGCATATTAAAGGAAATTATCGACCGCATTCCGCAAAGAGAAGTTTCTGCGCCCTACATCAAAAATGGCTACCGCTACCGGCATATTTATGAACCTGGCTGTGAATATGCCATCTACCAGCGTCAGTCGGCGTTCAGTGAAGAGTGGGATGAGTGGGAAACATTGCTCGATGCCAACAAGCGCGCGGCGCACAGTGAGTTTTATTCGATGGGCGGAATGGCAATTACCCCCGATAACACCATTATGGCGCTGGCAGAAGATTTCCTTTCGCGACGCCAGTACGGCATCCGTTTTCGCAATCTTGAAACGGGCAACTGGTATCCCGAATTGCTGGATAATGTCGATCCCAGCTTTGTCTGGGCGAATGACTCGTGGACTTTCTATTATGTGCGTAAGCATCCGGTGACGCTGCTGCCTTATCAGGTTTGGCGCCACGCCATCGGGACTCCAGCATCGCAAGATAAACTGATCTACGAAGAAAAAGACGATACCTATTACGTCAGTTTGCATAAAACGACATCGAAGCACTATGTAGTCATTCACCTGGCCAGCGCCACCACCAGTGAAGTTCGCTTGCTGGACGCGGAAATGGCCGATGCCGAGCCGTTTGTTTTTCTGCCGCGCCGCAAAGATCACGAATACAGTCTTGATCACTACCAGCATCGGTTTTATGTGCGTTCCAACCGCAACGGCAAAAACTTTGGCTTATACCGTACCCGTATGCGTGATGAGCAACAGTGGGAAGAGTTAATTCCGCCACGCGATAACATCATGCTGGAAGGATTTACGCTGTTTACCGACTGGCTGGTGGTTGAAGAGCGTCAGCGCGGGTTAACCAGTTTGCGCCAAATTAACCGCAAGACACGGGAAGTCATCGGCATTGCCTTTGATGATCCGGCCTACGTGACCTGGATTGCCTACAATCCAGAACCTGAAACCGCGCGATTGCGTTACGGTTATTCCTCCATGACCACGCCAGATACTTTGTTTGAACTGGATATGGATACCGGCGAGCGCCGCGTGCTGAAACAAACTGAAGTACCCGGTTTTGATGCGGCGAATTACCGCAGTGAACACTTGTGGATCACTGCCCGGGATGGCGTCGAAGTTCCGGTTTCGCTGGTCTATCATCGTAAGCACTTCCAGAAAGGCAACAATCCGCTGTTGGTATACGGTTATGGTTCTTACGGCGCAAGCATAGATGCCGATTTCAGTTTTAGCCGCCTGAGTTTGTTGGATCGTGGATTTGTCTACGCCATTGTGCATGTTCGTGGTGGCGGCGAACTGGGGCAACAATGGTACGAAGACGGTAAATTCCTGAAGAAGAAAAATACGTTTAATGATTACCTTGATGCCTGCGATGCTTTGTTAAAACTGGGCTATGGCTCTCCTTCGCTCTGTTATGCAATGGGAGGCAGTGCGGGGGGAATGCTGATGGGGGTCGCGATTAACGAACGCCCCGAACTGTTCCACGGTGTTATCGCTCAGGTGCCGTTTGTTGATGTCGTGACGACGATGCTTGATGAATCAATACCTCTTACCACTGGCGAATTTGAAGAGTGGGGGAATCCGCAGGATCCGCAATATTATGAGTATATGAAAAGCTACAGCCCGTATGACAACGTCACCGCGCAGCCTTATCCACATTTGCTGGTAACGACCGGTTTACACGATTCACAGGTGCAATACTGGGAACCGGCAAAATGGGTGGCTAAATTGCGCGAGCTTAAAACCGATGACCATCTGTTATTGCTGTGTACCGACATGGACTCAGGGCACGGCGGTAAATCGGGGCGCTTCAAATCTTACGAAGGTGTGGCGATGGAATATGCTTTTCTGGTTGCGCTGGCGCAGGGGACATTACCCGGTCAGCCAGCGGCTTAAGCATTCTCCAGATAATGCTTCAACGTTAAACGCAATTCCGGGCTCATACTGTCGAGGTTATTAAACAACCAGCGCAGGTAGCCCGGATCGCGCTCTGCAACTTCTGATACTGCTTTACCGCGATACTTGCCAAACGTGAACGTCGTTAACAATGATGGACGTCCAGTGATATCCGCCATTTGTTCCACCGTCCAGCCGGATGTGTTCATAATATCGATAAGCAAGGCTGCGGTGATGTAACAGTCATACAGCGCACGGTGGTGATGCAAGCCTGGCGGCGTTTGTACACTGAGTTTACGTGTTTTATACAACGCCATATTGCTGTACTTGATTCCTGGCCACAAACGACGAGCCAGTTTCATCGTGCAGATCCACTCGCCAGGCATTTCAGGCAGTACGCGGCGGTCAAAGCTGGCGTTGTGTGCGACATACCATTCACTACCATAGTAGTGCGGGATCACCTCCTCAATCCACGGTTTGTCGGCGACCATGGCTTCGGTAATTCGGTGAATTGCCATAGCCTGTGGGCTGATGGGACGGTCGGGGCGCACCAGGTGGCTCATGGGGTTGACGATTTTCCCATCAACAACATCAACTGAGGCAATCTCGACGATCCCTCCCTGTAAACCGCAGGTTTCTGTATCGATAATACGCAGCATGGCAAAACTCCGGGCCGAAAACGCCTAGCGTAATGGAATGATATCGCCTTGCCAACCCTGCGATGTGCGTTGACCAACTAACAATAACGAACCGCGATCGGCGCGGACGATAAGGCTGCCATGTTCATCCCACAGTGCGCTGTTGCCCCGGGCATTAGCCATCAGGACGGCGATGGAGAATTGATGTGAGAAAAATTGTAAGTGGCGAGTAGAAGCCAACAGGTCGGGCTCACTGATGCACTGACCGGTGGTAAACAGCGAACAGGTTGGGGGCATATCAATGCCTTCAGGTTGTCCATCCACCACAGTGATGGTTTTCGAATGTCGATCCAGACATGCGCCGTGGCTTTGATGATAAATTCCGGGCGCGTTCATCCCTGGGGCGAATACTGCAATACCACGAATAAAACGTTCATTATGTTCAACGGGGAGGCCGGTAATAATGGTCATTCGCCATGTTGTCGCGGCATAACAAAGCGGGGCTAACAGCGAAAGGTCGGGCGGGGCAGGCAGAGATCGTCGTTTATAATCACAGCCCAATAGAGAAAGCGAGGGAAAAACTAAAAGTTCGCACTGCTGTCTGGCGGCAGCCCTCACGAACTCCAGATGATGGGCTACCTGCTCAGTGAGTGAGGCATTACGAGGCTCATATTGTGCTGCTGCGACTTTCCTGTATGTCATGATGACTTCCTTTTCACAGTGTCCGCAAATATTGATGCGTATAAGAAAATACTCACAATTTAGCAGGCATCATGTAAGAAAGTGTAACTTAATATAAGGTTTATTTAAGTTTAGGCTCGTAAGGTAAACGTGACAGATTTACAGAGGCGAGACGGTGGGTGATAAGGCGCTCACGAAACCAGCTTCGCAGGTGTTCCGGTTGTTCACGTTCAACCGCCTCAGCAATTACCGGCATATTGTAACGTTCTTTAAATGCCACCCCGGCAGCAGCCAGATCGACATTAACTTTATCCATTTCAGTTTGATCCAGTTTAGCCAGATTCTTCAGCATATTGTGTCTCCTCGTTAATTGCGGGCAAAAGTTACTAAGAGTCAGCCAGGATGGCAAGCCGGAATTGATGATCCTCGACTCTATCATTAGACAAGGTTATGCTCTGTAAAAAAGTTATTACAAAAAGGAATAGATAATATGGTTTCAACTGCACGCTCTCTTCGTTACGCACTCGTATTTTTTGCCGCTTCGCTGGCGCCTTCTGTCTGGGCACATGCGCATCTGACGCATCAGTATCCTGCGGCGAATGCGGAGGTTACTGCTGCCCCACAGGCCATTACTTTAAACTTCTCTGAAAGTATTGAACCCGGATTCAGCGGCGCCAAAATCATCGGTTCAAAGAATGAAGATATTAAAACATTACCCGCGAAGCGTAATGAACAAGACAAAAACCAATTGATTGTTCCGCTTGCCGACGCCCTGAAGCCCGGAAGTTATACCGTCAACTGGCATGTTGTCTCGGTGGACGGGCATAAAACCAAAGGGCATTACACCTTTACAGTGAAATAAAACATGCTGGCGTTTACCTGGGTCGCACTGCGATTTATCCATTTTACCTCCCTGATGCTGGTCTTTGGCTTCGCGATGTATGGCGCATGGCTGGCTCCAATGGCACTTCGTCGCTTGCTGACGAAACGTTTTCTGCGTTTACAACAACATGCTGCCGTCTTGAGTTTGAGCAGCGCCGCTGCGATGTTCGCCGTTCAGGGCGGGTTGATGGGCGCGGGATGGTCGGATGTGGTTTCGTTGAACATTTGGCAATCGGTGTTACAAACGCAGTTTGGTGGTGTCTGGATTTGGCAAATCGTTCTCGCCCTCGTTACGCTAACTGTAGCTCTGATGCAACCAGGGAACATGCCACGTTTGTTGTTTGTGCTAACTACCGCGCAATTTATCCTGATGGCGGGAGTAGGACATGCGACGTTAAACGAAGGATTAACGGCGAAAATCCATCAGACGAATCACGCTGTACATCTGATTTGCGCGGCTGCATGGTTTGGTGGCTTGCTGCCGGTTGTCTGGTGTATGCGGTTGGTGAAAGGGCGCTGGCGACGTCAGGCCATTCATGCACTGGTGCGATTCTCCTGGTGTGGGCATTTTGCGGTGATTGGCGTGCTGGCAAGCGGCGTGCTTAATGCATTATTCATTACCGGATTTCCCCCAACACTTGCGACTTACTGGGGGCAACTTTTATTGCTCAAAGCCATACTGGTGATGATTATGGTAGCCATTGCACTGGCAAATCGTTATGTTCTGGTGCCACGGATGGGGCAAGATGAAGACCGTGCGGCTCCGTGGTTTGTGTGGATGACAAAACTCGAATGGGCGATAGGTGCGGTAGTGCTGGTGATTATCAGCCTGCTGGCAACTCTCGAACCTTTTTGATGGATTACGAAAATGATGAAACAAAGTATTCTGGCATTTGTATTGCTTACCAGTTCGGCAGCGGCGCTGGCGGCGCCACAAGTGATCACCGTTAGTCGCTTTGAAATTGGCAAAGACAAATGGGCATTTAATCGTGAAGAAGTGATGCTGACATGCCGACCGGGCAATGCGTTGTATGTCATTAACCCCAGCACTCTGGTGCAGTACCCTTTGAACGATGTCGCGCAAAAAGAAGTTACCAGCGGAAAGACCAACGCCCAGCCTATCTCAGTGATCCAGATTGATGATCCTAACAAACCAGGTGAAAAAATGAGTCTGGCACCGTTTATTGAAAGAGCTGAGAAACTCTGTTAATTATCTATAGTAGTCTTTTGATTTCCAATAAAAAACCGCCCGTATGCTTTCACCAGAACGGGCGGTTTTTAACATTTAAGAGGATGATAAACGCGCTTTTTTTCTGACCACTTTACGCGCGGACTGGAAAACCTGGCGTCGTCATCTATTCTTAAAGGGCAAGGCAACTAAGCCTGCATTAATGCCAACTTTTAGCGCACGGCTCTCTCCCAAGAGCCATTTCCCTGGACCGAATACAGGAATCGTGTTCGGTCTCTTTTTATCTATAAAGCCAGTTTGATGATTACATCACAGTTTTTACTGCACTGACTTCACCATCAACCATAACACACACTCTACTGCTTCAGTCCAGGCTTTTTTAACATTCTTGTTAAGATAATGTGATCTTCTGCGCGGGAGTAAGGAATTGATGAAACAGGCGAGACACATCTATCAGAAGATTGATGGCAGTCAGTGGCGACATATCTGGCTGGTGGGGGATATTCATGGCTGCCTGGCGCAACTGCGTAAGAAATTGTGGTACTGCCGGTTTGACCCGTGGCAAGACTTGCTGATCACGGTTGGGGACGTTATCGATCGTGGCCCGGAGAGTTTGCGTTGCCTGCAATTACTGGATCAACGCTGGGTCAGAGCGGTAAGGGGCAATCATGAGCAGATGGCGATAGATGCGCTGGATTCACAGCAGATGTCTTTGTGGTTTATGAATGGCGGTGACTGGTTTGCCACACTGACCGGGCGCCAATGCGAGCAGGCGAGAATGGCGCTGGAAAAGTGCTGGTCTTTGCCGTGGATAATTGAATTAAGCTGTAGTAGCGGATTGCATGTCATCGCCCATGCGGATTACCCCAACGATATTTATGAGTGGCATAAGGAAGTCGATCTGCATCAGGTGTTGTGGAGTCGATCGCGATTGCGTGGGAGTCAAAAAGGGCAGGGAATTACAGGTGCCGATCATTTCTGGTTTGGGCATACGCCATTACGGCATCGCGTGGATATCGGTAACTTGCATTATATTGATACCGGCGCCGTCTTCGGAGGTGAGTTGACTCTTGTGCAACTGCAATAATTAAAAGTCACTGTACTCGTGTGCAGGTCGCCAGAAACCATCAATAAAATCCTCAATCGGAAAACAGCCGCCGTGACGGATCCGTTGATCGTCCATTGAATAGAGGCACTGCTGTTCCGTATTGTAGACATCAACCACAATATCGTCACAACCAGCGTCCAGATAGCAAACAAAAAGTACCAGCGCGAACATTTCATCCTCGAAGTGCGGTGCCGTACCGTTAAGTTTAGGGGAGATTTTACAACGGGGGAAATAACCAGGATAAATAACCCGTCATGCCGACGGGTTCTTTTTGGATCAGGCAAGACGCATAATCCAGGCATCAGACTTTTGATCGTAGCGGGTACGGTAAAGGACAGAGTGTTCGCCGTTTAGCAGGGCTGGAATGCTGGTTTCGGCGTCCCAGGCATCAAGTTGCATACATAAATCCGGGTCAGATTTACAGGGGATGGTTAACGTTCGGTCACCAGGCGATTCGCCGGTTAACTCGCCGTCGTCGATTTCAAAAGCGCCTATGCGTACACTGGTTTTCATCTTCATGCTCTCCATTTAAGTGCCGGTTGTGGTACGACCAGTCCGATCGCACTATTTTTCAGCGTAGTTGAGGCAGCCGAATGCGCCAGTCAAAACGTGCGCTTTTTTTGTGCGTTGTCAGGCGTTACCGGTAAACAGTTTTCCGTCACGTACCAGCTCCCGTGGGTAACTGTTTTTCAGCCGTGAGCCAATACGTTTGGCTAAACCGATTGGCTGATGCTGGAAGGTGACCAGCACATCATCCGTAACTGGCGCGGTTTGCGGGTAGACGTCGCGCCCGCGATACCACTCTTCCGCTTCCTGCGGTGTCAGTTCAAACGCGTTAGTGTGGTCGGGGGAGGCAAGGGCAATGACGGCTTCATGCTGCCAGCGATAACCTTTGTTATGCGTTTCAGCAAGTTTAATCCCCAGACGGGAAAACCGGACCTTACCGATCAACGCTTCAATGCCCACCGGGAATAACCAGATTTCTTTATCGCGCTGCCAGAGGCGCAGGTTTTCATCCCAGTTTAAGCCGACACTTGCAGCTGCCTGCCGAATTTGTGCGGTTTCGCGATCTTTCACCGGGGTAAACGGAAAATTGCCCACTTTATATTTCGGCGCAGGCAACGCGGGAATCGCCTGAGTTTTACGCAGACGAGCAACGAAAAAGCCTTCGCAATCATAAATTTGTGGGAAGACGTGCAAAAAGCCTTCCTCGGTCAGCGCCTTGTCCGCGCCAGAGAAGAGATCGCCCAGCGGTAAAAACTCTACAGCATCAGGGTAAGTCTCTTTCAGCCACAGGCAAACGGCTTCGTTCTCTTCCCGGTTTAAAGTACAGGTCGAGTAAACCAGCGTGCCGCCAGGACGTAACGCATGAAAGGCACTGTCGATCAGTTCCCGCTGGGTGGCTGCGATCTCCTGATTGCTTTCTGGTGACCAGTTTTTCAGCGCATCGGGATCTTTACGCACCACACCTTCGCCGGAGCAGGGAGCATCCAGCAAAATAGCATCGAACATTTCTGGCAACGCTGCACCAAACACGCGACCATCAAAATGAGTCAGAGCCACGTTACTGATACCGCAGCGGCTGATATTGGCATGTAACACTTTAACCCGGCTGGCGGAAAACTCGTTGGCAAGGAGCGCCCCTTCGTTATTCATCCGTGCGGCAATCTGCGTCGTTTTTGAGCCTGGTGCAGCAGCGACATCCATCACCCGTTTTGGGGCGTTACCATCGGCAAACAATGCAGCAACCGGTAACATTGAACTGGCTTCCTGAATATAAAACAGGCCACTCAAATGTTCAGCGGTACTACCCAGCGGCAATGCATCTTCATCGTCGCGTTCGATCCAGAAACCCTCTTCACACCACGGGATCGGCGTTAGCGTCCAGCCATAAGGAGCGGTTAATTGCAGGAAATCAGCAACGGAGATTTTCAGCGTATTAACGCGAATGCTGCGGCGCAACGGGCGCTGACAGGCGGCGAGAAAATCATCAAATGAGAGCGTCGAAGGCATTGCTTCACGCATTTGCGTCAGAAAGGCGTCCGGGAAATAAACGGTGTGTTGGGCCACGAGCATGTACCACTGGCAAAAAAACAGGCGCGCAGTTTAGCATAAACGCTCCGGCGCAGGTACGCCGGAGCAGTGTGCATTATTTGGGTAGCGCGGTTCCCCACTCACGCCACTCTTTCGGTTCGCTTTCCAGCAACAAGAAGTGTTTGCCTTCCTGGGCTTTCGGTGCCAGCGGAGTACCAGGCGGAGTGGCAAAAGCGATCCCGCCACGGATAAACTGGTTAAACGTACCGGTTTTCACTACGCCGCCTGTAAGACCAAAGTCCAGACTGTAGCCCGATGCCAGCCAGAAGACGGAATTGTTCCGCACCAGGTGCTGGTAGCGTTTACTGATGCGCATCGCAATCATCACCCGATCCGATAGTGTGCCCAGCGTCATTCCAGTGACCGTACCCACTTCCAGACCACGGAACAGTACCGGCGTACCGATGCCTAACGATCCGGCTTCTGGCGCTTCAACAATAATGCTTAAGCCATCCAGGTAACGAGAATCGGTAATGGTAGCCTCCTGTAATTCAAAGTCGCGGCGAGGATTACCACGTCCGGGTTCGACGTTAATATACGGCTGGAGGATGGTATCAAGGTGCTCAACGCCGGCAGCCGAAATCTGCGGTGTGACCACCGAAAAGCGTGTGCCACCGCGAGCGAAAGTCTGGACATATTCCGGATAGAGCACCGCTTTTGCCTGTACTTCATTACGTGCGGTTATCAGATCCAGCGTCTGGATTTGCCCGATATCAATACCGAGGTAGCGAATTGGCATACCGACCGCCAGTTTTCCGGCATCAAAAGCGTGGAGCGTAATCTGTCCGCCGACCGCACGAGCCGCCGTTTCTGATGCATAAAGAATACGCTTATCACCTTTACGCTGGCTGGCGCTGGCGCCGCTGAGGTTATCGAAGCTGATAGCCCCCTTTAACGCCCGTGAAAGTGGCGAAGCCTGTACGGTCAGGCCGCTACCATTAAGCTGAACTTTCGCTCCGCCTTCTGCCCAGAACACGCTGTTGCTGGTCAGAAGGTTGCGATATTCCGGCTTAATATGCAGATCGATATCAAAGGCGTTAGCCCGTGGGCGCACGGTGATGACTTCGCCAACCTCAAACTTACGGTACAGCACTACCGATCCCGCCTGCACGTCTGGTAACGTTTCTGCACTCAAACTCACGGTCGTGGTGGGCAAATCGCTAAGGCTGTTTTCCAGGGCTTTTTCCAGATTGGCATACAGCGGATAGCTGGCTTTCATTTCGCCTTTATCGCCCGGCAGAATACGTATTCCTCCGTTGATCCATTCAGAGGCGCTGGCACCGAGAAACTCAACGCCGTCCAGTCCCACTTTCACATCGACACGGCTGTTGACGACAAATTTGCTGTCGCCTTTTACCAGCTCGCGATGCTGTGGTTCAATGGCGACGGTAAAGGTGACGCCTTTGCTGGTGAGTTTACGTTCAATTACCTGACCGACCTGCACGCCATGCAGAATGAGCGGCTGGCCTGCATTAATACCGTAACTTTCTGGCGCGGTCAGGGTCAGCGTCAGAACATCAGGTTCATGCAGCAGGGCTTTCTCCCCAGGCACAACGACAAACTCCTTGCGCGGCTCACCATCGCCTGGCACCAGCTCGAAGGTTTTGCCCGTGAGCAGGGCGCTGAGGTTGGCATCGCTGAGGGATAATTTCGGGTTGCGTAATTCGATGCGGGTATTTTCCCGTAACAGCGTTACGACGCTGGGATCAACGGTCATTTCTCCGGTGACTTTGCCGCCTGGGTTTAAATCCAGTTTCGTCAGTTGTCCGACTTCCAGCCCCTGATACATTAACGGCGTTGAGTCGGCGGTTAATCCGGCACCGCTCGGCAGTTCCAGTTTTATGATTACCCCACGCTGGCTGTGGGCGAGATCTTCATACAAACCAAAGGTATCTTCCGCTTCAGCAGGTTTCGACTCTTCCGGCGAATCGAAGGCAATCGCACCGTTAACCAGCGCAGCCAGACTTTCCAGTTTCACTTTCGCACCACTGATACTGACATTGGCATCAACGCCAGAAACGTTCCAGAAGCGACTCCCTTTTTTCACCAGATCGGTAAAACGCCGCTCAATCAGGACATCAATCACCACGCCCTGGTTATTGGGGTTGATCGCATAGTCGTAGACACGTCCCACCGGGATCTTGCGAAAATAGACCAGCGAACCACTATTCAGCGAACCAAGATCGGGAGCCTGTAGGTGGATCATCAGATCACCATTATCCAGTCGATATTTCGGTTGGGTATCGAGGGCGACAAAGTGATCCTGCTCTTTGCCTTTGCCTGGCATCATGCCGATATAGTTACCCCCAACCAGCGCATCCAGCCCGGAGACACCTGCCAGAGAGGCTTTTGGTGTCACCAGCCAGAACTGCGTCTCTTCGCGCAGCGCATCTTTCATATCGGACTTGATGCTGACCCTGACTTCAATCTTACGAAGATCATCGCTGAGGCTGACATCCTGAACTGTTCCGACTTCAACACCCTGATAACGAACAGGTGTGCGGCCAGGGACAATGCCGTCCGCCGACATAAAGTCGATGGTGACGGTGTTCCCCCGATCCTGATAACTGTCCCAAATCAGCCAGCCGGCAATCATTAGCGCAATGAACGGCAGTAGCCAGAAAGGTGAGATACGGCGTTTAGTTTTAATCTGCGCTTCAGTCGTCGAAGCGGGCGTTTCCTGACTCATGTGCATCCCAAAGTAAGCGGCTGTCCAGCCATTCCACTGCAAGAATAGTTAAAATAACCGCTGCGCCGAAATAAAACGCAGCCGGTCCCATAGTAAAAGCGAGGATCTGATCGCGATTGATCAGCGACATAGTTAAAGAAATGACAAACAGATCGAGCATCGACCAGCGACCAATCCAGGTCACCATTCGCAGTAACAGTATTCGCGTGCGTAGCCCTTGCTGGCATTTAAAATGAATGCTCAATAATAAAGTGAACATAACAATCACTTTGGTAAACGGCACCAGAATACTGGCGATAAACACAATTCCGGCGACCGCAATATTGCTATTTGCCAGCGACATAATGCCGGAAAGAATCGTATCTTCTTGTCGTCCACCGTTCAGATAAATGATCGAGATAGGCAACAGGTTGGCTGGTAACAACAAGACGACTGAAGCCAACAGCGCCGCCCAACATTTTTGAAGACTATGATGACGACGCAGGCGAAGCGGGATATGGCAGCGGGGGCAGCGACCTCGCGGATCAGGATAGCCGGTAAAGTGACACCCCAGGCAAACGCGTAGTTTCGCGTCCCTGCGCGTGGCAGGGCGTTCAGGGTAAAATCGCTCCCACAGCTGTTCAACATTAAGATGTGACAACGTCACCGTCGTTAAAATCACCAACGCCACAAAAGAGAATAAGCCGACACCAGCCTGGATATGGGCATAATCCTGTACCTTTATAGATGCAACACCAATGCCGACCAGGTAGATATCCAGCATCACCCACTCTTTCAGTCGCTCAAGCATCAGCAGTACCGGGCGTAAGTTCATCCCCAGTCGGTTGCCAAACCACAAATAAGCAATAGATGTGACGAGGATAAGTGGGGCGCCGATAACGCAGAAAAAGACCATCGCGCCCGTTACAGGATCACCTTGTTTAGTCATTTGCCAGATGCCCTGCATGACGTTGGCGTCAATACGAATACCTAACAGCCAGATATGCAACAGTGGTTCGCCCCAGGCAAACGGCATCAGCAACAGCATGGTGAACGCCATTGCCGCCAGGCGCGTTAGCGACCAGTCACGCCCGTCACGAATTTTGGCCTGACAGCGCGGACAATAGGCACTTTGATGCGAATTTATCTCGGGCAGGCTAAACAGCATGTCACATTGCGGGCAACGTTGGTAATCACCACGCGGCAGTTCCTCGCCGATTGAGCTCACTGTTATCTTTTTTGTTGGCGTAATTTGCGGGGTGTTAAGTGCCATGACGAGCCAAATATAGTAAGAATTAGCATTAATCTTAACCCATGATGGGAATGATCTTGAGCATTAACGCATTTAATGCTTATTTTAATAGGCTGGCAGTTTCAGGTAAGACAACTAAGTGATTATATAATGAACAAAACAGAATTTTACGCGGACTTAAACCGCGACTTTAATGCGCTGATGGCGGGAGAAACCAGTTTTCTGGCAACGCTGGCAAACACCAGCGCGTTGTTATACGAACGTCTGACAGACGTAAACTGGGCCGGTTTTTATTTACTTGAGGACGATACGCTGGTGCTCGGACCATTTCAGGGCAAAATTGCCTGTGTTCGGATCCCCGTCGGGCGCGGCGTGTGTGGCACTGCGGTTGCCCGCAATCAAGTACAACGAATCGAGGATGTTCACGCTTTTGACGGGCATATTGCTTGTGATGCGGCGAGTAATTCTGAAATTGTCCTGCCGCTGGTGGTGAATAATCAGATTATTGGTGTTCTCGACATCGACAGTACCGTCTTCGGTCGCTTTACAGACGAGGACGAGCAAGGCTTACGTCAGCTTGTGGCACAGCTTGAAAAGGTGCTTGCAACGACGGATTACAAAAAATTCTTTGCGAGCGTCGCAGGATAATCAACGGATAACGTAGCATTTACTGATGGCGTCATTATAATGACGCCTGTTCATGCCTGCGCTTGTTGGCTACGTCCGTTGTAATCAGGAAATTTCATGGAAAATCAACCTAAGTTGAATAGCAGTAAAGAAGTAATCGCGTTTCTGGCCGAACGTTTTCCCCACTGTTTCAGTGCGGAAGGTGAAGCGCGTCCGCTGAAAATCGGTATTTTTCAGGATTTGGTCGATCGTGTTGCCGGGGAAATGAACCTGAGCAAAACGCAACTGCGATCTGCTTTACGTCTCTACACTTCGAGCTGGCGTTACCTTTACGGTGTTAAACCCGGCGCAACGCGTGTCGATCTTGACGGCAACCCATGCGGTGAGCTGGACGAGCAGCATGTAGAACATGCTCGCAAACAGCTTGAAGAAGCGAAAGCACGCGTTCAGGCTCAGCGTGCTGAACAGCAAGCGAAAAAACGCGAAGCTGCCGCAGCTTCTGGTGAGAAAGAAGATGCACCACGCCGCGAACGTAAACCACGTCCTGCCGCGCAACGCCGTAAAGAAGGCGCCGAGCGCAAACCTCGCGCGCAAAAACCGGCTGAGAAAGCGCCAAAAACAGTAAAAGCACCTCGCGAAGAACAGCATACCCCGGTTTCTGACATTTCAGCTCTGACTGTCGGACAAGCCCTGAAGGTGAAAGCTGGTCAAAACGCGATGGATGCCACCGTATTAGAAATCACCAAAGACGGCGTCCGCGTCCAACTGAATTCGGGTATGTCTTTGATTGTGCGCGCAGAACACCTGGTGTTCTGAAACGGAGGCCGGGCCAGGCATGAACATGTTTTTTAGGCTTACCGCGTTAGCTGGCCTGCTTGCAATAGCAGGCCAGACCTTCGCTGTAGAAGATATTACGCGTGCTGATCAAATTCCGGTATTAAAGGAAGAGACGCAGCATGCGACTGTGAGTGAGCGCGTAACGTCGCGCTTCACCCGTTCCCATTATCGTCAGTTCGATCTCGATCAGGCGTTCTCGGCCAAAATCTTTGACCGCTACCTGAATTTGCTTGATTACAGCCACAATGTGCTGTTGGCAAGCGATGTTGAACAGTTCGCGAAAAAGAAAACCGAGTTGGGCGATGAACTGCGTTCAGGCAAACTCGACGTTTTCTACGATCTCTACAATCTGGCGCAAAAACGCCGTTTTGAACGTTACCAGTATGCGTTGTCGGTACTGGAAAAGCCGATGGATTTCACCGGCAACGACACTTATAACCTTGACCGCAGCAAAGCGCCCTGGCCGAAAAACGAGGCCGAGTTGAACGCGCTGTGGGACAGCAAAGTCAAATTCGACGAGTTAAGTCTGAAGCTAACGGGAAAGACGGATAAAGAAATTCGTGAAACCCTGACTCGCCGCTACAAATTTGCTATTCGTCGTCTGGCGCAAACCAACAGCGAAGATGTTTTCTCGCTGGCAATGACGGCGTTTGCACGCGAAATTGATCCGCATACCAACTACCTTTCTCCGCGCAATACCGAACAGTTCAATACTGAAATGAGTTTGTCGCTGGAAGGTATTGGCGCAGTGCTGCAAATGGATGATGACTACACCGTTATCAATTCAATGGTGGCGGGTGGGCCGGCAGCGAAGAGTAAAGCTATCAGCGTTGGTGACAAAATTGTCGGTGTCGGACAAACCGGTAAACCGATGGTTGATGTGATTGGCTGGCGTCTTGATGATGTCGTTGCCTTAATCAAAGGGCCGAAAGGCAGTAAGGTTCGTCTGGAAATTTTACCTGCGGGTAAAGGAACCAAGACCCGGACAGTAACGCTGACGCGTGAGCGCATTCGTCTGGAAGACCGTGCAGTTAAAATGTCTGTGAAGACTGTCGGCAAAGAAAAAGTCGGTGTGCTGGATATTCCGGGCTTCTATGTTGGCTTGACGGACGATGTCAAAGTTCAACTGCAGAAACTGGAAAAACAAAATGTCAGCAGTGTCATTATCGACCTGCGTAGTAACGGTGGTGGGGCGCTGACTGAAGCTGTATCGCTCTCAGGGCTGTTTATTCCTTCCGGTCCGATTGTGCAGGTTCGTGATAACAACGGCAAGGTTCGCGAAGATAGCGATAACGACGGTCAGGTTTTCTATAAAGGCCCGTTGGTGGTGCTGGTTGACCGTTTCAGTGCTTCGGCTTCGGAAATCTTTGCTGCTGCCATGCAGGATTACGGTCGTGCGCTGGTTGTGGGTGAGCCGACATTCGGTAAAGGCACAGTCCAGCAGTATCGTTCTCTGAACCGCATCTACGATCAGATGTTACGTCCTGAATGGCCGGCGCTGGGTTCAGTACAGTACACAATCCAGAAATTCTATCGCGTTAACGGCGGCAGTACGCAACGTAAAGGCGTAACGCCAGATATCATCATGCCTACGGGCAATGAAGAGACGGAAACCGGTGAGAAATTCGAAGATAACGCGCTGCCGTGGGATAGCATTGACGCTGCAACCTATGTGAAATCAGGAGACTTAACGGCGTTTGAACCGGAGTTGCTGAAGGAACATAATGCGCGTATTGCGAAGGATCCTGAGTTCCAGAACATCATGAAGGATATCGCTCGCTTCAACGCCATGAAGGACAAACGCAACATCGTTTCTCTGAATTACGCTGTGCGTGAAAAAGAGAATAACGAAGACGATGCGACGCGTCTGGCGCGGTTGAACGATCGCTTTAAACGCGAAGGAAAACCGGAGTTGAAGAAACTGGACGATCTGCCAAAAGATTACAAGGAGCCAGATCCGTATCTGGATGAAACAGTAAACATCGCGCTTGATTTAGCGCGTCTGGAAAAAGCCAGACCTGCGGAACAGCCCGCTCCCGTCAAGTAACATCAATCAGGCACAAGAAATTGTGCCTGATTTTTTAACAGTGGCAAGATGCCGTAAATCAGATGCTACAAAATGTAAAGTTGTGTCTTTCTGGTGACTTACGCGCTATCCGGACTTGAAAATAGTCACGTAGCCCATACGATGTGGGTATCGCATATTGCGTTTTGTTAAACTGAGGTAAAAAGAAAATTATGATGCGAATCGCGCTCTTCCTGCTAACGAACCTGGCCGTGATGGTCGTTTTCGGGCTGGTACTGAGCCTGACAGGGATACAGTCGAGCAGCGTTCAGGGGCTGATGATTATGGCCTTGCTGTTCGGTTTTGGTGGTTCCTTCGTTTCGCTTCTGATGTCCAAATGGATGGCATTACGATCTGTTGGCGGGGAAGTGATCGAGCAACCGCGTAACGAAAGGGAACGTTGGCTGATCAATACTGTTGCAACCCAGGCACGTCAGGCTGGGATTGCTATGCCGCAAGTGGCTATCTACCATGCGCCGGATATCAACGCCTTTGCAACCGGTGCGCGCCGTGATGCTTCTCTGGTTGCTGTCAGCACCGGTTTGTTGCAAAACATGAGCCCGGATGAAGCCGAGGCAGTAATCGCTCACGAAATCAGCCACATTGCCAATGGTGATATGGTCACGATGACGCTGATTCAGGGCGTGGTGAACACCTTCGTTATCTTTATTTCTCGTATTCTCGCGCAGCTGGCTGCTGGCTTTATGGGCGGTAACCGTGACGAAGGTGAAGAGAGCAACGGCAACCCTCTGATCTACTTTGCTGTCGCGACGGTGCTGGAGCTGGTATTTGGTATTCTGGCGAGCATTATTACCATGTGGTTCTCGCGTCATCGTGAATTCCACGCCGATGCGGGGTCTGCCAAACTGGTTGGGCGTGAAAAAATGATTGCCGCCCTGCAGCGCCTGAAAACCAGCTATGAGCCGCAAGAAGCAACCAGCATGATGGCTTTCTGCATTAATGGTAAATCGAAATCGCTGAGTGAGCTGTTCATGACTCACCCGCCGCTGGATAAACGTATTGAAGCTCTGCGCACGGGTGAATATCTGAAGTAATATGAAGTAAATGCTAAAAAGCGCGTCCTGATCGACGCGCTTTTTTTATGGCTGGGATCGTGGTTGGGTAATCCGTAACCCACTGACGCAAGCAGCAATCACGGCCAGAATAGCCGCAGTCATCAGCGAGACGTGCGTACCATTATCGCCAAACTGATTTAACATCAGAGCCACCAGAGCCGCGCCGCTACTCTGACCAAGCAGACGAGCTGTACCTAACATGCCACTGGCACCACCGCTACGTTCTCGAGGAGCGGAGGTGATGATGGTGTGGTTATTGGGTGACTGGAATAAGCCAAATCCGGCGCCGCATAAGACCATTGGCCAGATAATGTTGATATCCGCAGGAGAAGCGGGCAGCAGAACCAGTGAAAACAGACCCGCAGCCATAATGAACAATCCCAAAGCACCAAGTAACCCTGCATGTACGCGTTCTATCAGATAGCCTGCCAGCGGTGCCATCACCATGGTAGCTAACGGCCACGGCGTCAGGAGTAAACCCGTTTCTACTTCACTGCGCCCAAGCACGGTTTGCAGGTAAAAGGGCAGGGAAACCATTGCCAACATCTGTGCGCAGAAAGAGCAAATAGATGTGCAAATAGAAAGTGAAAACAGCGGAATGCGCAGTAAATCCACCGGTAGCAGCGGTACGGGAAGAGCAAGCTGGCGGCGAATAAAGAAAATACCCACGACAACCATTACCGCCAGTTCCGCAGCAATCAACGTCAGCGATTGCCCCTGAGCGAAACCACTCAACGCAGTAATAAGCAGGCCGAAGGTTAACGCGTTCATCACGGCGCTGGGTAGGTCAAAACGCGGCTTACTGGAGCGAGAACCATTAGGTGGCAGAAAACGCATCGCCAGAAGCAGAGCGATAATACCCAACGGCACGTTGATTAAAAATAACCATTTCCAGGAAGCAAAGGAAAGAATTGCCGCTGCAATTGTCGGACCGGCAGCCGAGGAGACGGCGACAATAAACGAGTTAATTCCCATCCCCCTACCCAGAAAACGCTGCGGGTAGATCAGGCGGATAAGTGCAGTATTGACGCTCATCAGTGCTGCGCCGCCGAAACCTTGTATTACGCGCGCCAGGGTGAGCATTTGCAGCGAATCAGAAAGGGCGCAGAACAGCGAAGACAACAGAAAAACCACCAGACCGCATTTATAAATGCGTCGGTAGCCAAACATATCTCCCAGAAACGAGAATGAGAGCAGAGAGACGACAATGGCGATTTGATAGGCGTTCACTACCCAGATGGAGCTGGCTGGCGTGGCATGAAGGTCTGTGGCGATTGTTGGTAAGGCGACGTTGGCGATAGCGCCGTCGAGGACCGCCATCGAAATACCAATAATAATGGTCAAAATCGCGCCGTATCGCTGAGGCAACGGCAGACCATCGGCCTGAACTTTTGGCATAGGAATTTTATATCTTTTGGTAATAATCAACAGGGTTATGATTCTAGCACTGATATTCACTGCGGATGTCGCAGAATTGTAACTAACCGGCAAAAGATGGATTGCGACCACCCAGGCACGAAATTATAATAAAAAACAGTTCTGATTTTTATAAAACACTCGCAATGAGGTGATAAATGGCTAACGCAGATCTGGATAAACAGCCTGATTCTGTATCTTCTGTACTGAAAGTTTTTGGCATTCTGCAGGCGCTGGGCGAAGAGCGCGAAATAGGGATAACCGAGCTGTCACAGCGCGTCATGATGTCAAAAAGCACCGTTTATCGCTTTTTACAGACCATGAAAACCCTGGGCTATGTGGCGCAGGAAGGGGAGTCGGAGAAATATTCGCTGACGCTAAAATTGTTTGAACTGGGCGCCCGGGCGTTACAAAATGTTGATCTTATTCGTAGCGCAGATATCCAGATGCGTGATCTTTCCCGCCTGACCAAAGAGACCATCCACCTTGGTGCGCTGGATGAAGACAGCATTGTTTACATCCACAAAATTGACTCTATGTACAATTTGCGCATGTATTCACGGGTTGGTCGTCGTAATCCGCTTTACAGTACTGCGATTGGTAAAGTCTTGCTGGCCTGGCGCGATCGTGATGAAGTGAAGCAAATCCTTGAAGGCGTTGAGTATAAACGCAGTACCGATCGTACCATTACCAGCACGGAAGCGTTATTACCGGTGTTGGATCAGGTGCGTGAGCAAGGTTATGGCGAAGATAACGAAGAGCAGGAAGAGGGGCTGCGCTGTATCGCAGTTCCGGTATTTGACCGCTTTGGCGTGGTTATTGCTGGTTTGAGTATTTCCTTCCCGACCCTGCGTTTTTCTGAGGAGCGTTTGCAGGAGTACGTGACTATGCTGCATACGGCGGCGCGTAAAATTTCCTCTCAAATGGGGTATCACGACTATCCGTTCTGATTAGAGGAAGAACCTGTCTGTATAATATTCAGACAGGTTCTGTATTTCGCGTGGGTTAAATAAAGTTACAAATGGCGTAACATAGTACGCTATGGCGATGAATGTGCTTTTTATCTTCGGTTTAAGTAGTTATTTATGCCTTTAACCATTATCTACAACGTTATTGATTTTACGTAACAGCGGGCAATCTGTTATCCCGAAAAGCCCACTTTTAGTGTGCAGATATTGTACCGTGCTGGTGCCTCTGGCGGTCAGATAGGAACATTGCAAACCTAACCCTGCGGCATTTTCCTTGCTTCCAATCAGAACGCCATATCCGCTTAGTAATAATCCTGTCCATACCAGTGCTATCAACATAATTGTGCGAATAATGAATCGCATTATGACCTCTTCTCTTTTTTGTTCGCCTAATCGTAGCGGTAATATGGGCTGAAGCAAGCGTATAGTTCCGAAAAAGCACGAATATCGACATAGTTAGGCGCTGTTTAACTAACGCATGATAGTTTAATGACATAAGGTAGTTTAAACGGAGACTGGAGTGAAAAAGTTTCGATGGGGCGTTCTGGTTGTCGCTGTGCTGGCTTGCTTGCTGCTATGGGCGCAGGTATTCAATATGATGTGCGATCAGGATGTACAATTTTTCAACGGAATTTGTACCATCAATCAATTTATCCCATGGTGATATCATTTTTTCAACAGTAGATTTCCTTCCTGTGTAGCAGTGGTAGAATGGCGCCTCTACTTAGAGGTGGTGAAATGAACGAAGTTGTAAATTCAGGCGTGATGAACATTGCGTCTTTGGTTGTATCGGTGGTTGTTCTCGCTATTGGGCTCATCTTGTGGTTTTTCATCAACCGTGCCAGTTCACGGACTAACGAACAGATTGAACTTCTTGAGGCATTGCTGGATCAGCAAAAACGGCAAAATGCGCTGTTACGTCGTTTGTGCGAAGCAAGCGAACCTGAAAAAACGAATGCCAGTGCTGCTGAGAACCAAAAAGCTGCTGAAGATGACGATATCATCCGTCTGGTAGCTGAACGGTAATTCTTCCTCAAATTTGAGTAACCCAGGTGCAGACGGGTTACTCATCTTATCATTCATATATGCACTATAGTGGTGCAATTGATTCAAATTAATACTCTGGTCTGACTTCAATTATTTATCGTGTTATTTATTTCATAATATCGATATCAGAAAAAGATATTTACCTCACTAAGTCATTGGGATGTTTACATCGGAATAGTGATCAATCACGGTATTGTTTATTAGCGAAACGTTTCTCTTCTCACTTTTTAGTAATTCATCAATTTTTCTTATTTTAAAATAATAATATGCCTTAAGTATAGTTTCTTCATTGTGTTCGTGTTTGTTGTTAACTGACTGTTTTGTGAGGTGAATTTATATAATATTTTATTCGTTATATATCATAAAAAGTGATATCGCTCGCATTGCGTAATAAGTTGTAGTGCTGCTCTGGAAGAACTGAAGTTATTGAACTATGTTAGAAACTGCATCAGGTCAAGTATCTGTTTGTAATGGTATGGTTAAGTGCATCGATATATCGGCACGTATTCCGTTGCATAAATGTGCAAAAAAGTGGAAGGCGTATCGAGATTTGTGCGGCTGATCGAGACATGTTTAAAAATGGCTTGCCATAATTAACGTTGTATGTGATAACAGTTTCGGGTTAAACGAGGTACAGTTCTGTTTATGTGTGGCATTTTCAGTAAAGAAGTCCTGAGTAAACACGTTGTCGTTGAATACCGCTTCTCTGCCGAGCCTTATATTAGTGCCTCATGCAGTAATGTGTCAGTTTTATCTCTGTAATGCCTGCGGGCGAAGAAAACAATCTAAGGAATTTTTCAAATGGCAAAGATTAAAGGTCAGGTTAAGTGGTTCAACGAGTCTAAAGGTTTTGGCTTCATTACTCCGGCTGATGGCAGCAAAGATGTATTCGTACACTTTTCCGCTATTCAGGGTAATGGCTTCAAAACTCTGGCCGAAGGCCAGAACGTTGAGTTCGAAATTCAGGACGGCCAGAAAGGTCCGGCAGCTGTTAACGTAACAGCAATCTGATCGAAACCACTGATCTGAAGTGTAAACGCGCTTCAATCTCGCTATAAAGCCTCGTCCAAATGCGAGGCTTTTTACTTTGTTTTATTCACGCTCTTGCCTGCGGATATTTGCCCGACGCGCAATTCGCGTTACACTTGCGGCCTTTAGTATCCTGCCGGAGTTGTCATGTCGTTTTCCTGTCCACTTTGTCATCAGCCGCTATCGCTTGAAAAAAACAGCTATATCTGTCCCCAACGGCATCAATTTGATATGGCGAAAGAGGGATATGTTAATTTGCTGCCCGTTCAGCATAAACGATCCCGCGATCCGGGCGACAGTGCGGAAATGATGCAAGCGCGGCGCACATTTTTAGATGCCGGCCATTATCAGCCGCTTCGTGATGCGATAGTCGCTCAATTGTGTGCTTGTCTTGATGAGCACGCAACGGCAATACTGGATATTGGCTGTGGGGAAGGGTATTACACTCATGCTTTTGCTGAGGCATTGCCGGGTGTGACTACTTTTGGTCTGGATGTCTCTAAGGTTGCGATTAAAGCTGCGGCGAAACGTTATCAGCAGGTTACCTTTTGTGTCGCTTCCAGCCACCGTCTGCCGTTTTCTGATAGCAGTATGGATGCCATTATCCGTATCTACGCGCCGTGCAAAGCAGAAGAATTAGCGCGCGTGGTCAAACCGGGAGGATGGGTCATTACCGCTACCCCGGGACCACGACATTTAATGGAGCTGAAGGGGCTGATTTACGACGAAGTACATCTACATGCGCCCCATACGGAACAACTGGAAGGTTTTACATTACAGCAGAGCGATGAATTGTGTTATCCGATGCGCCTGCGCGGAGATGAGGCCATTGCGTTGTTACAGATGACTCCGTTTGCCTGGCGCGCCAAGCCAGAAGTCTGGCAAACGCTGGCGGCAAAAGAAGAATTTGATTGCCAGACGGACTTTAATATTCACGTCTGGCAACGAACAAATTAGCCGTGGTAGTGCGTCCAGAGGATCTGGACGCCAATGCCAATAAGCACCAGCCCGCCAAGAATTTCCGCTTTTTTCCCAATAATTGAACCGATAAAGCGACCCACCATCATACCTAATGTTGACATGATCAAGGTGGCGCAGCCAATCGCCAGAGCAGTAGCAATAATATTAACTTGCAGGAAAGCAAGACCAACACCCACAGCCATGGCATCCAGGCTGGTGGCAATCGCGGTGGTTACCAGTAGCCAGAAACCGTGTCGACGGCGCGGCTCTTCATCTTCATCATCTGCGCCACGAAAACCCTCAATAATCATTCGCCCGCCGAGGAATATCAGCAGAACAAACGCAATCCAGTGGTTCCATTCAAGGACAAACCTGCTGGCTAACATGCCCATTCCCCAGCCGATCAGCGGCGTCAGGGTTTCGACAGCACCAAAAATAAGGCCGGTTCGCAACGCTTCAGAAAATTTCGGTTTATGGAGGGTGGCACCTTTACCGATTGATGCAGCAAATGCATCCATCGACATACCAAACGCAAGAAGAACAGTAGCAGTGATATTCATGACAACGTCCTGACCGGGGTATCCATAAAACACATCACCGCCCCCAGCAAACATGCACACATGAACGACAAGAAGCGCCCATGCAGGCATAGCGATTGATGTGCATATGGTCTCGCCTGACTGAAGGTGTTCAGTCCGTACGTGCCACGTTTTGCAACGAGTATGTTGACACGTACATTTCCGGAGTCTGGAAATCGGCTACTCCCCAAATGAGGGCGCAACCTTAACATATTTTGAGAATATAAAACAACTGTTGGAATATATTATTTCATTGCATTATTGATAACGATTTTCATTTAGATTTATATATCAATAAAACGTTAAAATAAATAACAAATAAGGGAATGGATAATATAGCCGAAGCTATGTCTGGTTATTAAGAATACACTAAACATAGCTTCGGCTAAATCTATAACTTATTGAGTAGACACGAGAAGTTTATAAATCTTTTCC
The DNA here is from genome assembly GCF_013368915.2 of Escherichia sp. 93.1518. Lineage (NCBI taxonomy): Bacteria > Pseudomonadati > Pseudomonadota > Gammaproteobacteria > Enterobacterales > Enterobacteriaceae > Escherichia > Escherichia sp. 93.1518. The sequence continues at coordinate 50,326 of NZ_JABWMT020000001.1, forward strand.
AGATCGTCGATATTTCGAACGCGGATTAACAAACGGCGCTGTTCTAATTGCATAACCAGTACGCCATCTTCCGATAAGTTCATCGCTCTAATTCGGCGATATTCAATCCAGACATTGGCGAAGAAAAAACCTTGCTGTTTAAAAATGATTTTCGGAACCCGGATCCAGAAAATATAAAAGCCCATTAGCGCCAGTGTACTTAATAACCAAGTGGTTATTTGTGCGCCATGGTTGGTCACATTGTTATAGATAAGAATGACAATCAGCCCGACGAAGATAACGCTATCGATGCGACCGCGCCGGAGCAAAGGAATTGCCAGCAGGGTGGGGCCGTTGCGTCGGGGCATGATGAACTGATCGTATATCGCAAAGGCAAGTAGTGCGGCGATGAACAGAATCAGTACCAGATCCGTGATTGTCATTAATCCTCCAGATAAAAAAACGGGGCCAATAGGCCCCGGTAGTGTACAACAGTATTACAGTCCCAGCAGGCCGCAAGCGTAACCAGCGATACCGATGACGAAGAAGCCAACGATGATCCACAGAGGGTTAACTTTTTTGCGCAGCAGCCACATACAGGCGAAGGTCAGCAACAGCGGCACCAGGCCTGGCATTAACTGGTCAAGAATGGTCTGAACAGTGGTAACGTGCTCTTTACCCGTCTGGTCGGTGATGCGAGAGACAACCAGCGGGATGTTGACATGTGTCCACTTGTTAACCAATGCCCCCATGACAAACAGGCCGAGAATAGACGCCCCTTCCGTCAGTTTTTGCAGGAAGCCGCCACCCATATCTTTAACGATATCGATACCTTTGGAGTAACCATACGCTACGCCGTAGTAACGGGTTGCCAGACGTACCAGGTTAAACAGGATAAAGAACAGCAGCGGACCTAACAGGCTGCCGCTCATCGCGATCCCGGCACCCAGCGCCGCGAATACCGGACGTACCGTACCCCAGAATATTGGGTCGCCCACGCCTGCCAGCGGCCCCATCAGACCTACTTTGATACCGTTGATAGCACCGTCGTCGATCTCTGCGCCGTTAGCACGCTGTTCTTCCAGCGCCAGGGTTACGCCGAGGATTGGCGCCGCCACAAACGGTTGGGTGTTAAAGAATTCGAGGTGACGTTTAATCGCCTGTTTACGGGCATCGTTGTTCTCAGGGTAGAGGCGACGAATCGCCGGAACCATAGAGAAGCAGAAACCCAGTGCCTGCATACGTTCGAAGTTCCATGAACCCTGGAAAAGGTTAGAACGCAGGAAGACGCCACGAATATCACTCGGAGTGAGTTTTTTCTCGGTGGTAGTTTTAGTTGTATCAACCATTTCGCTCACCTGTTAGTCCAGTTCGTTATCGAGATCGTTGTTACCAGCAGCCTGAACAGGCGCACCGGCTACGCGGTTATATTTCGGGCTAAGTTGGATGTAGAGCACTGCCATAACAGTACCAATCACACCCAGAGCAACCAGGTTAAAGTTGGTGAATGCGGCGGTTACGAAGCCGAGGTAGAAGAACGGCATCAGGTAGCCTGCACGCATCATGTTGATAACCATTGCATAACCAACAACCACGATCATGCCACCGGCGATATTCAGACCATTAGTCACCACTTCCGGAATGGCGTTCAGCATGTTCTGAACTTCACTGGTGCCTACAGACAGCGCAACAATCACGGCTGGGATAGCCACACGCATCGCTTGCAGGAACAGAGAAGAAACGTGGATCCAGGAAATTGCCGTCAGATTGCCATTATCAGCCGCCTTATCCGCAGCGTGCTGGAAAGCAACGGTGATGGTACGAACGATGATGGTCAGCACCTGGCCCGCAGCGGCCAGCGGGATTGCCAGCGCGATACCAGCACCGATGCTCTGATGACCGGCGATAACCAGAATGGTAGAAATGATGGAAGCCAGAGCTGCATCAGGCGCAACTGCGGCACCGATATTCATCCAGCCAAGCGCGATCATTTCCAGAGTACCACCGATAATAATACCGGTTTTCATATCGCCAAGAACAATACCCACCAGGGTACAGGCGATTAGCGGACGGTGAAACTGAAATTCATCGAGGATTGATCCCATACCTGCGATACAGGCTACGATAAATACCAGCACAATTTGAAGAGTGGTAATCTCCATTGTACTTCTCCTGTTTACGTAAGACTTAAGTGTGAAAACTGAGTGATAATCAACACAATACGTTACTTATCGATTTTGCTGATCAGATCCATCATTTTCAGTTTCGGATCGGTGGAAACCTTACGGACTTCCAGCTCGATACCACGGGCATTCAGTTTTTTGAACGCTTCGATATCTTTTTCATCAACCGAAACCGCGTTATTCACCTGGGTTTTACCCTGACGGAATGCCATACCGCCAACGTTAACAGAGGTAATTTTCACGCCGCCTTCCACGAGGCGCTCAACATCTGTCGGATTGGTGAATAACAGCATTACACGTTCGCCAGCATATTTCGGGTTGTTGTAGACGCGGATCATCTTGGCAACATCAACCACGTGTGCTGTTACGCCCGGAGGTGCAACCTGGGTGAGCAGTGTCTTACGAACGGTATCCGCAGCCACTTCATCACTAACAACGATAATACGGGAGACATTGGTTTCTTTAGTCCAGCGGGTAGCGACCTGACCGTGAATCAGACGATCGTCGATACGCGCAAGGCCAATAACCATGTAGTCATTTGGTCCCATTGGTTTTGCAGGAGCGGGAGCCGCTTTTGGTGCTGCGGCAGCGGGCGCTGGTGCGGATTTTTCAACCGGTTTGGCTTTCAGTGCTTTCACGCCTTCACGGCCTGTTTCTACAGCCAGCGCCACCAGTTCATCAAAGCCTGGGTCATCATCACGGGCCATTAACGTCTCCACCAGCATTGGAATGTTAACGCCTGCGATCACTTCATAATGCTCTTTGTCGACGACAATACGGCTGGCAGCATTGAACGGGCTGCCGCCCCATGTATCAACGAGAAACAGCACGCCTTTAGTGGTGTCGAGTTTTGCCAACTGAGCGTTGTACTTTTCGATCAGCGTCTCGGCATTTTCACCTGGAACGAAATCGATCCAGCCGACGTTTTCCTGCTCGCCTAACAGCATCTCTGCCGTTTTAAGCAACTGCTCTGCAGCCCAACCATGTGTGCCTATAACAATAGCAATGGTCACTTGCTACCTCCTTTATTATTGTTAACACCTCAACGTGCCAGATGTATTTTTTGAATCGTCGTCCACAATCGAATCGATTCAGATAAGGGTTACAACCAAAAACCCCTGCGTTTCGCGATTTATTTTAGATAGCGAAAAAAATATTTTATGTGATGAAGATCCGTAATTTAACTTTGGATTAGCAAAATTCCGAAATGTAAAATATCCTCGTTACATTCGTTTGCAAAGGAAGGTAAATCTTTGCCAAATCAGAGTTCTCTCTGATATGTTTAACTCCCGTTTAACAATCAAGGAGTATGGGGCAGCAGCCCGCAGTATGGATCGTCACCGACGTCATTTCAGCATCAGGCCTTTCAGCGCCTGCCTTTCTGGCATTTTTTGCCGCACCTTTTGTTTGCATTTTGTCGTTACGCCTGCATTATTTCTGGCGCCGAATAGCTATTCCTTAAGCAGGAGCTTGTCATGGAATTCTTAATGGACCCCTCGATTTGGGCGGGGCTACTCACGCTTGTCGTTCTTGAAATCGTGCTGGGTATCGATAACCTGGTTTTTATCGCCATTCTTGCCGATAAACTGCCGCCAAAACAACGTGATAAAGCACGTTTGTTGGGGCTGTCGCTGGCGCTGATCATGCGTCTGGGACTGTTATCGCTGATTTCATGGATGGTCACCCTGACCAAACCGCTATTTACCGTGATGGATTTTTCCTTCTCCGGCCGCGATCTGATTATGTTGTTCGGGGGGATATTCTTGCTGTTTAAAGCGACAACGGAGCTGCATGAACGGCTGGAAAACCGCGATCATGATTCTGGTCATGGCAAAGGCTATGCCAGTTTCTGGGTGGTCGTAACACAGATTGTCATCCTCGATGCCGTCTTTTCGCTGGATGCGGTGATTACTGCAGTAGGGATGGTCAACCATCTGCCGGTGATGATGGCGGCGGTGGTGATTGCAATGGCGGTCATGTTGCTGGCGTCGAAGCCGCTGACGCGATTCGTTAACCAGCATCCAACGGTAGTGGTGCTCTGTCTGAGCTTCCTGTTAATGATTGGTCTGAGTCTGGTAGCAGAAGGTTTTGGTTTCCACATTCCGAAAGGTTACCTGTATGCCGCGATTGGCTTCTCGATCATTATCGAAGTATTTAACCAAATTGCGCGCCGTAACTTTATTCGTCACCAGTCGACTTTACCGCTGCGTGCACGTACTGCCGATGCCATCCTGCGTTTGATGGGCGGTAAACGTCAGGCGAATGTTCAGCATGATGCGGATAACCCGATGCCGATTCCCGTGCCGGAAGGCGCGTTTGCCGAAGAAGAGCGATACATGATTAACGGTGTACTGACACTGGCGTCGCGCTCTCTGCGCGGAATTATGACGCCGCGCGGCGAAATCAGCTGGGTTGACGCTAACCTTAGTGTCGATGAAATCCGTGAGCAGTTGCTTTCTTCGCCACATAGCCTGTTCCCGGTATGTCGCGGTGAACTGGATGAAATCATCGGCATCGTGCGTGCGAAAGAACTGTTGGTGGCACTGGAAGAGGGCGTTGATGTAGCGGCGATTGCTTCGGCGTCTCCGGCGATTATCGTTCCGGAAACCCTCGATCCGATCAACCTGTTGGGCGTGCTGCGTCGTGCTCGCGGTAGTTTTGTTATCGTTACCAACGAGTTTGGTGTGGTGCAAGGTCTGGTTACGCCTCTGGATGTGCTGGAAGCCATTGCCGGTGAGTTCCCGGACGCTGATGAAACGCCGGAAATTATTACCGACGGCGACGGTTGGCTGGTAAAAGGTGGTACAGACCTCCACGCCTTACAGCAGGCGCTTGATGTTGAGCACCTTGCCGATGACGATGATATCGCGACGGTCGCAGGCCTGGTGATTTCTGCAAATGGTCACATCCCGCGTGCTGGCGATGTGATTAACGTAGGGCCGTTGCATATCACCATTGTTGAAGCTAACGATTATCGTGTTGATCTGGTTCGCATTGTTAAAGAGCAACTGGCGCACGACGAAGACGAATAATCATTAACGAAATCGCATAACGGGCGTGATATGTCCATTATGCCGGGCGGGCGGCGGTTGGCTGCCCGCCAGCCATTTTGGGAAATCACGCAGCGGCATTGGTTGCGCGTACAAATACCCTTGTAAAATATGCACCCCATGACGGCGTAAATATTTTGCCTGTTCTTGCGTTTCTACGCCCTCCGCCACCAGTTCAATATTCAGCCTTTGCCCCAACGCAATGATGATATCGGTTACCGTCGAGTTAACCGCGTCTGAACCAATTGCAGCGGTGAATGACTTATCAATTTTCAGGACGTCAGGGCGTAACGTTTCCAGCCAGGAAAACGAACTGTTGCCGGTGCCGAAATCATCAATCGCCAGTTTGACGTTTTTACGATGCAGTTCGCGGGCAATCCGATAATCAACATCCAGTAAGGCATCGCGCTCGGTTATTTCAAGGATAAGTTGCTGAATCGGGTGAGCACTGAACCAGTACTGATTAAGATCTTTCAACAGCACGCCACGGCGAAAATGGCTGGGAGCGACGTTAATCCCAACGTGAAACTGGCTGCTCATTGGAAAAACGTGGATTTGACGGATGGTTTCCATCATCACATAACGGGTAAGCGGCGCTATCAGGTGATGTTCTTCCGCAATAGGGATAAACACATCCGGCGAGATCCAACCCTGACGAGGATTATTCCAGCGCAGCAATATCTCTACGCCAATACATTGCTGACTACGTGCGTTTAGTAAAGGTTGACAGAATAGCTCGAACTCATGTTGCGCGAGGCCAAGATTAATTTCGCGCGAAAAACTCATTCTGTGTGCGGTTGCCAGCCATGCAACATAACCCACCAGTAAACTCAACAGTACCGCCAGCGGGAGCTGGCTGGGAAGATGGTGCAACGCCAGTTCCGTCGCACCAGGTCCGCTGACGCTAATGGTAAAAGGAAAATTCTGCGATGAAACCTGGTAACGCTCATTGCCATTAAGCGGAGGTAAAGAATCAACCAGGCCGTCATCATAGAGTAAATGGCGATCGGCCACCGTCAGGCTGGCGTTTCTGATTTGCGGCAACTGCGGTTCCAGCAACATCGTCGTCAATAGCTCAATGTTGATCATCTCCAGAACGCCATCACCGCTATGTGATGGCGAGGGATACCACTGGATCAGCACTGGGCTACCTTTAATCAACACGCGATCGGTGGTAAGACGCAGAAGAGCCTGTGGGGCAGGCAAATCGGCCTGGATATCATGAACAGGAACATTTCGATAGCCAAAGATACTGGAGCAATAGAGCGTACCGTTTTGAACCAGGCCAATAGAACGCACGGTTTGCAGTTTGGCGGCCTGCTTGCGTAGAGGCAAATGAGTGACTGAGCAGGGGAGGCCAATCAACGGAAGTAAAAGCTCGCGTCCTTCCTGAAGGGGTTGTAAGACTTTATCCAGCTCTTCAACAGCGTGATTGGCGAAGAGGGTCACCCGCTGTTGATTTAAGTTACGCTGCGAAATAAACCGCACGCTTAGTGTCGCCACAAGCGTAAAGAGTGCGCAAATTGTACAAACAATCATTCGATTACGGCGATAGGTTTTAATGATCCGTTGTGCTTTTTGCATGCGGGCCGCCCTGTAAGCGCATGGCAACAAACGCCTGACGCAACAGTGGAAGTGTAGTGGGGAAATTTACAGCAGACGAGAAAGCGGGAGAAATTCGCCCATCCGTTGCAGATGGGCGAAAGAAAAGTATTAGTCACACTGGACTTTAATTGCCAGACCGCCGCGAGAGGTTTCACGGTATTTGGCGTTCATGTCTTTACCCGTTTCGTACATTGTCTCGATGACCTTATCCAGCGAGACGCGCGGTGCACTGGTGCGGCGTAAGGCCATGCGTGCGGCATTGATCGCTTTCACAGAGGCAATGGCGTTACGTTCAATGCACGGCACCTGAACCTGACCCGCAACCGGGTCACAAGTCAGACCAAGGTTGTGTTCCATGCCAATTTCCGCCGCCACGCAAACCTGTTCCGGGCTACCGCCCAACAGTTCTGCAAGACCCGCAGCAGCCATTGAACAGGCAACACCCACTTCGCCCTGACAACCTACTTCAGCACCGGAAATAGAGGCGTTCATTTTATACAAAGCGCCAATTGCCCCGGCCGCCATAAAATAGCGGGTATAGATGTCCGGGCTGACCGATTCAATAAAGTGGTCATAGTAAGCCAGCACTGCCGGAACGATGCCACACGCACCGTTGGTTGGTGCAGTTACCACGCGACCACCCGCAGCGTTTTCTTCGTTTACCGCCAGCGCAAACATATTTACCCAGTCGATGACATTCATCGGATCGTTAGACAGTTTATCGCTGGAAACCAGCATCCGGCGCAGGGCAGACGCACGGCGCGGAACACGCAGCGGGCCAGGCAATACGCCTTCGGTATTCATCCCGCGATCAATACATGCCTGCATGGTTTGCCAGACATGAGCAAAATATTCATCGATCTCTTTTTTGCTGTGCAGCGCCAGTTCGTTTTGCATTGCCAGGCCGGAAAGGGAATAGCCGGTTTCATTGCAGTACGCCAGCAGCTCGGTGGCGGATTTGAACGGATACGGCACGCTCACGTCGTTTGCGGCATCCTGACCAAAATGTTCTTCATCGACGATAAAGCCGCCGCCGATGGAATAATAAGTTTTGCTGTAGACGACTTCATCGCCGTTATAAGCGTGGATTTGCATACCGTTTTCATGCAACGGCAGGTTGCCGTTATGAAAACGCATTCCGTTGTCACGCGGAAAATCCACTTCATGCCGACCCTGCGCCAGCAGCAAGCGTTCGCGCTCTTCTACGTCGCGAATAAAACCGGGAATACTGTCGATATCCACGGTGGCAGGTTCGTTACCTGCAAGACCCATAATAATGGCGATATCGGTATGGTGGCCTTTACCCGTCAGCGACAGTGAACCATAAACGTCCACGGCAACGCGGGTAACGCTATCCAGTAAGCCTTTTTCGACCAGATCATCGACGAACTGTTTACCTGCCTTCATAGGCCCTACGGTATGGGAAGATGAGGGGCCAATCCCCACCTTAAACATGTCGAATAGACTAATCACGATAATACTCCTGACAAGGTGACTGGACTTCCAGTAACGAACTAATAACAACGCATAGTGTAAGAGGGAACGCGGCGACAGGCTTAACTATTCACATGAATTAAACTAATCAAAAACCGCGATTTAACTAATATTGCGATGATTGTCTCAAGTAGTGTTTTGTAGATGTAAAGATAAGTATAGTCAGGATTTCACACCAATTTGCAGCGCCAGCTCACGAATTATGCCTGCGGTCATTCCCCATACAAAATACTGTTCGTACCAGGAAAGCCATACCCGATGTGAATCACCACGGCGGTAGATATCTAAAGGGTGATAACGACCCAGATGTAATGCCTGGGCGAGCGGCATTTCAAACACTGCGGAAACTTCATCTTCACTGGCGCGATAAGGTAAATCAGGCGGGATAATGCCGACCACTGGCGTTACCTGGTAGCCAGTTACGCTATCGACAGGCGGCAGCACACCGATAACTTCTACGGCGGAAGGGGGAATAGCGACCTCTTCTTCAGCTTCGCGCAGCGCGGCGGCGATCACTGACACATCAGTATCATCTACAGCACCACCCGGAAACGCCACCTGTCCGGCGTGTTTGCGCAGATGAATCGAACGCTGTGTGAGCAATAACCCCGGCTGCGACCGGCGAACGATGGGGATTAACACGGCAGCCTGACGACGATTTAAGGTTTCCCGGTTTATTTGCGGGCGCAAAAGTTGAAAGCGCGATAAAAATTCATCAAGCGTCAGGCTACGGTAGTCCACGTCTTACTTCTCCAGTTGGCGTAATATCCTATTAACTTTATCAAAAGTTTCCTGATATTCCGCTTCTTCCTGACTATCGGCGACAATACCGCCGCCCGCAGAACAGTAAATTTGACCGTTAATGGCAGTCAGCGTGCGGATGGTGATGCTGGTATCCATATTGCCACAGAAGCTCAAATAGCCAATGCTTCCGCACCAGGCGTTGCGTCGCTGCGGTTCCAGTTCATCGATAATTTCCATTGCCCGTACTTTCGGTGCACCGGTGATTGAGCCTCCGGGAAAAGCCGCGCGCAGCAGATCGCTGGCATGAAGTTGTTCAGGTAGTTGAGCCGTAATGGTGCTCACCAGGTGGTGCACAGCGGGAAAAGGTTCCACCACAAACAGTTCCGGCACTTTGACTGAACCTGGCACAGCAACGCGACCAATATCATTACGCATTAAATCAACAATCATCAGGTTTTCAGCGCGATCTTTTGGCGAGTTCGCCAGTTTTTCTGCCTGTTTGCTATCTTCCTGAGGATCGGGCAGACGCGGCAGTGTGCCTTTAATCGGACGGGTCTGGATCTCACCGTCATCACAAAGAATAAAACGCTCTGGCGAGAGGCTTAAAATTGTGCCTTGTTCCAGGCGCAGGAAGGCACTAAACGGCGCGTGATTGGCCTGATTAAGCTGAACGAATGCCTGCCATTCATCACCGCAATAGGTAGCCTGAAAACGCTGGGCGAGATTCACCTGGTAACAGTCGCCACTGTGCAGATACTCCTGCACCTGACGAAATTTTTCGCCATACTGTTCGCGGTTCATATTAGATTGCCAGGCAGAGGTTAGCGCAAAATCACCCTGCGGTGTGATTTGCTGGTTTTCCAGCCAGGCCAGACGGGCATTGACATCATCATGACTCAGCAAAGAAACAGCCTGGCGCTGGTGGTCGACAATCAGTGCCCAGTCGTAGATACCTACCGCCATATCAGGCAGGTCGATATCTCTCTGCGCCACTTCTGGCAGTGACTCAAAACGGCGACCCAAATCGTAACCAAATAAACCCAGCGCGCCACCCTGAAATGGCAAATCATCGTTATGCGACGGGTGAATGTTTGCACGCTCCAGCGCCTGCTGGAGTACTGTTAACGGATCGTCAGTGGTTGTTGTGCGGGTTTCTCCTTTACACAAAACAGTTTCACTGCCGTAAGTTGTTAAGGTGCAAATCGGGTCTGCCACCACAATATCAAAGCGGCTATACGGATGATCGGCATAGCCAGAGTGCAAAAGCATCGCCCACGGCAGGTGGTTTAAGCGGGCAAAATAAAATTCAGCGGCGTCCTGACGCCAGGGTAAAGTAATCACAGCGGGAGATAACGTCTTCATCAGTCCTGACTCTACTGGCGATGTGCCGGGTAGCATGAAATAATTAGCGCCAACAATTTAGCAGGAGTTAACAATGTTTGCAGGTTTACCTTCACTCACCCATGAACAGCAGCAAAAAGCCGTTGAGCGTATTCAGGAACTGATGGCACAGGGGATGAGCAGCGGTCAGGCAATCGCACTGGTAGCCGAAGAGTTACGCGCCAACCATTCCGGCGAGCGGATCGTGGCGCGTTTTGAGGATGAAGATGAGTAATACAATGTTGGTTTCAACAGGGCGCATTATGACAAGCGAACCATTTGGCCCGTAGCGTTTGAACCAGAAAATTGTGGGGCTGTACTGGTTGAATGAATTAAGCAGTGTTTTTGATGGTTAGAAAAAAGGACGCTTTTCTGTGATAAAAAGCGTCCTGGCTCATTTTTGTTGGTAGAGATTTAACTTATACCAGTGCTTTGAGCTCTTCCTGCATATAAGACGAGAAGTATTCTGGATTTTTTATCACCACGCGTTCACCAGACTCCATTTTTTTTGCCCATCCCACCATTTTTTCCGTGAATCCCGGATTCCAGCCTTCCTGTTCGGCTCGCGCAGTAATATCGGCGGCACTCGCGGGTACTCCCAGTTCTTTCAAATATTTAAATATTCCCTTCGCCGTACTTTCATTCATAGAGCTGGGGGTTGGTGTTGATATATCCATGGCACCAATAAAATCCAGGGCTTTATCTATTACAGCAGGCATATTCTTGTCCTTAAATTAACCACGTGATCGATAAGACTATATATGACATTAAATTGCGCCTAATATCAAAAGGATTATAACGATATCTCATTAGTTAACCTGTTGACATTCAGGTATTTTAAAGGTAGCAGGTCATGGCGGGTTATCTAGTGATGTGCCGAAAATTAACAGCGAATCGTAGTGCCCCAGCCAGATTGTTCAGGTAATGAAGGACAAGAAAGAAAAGCAGCGTAAGTTAATCGAGTGATTAACATAATGGTTTGGTTTTTGCGATTAATATCATTTTTGTATAAATACAATAGGAATCATAAAAATAAATTATCAGCCGGGGTGCTACCCATCTAAAGTAAGATCTTAAGCACTGGCCGATTTGTTCATAATCGACCAGTTTTCCGATAAATTATCGTGTGATTTTTGCCTTGATATAATTATCTTCCGGAATTAGACCGCCGCAATAATTTTAATTTCAACTTTATACTTCGGGTTCATCAATCCCGCTTGTACCGTGCAGCGCACAGGTGCATGGCCCGCGACAACCCAGGCGTCCCAGGCTTTATTCATTGCAGCGAAGTCGTTTTTATCGGCCAGGAAAATCGTGGCATCCAGAATACTCGACTTATTGCTGCCCTGTTTTGCCAGCACTGCGTCAATTTGCGCCAGCGTATTCGCGGTCTGCTCAAACGCATCGGCATCGAGGTTTTCCGGTACACCGGTGTAGTAGAGCGTGTTGTTGTGGATCACCACATCAGACCAGCGGGCTTCGGCGTCAATACGAACGATAGTCATCATTTTGTCCTCATCATCATTCCATTTTTGTGCTGCAAAGACTGCCACAATGTAAGGTCGCCGTCACCACTTCAGCTGGCGAAAAGCAACCTGGCCTGACATAATCCCTGTTCAAATCAACAGGGGGTAGTGTGACGGACGATTTTGCACCAGACGGTCAACTGGCGAAAGCGATACCTGGCTTTAAGCCGCGTGAACCACAGCGACAGATGGCGGTAGCCGTCGCTGGGGCGATAGAAAAAAGCCAGCCGCTGGTGGTGGAAGCGGGAACCGGTACGGGCAAAACCTACGCTTACCTGGCCCCTGCGCTGCGGGCGAAAAAGAAAGTCATTATCTCGACCGGCTCTAAAGCATTGCAGGATCAGCTCTACAGCCGCGATTTGCCGACGGTGGCAAAGGCGTTGAAATACACGGGCAACATGGCGTTGCTGAAAGGGCGCTCAAACTATCTCTGCCTCGAACGTCTCGAACAGCAGGCGCTGGCGGGCGGCGATCTGCCGGTACAAATTTTAAGCGATGTGATCCTACTACGCTCCTGGTCTAATCAAACAATCGATGGTGATATCAGCACCTGCGTTAGCGTGGCGGAAGATTCACAGGCGTGGCCGCTGGTCACCAGCACCAACGATAACTGCCTCGGCAGCGACTGCCCGATGTATAAAGATTGCTTTGTGGTCAAAGCACGCAAAAAAGCGATGGATGCCGATGTGGTGGTGGTAAACCATCATCTGTTTCTGGCGGATATGGTGGTGAAAGAGAGTGGTTTTGGCGAACTGATCCCGGAAGCAGACGTCATGATCTTCGACGAAGCCCACCAGTTGCCGGACATTGCCAGCCAGTACTTTGGGCAGTCACTCTCCAGTCGACAATTGCTCGATCTGGCAAAAGACATCACCATCGCCTATCGCACTGAATTAAAAGACACTCAACAGTTGCAAAAGTGCGCCGACCGCCTTGCCCAGAGCACGCAGGATTTTCGTCTGCAACTCGGTGAGCCGGGTTATCGCGGCAATCTGCGCGAACTGTTAGCTAATCCGCAAATTCAGCGAGCGTTTTTACTGCTCGATGACACCCTTGAACTTTGTTATGACGTGGCGAAATTGTCGCTGGGGCGTTCCGCGTTGTTGGATGCGGCATTTGAACGCGCTACGTTATATCGCACACGACTGAAACGGCTAAAAGAGATCAATCAGCCAGGCTACAGTTACTGGTACGAATGTACTTCGCGCCATTTTACATTGGCGCTGACGCCGTTAAGCGTGGCGGATAAATTCAAAGAGTTAATGGAGCAAAAGCCCGGTAGCTGGATCTTTACCTCGGCAACATTGTCGGTGAATGACGATCTGCATCATTTCACCTCTCGGCTTGGGATAGAACAGGCGGAGTCGTTGTTGTTACCCAGCCCATTTGATTACAGCCGCCAGGCGTTACTCTGTGTGCCGCGTAACCTGCCGCAAACCAATCAACCGGGTTCCGCACGGCAACTGGCGGCAATGCTGCGACCGATCATCGAAGCCAACAATGGTCGTTGTTTTATGCTTTGTACCTCACACGCCATGATGCGCGATCTGGCTGAGCAATTCCGCGCCACCATGACGCTTCCCGTTTTGTTACAGGGCGAAACCAGCAAAGGGCAACTGTTGCAGCAGTTTGTTAGCGCCGGTAACGCGCTTCTTGTGGCGACCAGCAGTTTCTGGGAAGGGGTGGACGTGCGCGGCGATACGCTGTCGCTGGTGATTATCGACAAGTTGCCGTTTACCTCGCCGGATGACCCACTGTTAAAAGCACGCATGGAAGATTGCCGTTTGCGCGGTGGTGACCCGTTCGATGAAGTGCAGCTCCCGGATGCGGTCATTACTCTCAAGCAGGGCGTAGGGCGACTGATTCGCGATGCCGACGATCGTGGCGTGCTGGTGATTTGTGACAATCGACTGGTGATGCGTCCTTACGGTGCAACGTTCCTCGCCAGCTTGCCGCCCGCGCCGCGTACCCGTGACATTGCCCGTGCGGTTCGCTTCCTTGCGATACCATCCTCCAGGTAATTTGTTATTGAGTATGGTATGATGCGCGCCTTTTTATTGATCTAAGCACGAAGACCCATGCGAATTCTGGCTATCGATACCGCGACAGAGGCCTGCTCTGTCGCCCTGTGGAACGACGGTACTGTCAACGCTCATTTTGAGCTTTGCCCTCGTGAACATACTCAACGAATCTTACCGATGGTGCAGGATATCCTGACCACCAGCGGAACCTCCCTGACTGACATTAATGCTCTGGCTTACGGACGTGGCCCCGGTAGCTTTACCGGCGTGCGTATTGGTATTGGCATTGCGCAAGGGCTGGCGCTTGGCGCGGAGCTGCCGATGATTGGCGTCTCCACGCTAATGACGATGGCGCAAGGGGCGTGGCGCAAAAACGGCGCAACCCGCGTGCTGGCAGCCATTGACGCGCGGATGGGCGAAGTTTACTGGGCTGAATATCAGCGTGATGAAAACGGTATCTGGCACGGTGAAGAAACCGAAGCCGTACTCAAACCAGAACTCGTTCATGAGCGGATGCAGCAGCTTTCCGGTGACTGGGTGACGGTGGGGACGGGCTGGCAAGCCTGGCCGGATCTTGGCAAAGAGAGCGGGCTGGTTCTGCGCGATGGTGAAGTGTTACTGCCCGCCGCAGAAGATATGCTGCCGATTGCCTGTCTGATGTTTGCCGAGGGTAAAACGGTGGCGGTGGAACATGCCGAGCCGGTTTATTTACGTAACAACGTCGCGTGGAAGAAACTTCCGGGCAAAGAATGAATCTTAAGAGTATGCCCTGAGAAAAAAAGGAGTCGCATCATGGCGGTTCAAAAGAATGTTATCAAAGGCATACTGGCAGGTACGTTTGCGCTAATGCTGAGCGGTTGTGTCACTGTGCCGGACGCCATTAAAGGCAGCAGTCCCACGCCGCAACAAGATTTAGTTCGGGTGATGAGCGCGCCGCAACTGTACGTTGGTCAGGAGGCGCGCTTTGGTGGCAAAGTGGTTGCGGTACAAAACCAGCAGGGGAAAACCCGTCTGGAAATTGCCACCGTACCGCTCGATAGCGGAGCCAGGCCGACGCTGGGAGAGCCTTCTCGCGGGCGCATTTATGCAGATGTGAATGGTTTTCTTGATCCGGTCGATTTCCGTGGACAACTGGTCACGGTAGTTGGGCCAATCACCGGTGCGGTTGACGGCAAAATCGGCAACACGCCCTATAAATTTATGGTGATGCAGGTAACGGGTTATAAACGTTGGCATTTAACCCAGCAGGTGATTATGCCGCCTCAGCCGATTGATCCGTGGTTTTATGGCGGTCGAGGCTGGCCCTATGGTTACGGCGGATGGGGCTGGTATAATCCTGGCCCCGCGAGAGTACAAACAGTTGTAACTGAATAATTGCTTGTTTTTAAAGAAAAAGAAACAGCGGCTGGTCCGCTGTTTCTGCATTCTTACGGTAAATATAAAAATAAATAGTGACGCGCTTCGCAACCTTTTCGTTGGGGAATTATCAAGCTGGTATGATGAGTTAATATTATGTTAACAACATGTATGTCACTTGGGGTTGCGATGACGACGAACACGCATTTTAGAGGTGAAGAATTGAAGAAGGTTTGGCTTAACCGTTATCCCGCCGATGTTCCGACGGAGATCAACCCTGACCGTTATCAATCTCTGGTGGATATGTTTGAGCAGTCGGTCGCGCGCTACGCCGATCAGCCAGCGTTTGTGAATATGGGGGAGGTGATGACCTTCCGCAAGCTGGAAGAGCGCAGTCGCGCATTTGCCGCTTATTTGCAACAAGGGCTGGGGCTGAAGAAGGGCGATCGCGTTGCGCTGATGATGCCTAACTTATTGCAATATCCGGTGGCGCTGTTTGGTATTCTGCGTGCCGGGATGATCGTCGTAAACGTTAACCCCTTGTATACTCCACGCGAACTTGAGCATCAGCTCAACGACAGCGGCGCATCGGCGATTGTCATCGTGTCTAACTTTGCCCATACCCTGGAAAAAGTGGTCGATAAAACCGCCGTCCAGCACGTTATTCTGACCCGTATGGGCGATCAGCTTTCCACGGCAAAAGGCACGGTAGTTAACTTCGTTGTTAAATACATCAAACGTCTGGTGCCGAAATACCATCTGCCAGATGCTATTTCATTTCGTAGCGCCCTGCATAACGGCTACCGGATGCAGTACGTCAAACCTGAACTGGTGCCGGAAGATTTAGCCTTCCTGCAATACACCGGCGGCACCACTGGTGTGGCGAAAGGCGCGATGCTGACTCACCGCAATATGCTGGCAAACCTGGAGCAGGTTAACGCGACCTATGGGCCGCTGCTGCATCCGGGTAAAGAGCTGGTGGTGACGGCGCTGCCGCTGTATCACATCTTTGCACTAACCATTAACTGCCTGCTGTTTATTGAGCTGGGCGGGCAGAACTTATTAATAACCAACCCACGCGATATTCCGGGGCTGGTGAAAGAGTTAGCGAAATACCCGTTTACCGCTATCACCGGCGTTAACACCTTGTTCAACGCGTTGCTGAACAATAAAGAGTTCCAGCAACTGGATTTCTCCAGTTTGCATTTGTCCGCAGGTGGCGGGATGCCCGTTCAGCAAGTGGTAGCAGAACGTTGGGTGAAACTGACCGGACAATATCTGCTGGAAGGTTATGGCTTAACCGAGTGTGCGCCGCTGGTGAGCGTTAACCCGTATGATATTGATTATCACAGCGGTAGCATTGGATTACCGGTGCCATCGACGGAAGCCAAACTGGTGGATGATGATGATAACGAAGTACCACCGGGGCAACCAGGCGAACTTTGTGTCAGAGGTCCACAGGTGATGCTGGGCTACTGGCAGCGCCCGGATGCCACCGATGAAATCATCAAAAATGGTTGGTTACACACTGGCGATATCGCAGTGATGGATGAAGAAGGATTCCTGCGCATTGTCGATCGTAAAAAAGACATGATTCTGGTTTCCGGCTTTAACGTCTATCCCAACGAGATTGAAGATGTGGTCATGCAGCACCCAGCCGTACAGGAAGTGGCGGCTGTTGGCGTACCTTCTGGCTCCAGTGGTGAAGCGGTGAAAATCTTCGTAGTGAAAAAAGATCCATCGCTTACCGAAGAGTCACTGGTGACCTTTTGCCGCCGTCAGCTCACGGGCTACAAAGTACCGAAGCTGGTGGAGTTTCGTGATGAGTTACCGAAATCTAACGTCGGAAAAATTTTGCGACGAGAATTACGTGACGAAGCGCGCGGCAAAGTGGACAATAAAGCCTGAGCGTTAAGTCAGTCGTCAGACGCCGGTTAATCCGGCGTTTTTTTTGACGCCCACTAAAGAGAATACAATTTGAATTACCAAATGATTACCACGGACGATGCGCTGGCTTCTTTGTGTGAAGCCGTCCGTGCCTTTCCGGCGATAGCCCTGGATACTGAATTTGTACGTACGCGCACTTATTACCCGCAGCTGGGGTTGATTCAACTTTTTGATGGCGAGCATCTGGCGCTAATCGATCCACTCGGGATCACCGACTGGTCACCGCTGAAAGCGATCCTGCGCGATCCTTCCATCACCAAATTTCTCCATGCGGGCAGTGAAGATCTGGAAGTGTTCCTCAATGTCTTTGGTGAATTACCACAACCCCTGATTGACACGCAAATCCTCGCCGCATTCTGCGGACGCCCGATGTCATGGGGGTTTGCCTCCATGGTAGAAGAGTATTCCGGCGTTACGCTGGACAAGAGTGAATCGCGCACCGACTGGCTCGCCAGACCGCTAACCGAACGTCAGTGCGAATACGCGGCGGCGGATGTCTGGTATCTGTTACCGATCACCGCAAAACTGATGGTTGAAACCGAAGCCTCTGGCTGGCTACCTGCGGCGCTGGATGAATGTCGCCTGATGCAAACGCGTCGTCAGGAGGTCGTTGCGCCGGAAGATGCCTGGCGTGATATCACCAATGCCTGGCAGCTACGTACACGTCAGTTGGCCTGTTTGCAACTGTTAGCCGACTGGCGACTGCGCAAGGCGCGGGAGCGAGATCTGGCGGTGAACTTTGTCGTGCGTGAAGAACATTTGTGGTCGGTAGCGCGTTATATGCCAGGGAGTCTGGGCGAACTGGACAGTCTGGGCTTATCCGGTAGTGAAATTCGCTTCCACGGTAAAACGCTGCTGGCGCTGGTAGAGAAAGCGCAGGCATTGCCGGAAGAGGCCTTACCGCAGCCAATGCTTAACCTGATGGATATGCCCGGTTATCGCAAAGCGTTTAAAGCGATTAAGTCGCTGATTACTGACGTGAGCGAAACGCACAAGATCAGCGTCGAATTGCTGGCATCGCGTCGGCAAATCAACCAACTGCTGAACTGGCACTGGAAATTAAAACCGCAGAACAATTTGCCTGAGCTGATTTCCGGCTGGCGTGGTGAGTTGATGGCGGAAGCATTACATAATTTATTGCAGGAATATCCGCAGTAAAACGTTCGTAAGCCGGACAAGGCGCAACCAGCGCCGCATCCGGCTTCGGATAAACTACAAATCCAACACCAGTCGTTTACCCTTCGCGCGCGAACAACAGATCAACATACTCTGCTGGCTGGCGCGCTCTTCATCGCTAAAATACTGGTCCCGATGATCGGCTTCACCTTCCAGAATTGCTGTTTTACAGGTTCCGCATACCCCTTCACGACATAAACATTCCACTTTTGCCGCTTTGTTATTTTCAATGACCTGCAAAATGGTCATCTCTTCTGGTACTACAAACTCTTTCCCGGAACGGGCGAGTACCAGCGTAAAGGCATCGCCGGTTTTGTCTTCAATAGCAAATTGTTCAAAGTGTAGCGTGTTGGAGGCGATACCCAGACGCGCTGCTTCACTTCTCAGCGCGTCATTCAGAGCCTCGGGGCCACAGGTATAAATGTGTGTGCCTGGGGCGACATCCGCCAATAATCGCACTAATTCGAGTCGCGTTCCGATCGATGAGTGATGAAAATGAATCTTATCAGTCTGCGGATGTTGGTTTAATTCATCACGAAACGCGCAACTTTCTGGACTCCGCGAACAATAATGTAACTGCCAGTCGACGTCCGTGTGTTGCAACTCTGCCAGATGCGACAGGAAAGGGGTGATACCAATGCCGCCCGCGATAAACAGATGCTTTCGAGCCGAGGGAACCAGAGCAAACAGGTTATTGGGTGTCGAGATGGTCAACCGATCGCCCGCTTTTACCTGCTGATGCAAAAAGCGTGAACCGCCGCGCGAGTTTTCTTCCAGCCGAACGGCAATCTGATAACAAGAGGTGTCGAGCGGTGAACTTAGTAGTGAATAAGCATTGCTGTACTGGTTATCACCATCGCTCATCTGCACAATGATGTGACTTCCGCCGGTGAACGCAGGCAGCGGTTTGCCATCGGTTGTCACTAGCGTGAAGCATTTCACCTGTTCGGTAAGCGGTTCAACCTGGCTCACCTGTACTTCAAACATTTGATAGTCTGACATTGCTGTACTCCATCAAAAATCAGCCCGGCGGCGGAAAATACCGCCGCCGATGTCATTAGTCCTTAAACACCTGCGCCAGCAGATTATGGAAATGGGCGATACCGTGTTCGGAAATTCCGCTACCGCTACTGTCGGCCATGATGCGCCCCTGACCACGATAGCCACGCGATTTCAGCCCTTTCTGCACGCTTTCAACCAGCCGTAAATCTTCCGGGCGGAACACATCGCGATACCACTCAATCAGCGATTTTTGCTCGTCGGTTAGCTCTTCATTGGTGAAGTAGATATCGTAGTTTTGTAGGGTAGTTTCAGAATCCACCGGGAATTCATAAATGACTGTCATCATCCCTTTGATTGGCGTCACGTTCAGCATAGTGCACGGCCACAGCCAGAAACCGTGGAACGCAGCGTCTGTACCTTCTTCAAATTTAAAAGACTGCTCGGACGGTTTGGCGAAACCGTATTGCAGCGTCCAGTTGCCGTGCATGGTGTGCCAGTAACGATCAACCTGAACGGAGTCTGAGAAACCTGGATGCGCCGGACCACAGTGATAGCATTCGAGATAGTTATCGACAATGTTCTTCCAGTTAGCAGGTGTGCGGGTAGTAAAACGAGCCGCCAGTTTCAGGTCGTGGACTTCCGGGCAGGCTTCCAGCACTTTTGCCGCCAGGCCTGGTAGCTGATCTTCTACGCTGGTGGCGTTGGGATCCATGTTGATGAAGACGAATCCGGCATATTCTTCCAGACGCACCGGAACCAGTTGCGCTTTGTCGCTATCGAAATTGGCGACGTTTTCACAGTTACGCGCATGGGCCAGGTTGCCATCGAGTTTGAATGCCCAGGCGTGATACGGGCAGGTAATCACATTTTTCGCTTTCCCTTCACCGCTCAATAACTGATGACCACGGTGCGGGCAAACGTTATAGAACGCGCGCAAAACCTTATCACGACCGCGTACCAGCACGATGCTTTCGCCAATGATCTCACGCGTTACGTAATCATTGGCATTCGTCAGTTCGCTACTGTGAGCGACGCAAATCCAGCTTTTGGCAAAGACGTTCTCTTTTTCGTGTTCAAAGGCGTTCTGATCGGTATAAAAACGGGCAGGAATGGTCCACGCCTCTTGCGGGTTAGCGCAAAAATTTCCGGGTAGTACAAAGTCAGGGCTCAGATTGCTCATAGGGATACCTTTATCGTTAGGATGATGGCGCTCAGTTGTCGCCTTTGAATACGGTTCCCGCAGGGAGCACTGGCGTTTTTTCCGGGGCTTCAACCGGTGTCTGCGGGAGATAATGTTCAATTTGATGAGCCGGAATATCGGCGTAATCCTGTTTCAGCCAGCGAATAAATCCGCCCACTTTCACCAGTAAAATGGCGAGGAAGGGAAGGGCAGTGAGCACGACGGTAGTTTTCATGGTTTCCAGCGATGCACCGGTGAACAGAATTGAAAGCGGGATCAGGGTGATTACCACGCACCAGAAAAGACGCAGGCCACGGTCTGGATCATCACCTTCCTGAAGATTCCGCGTGCTGGTCGCTGCCATGGTGTAGGCCACTGCATCCATATGCGAGGCGAGGAAAATAATCATCACGCCCAGATAAGCGGCGAGGAACAATTTACCGGCTGGCAACGACATCAGAACTTGTTGAACGGCCGTTTCACCGCCCAACGTTTCCAGCACCTGCGGAACGTTGATTATCCCTTTGATAAACTGATGAATAGCAAAACTTTCCATCACGCCGAAGAAGAACCAGCAGCCGACGGTGCTACCGAGGATCAACCCCCAGATAACTTCTTTGATCTTACGACCACGTGATACGCGGGTGACGAACATTGCCACGCCGGGGGTGTAAGAGATCCACCAGAGCCAGTAGAAAACGGTCCAGTTGCGGGTAAATGAGCCATCGCCAAGCGGATCGGTGAATAAGCTCATCTGTAAGAAGTTTTGTGTGGTCAGGCCGATGGCATTGATGATGCTGTTAGTAATAAATTCGGTTGGACCGACAATCAAAACCAGCAATGGCAGCAGGAATGCGCCCCAGCCGACCATTTTGCTCAGACGTTGTAAACCGTTGTTGATACCTATCCACGAACTAAGGCAAAAAATGCCGCCGGAAAGCAGGATCACAAATGCCTGCACGGTGAAGTTATCCGGCAAACCGGTCAGCGCGGAAAGCCCACGGGTAAAGGTTGCCGCCGTCACCACCAGAGAAATGGTCAGCGCGCCGACAGTGGCGATCAGAAACATCAAATCGACCAGTTTTCCCCATGGGCCTTGCGGGCGAACACCGGTAATGGCAGCAATAATGCCGGAAAGACTCAGACCTTTATTTTTCCGCACATGGAAGTGGTAAGCCATGATTAATGAGGCCAGCGTATAAGTTGCCCAGGCGCTGATGCCCCAGTGGAAAAAGGAGTAGGGAACGCTAAATTCCAGTGCCTGCTGTGAACGCGGCACGATATTTAAACCAGGCGTTTGATAATAATAGGCCCACTCCGCTACGCCCCAATAAAGCGTGGAGGAACCTAATCCGGCACAAATAAACATAAACAGCCAGGAGAGCGTACTGTATTCCGGCTTACCTTCGCCAAGACGAATATTGCCATATTTGCTGGTGGCTAAATAAATTACCAGCCCCATTGCCAGCAAAACTAATACCTGTACGGCGGAACCCAGCGTGCGGGTAACTAAACTGTATATTGCGTTGGCCGCGTCGGCCGACTGTTGCGGAAAAAGGCTTAATGTGGCTGCGATGAAAAGAATGGCCACCAGGCTGATGCTAATCAGCGGCAAATCTTTTTTCTTAACATTGCTCATCATGAGTCATCTCCTGGGCATAAAAGCCCGTCGCTGGCTTTTGCCAGTTGTAATTATTTGCAGGGTAATGAACTTTTTGTTGCGTTTAACAAATTGATTATTTACATGTTACATAAATTAAACAATTAAGAATACGGAAAGCCATAAAACACGGAACGGAAACAATAAAAGGTGAAATGACGCAGGTTATTTACTGTAAAGAACGAATAAAAAAACCGCGTCAGTGACGCGGTTCAAATAAACTGGTTCGACCTTAACGCAAAATAATTTTGCAAATCGCGTCGGTAACCTGTGGCGTGGTGGCATTACCTTTCATATCGGGTGTTTTCGGCCCGTGAGCAATCACTTCTTCAATCGCTGCCAGAATGCCGTTGTGCGCTCGCTGGAAACGCTCATCGCCATTGCCGAGAAAATCGAGCATCATTGCACCGGCCCAAATTGTGGCGATAGGGTTAGCAATATTTTTCCCGTAGATATCCGGCGCGGAACCGTGGACAGGCTCGAAGAGCGACGGGAAAGTGCGTTCCGGATTCAGGTTGGCGGATGGGGCAATGCCGATGGTGCCGGTGCAGGCCGGGCCAAGATCGGAAAGAATATCGCCAAATAAATTAGACGCTACTACCACATCAAAGCGTTCCGGTTGCATCACAAAGCGCGCACAGAGAATATCAATATGCTGCTTGTCCCAGCGGATTTCCGGGTAATTTTCTGCCATTGCTTCTACTCGCTCATCCCAGTACGGCATACTAATGGCTAAACCGTTAGATTTCGTGGCAGAAGTCAGGGTTTTGCGCGGGCGGCTTTGTGCCAGCTCAAAAGCATATTGCAAAATGCGATCGACGCCACGGCGGGTAAATACTGATTCCTGAATGACAACTTCATGTTCCGTTCCTTCATTCAGTCGACCGCCCAGAGACGAGTATTCGCCTTCCGTATTTTCGCGCACCACGTAAAAATCGATGTCGCCAGGCTGTTTACCCGCCAGTGGGCAGGGAACGCCGGGAAAGAGGCGTACCGGGCGCAGGTTGACGTACTGATCAAACTCGCGGCGAAATTTCAGCAGCGATCCCCATAACGAAATATGGTCCGGAACGGTATCCGGCCAGCCGACGGCACCAAAGTAGATAGCGTCGAAACCGCTGAGTTGTTCATGCCAGTCGTCCGGCATCATTTTGCCGTGATGGCTGTAATACTCGCAGCTTGCCCACTCCATCTGCTCAAAACTTAAGGCAAAGCCCCAGCGTTCAGCAGCAGCCTGTAACACACGAATCCCTTCAGGAAGGACTTCTTTGCCAATCCCGTCTCCAGGGATCGCAGCAATACGCATCGTTTTCATCATTAGGTTCTCACTTCCTGATCAGCAAAATTGACAACTCCACCATCCTATAATTGACTGATCAGGAATTAATCCCCGCAACTGGTGAAACATAAAACACGAATCATGAATAATTTACCGCTGCTGAACGATTTGCGCGTCTTTATGCTGGTGGCTCGCCGGGCTGGTTTTGCCGCCGTGGCGGAAGAATTAGGCGTTTCACCGGCCTTCGTCAGCAAGCGCATCGCCTTGCTGGAGCAAACTCTGAACGTGGTGCTATTACACCGCACCACCCGTCGCGTCACCATTACCGAGGAAGGTGAGCGGATTTATGAATGGGCGCAGCGGATTTTGCAGGATGTCGGGCAGATGATGGATGAGCTTTCCGACGTGCGCCAGGTGCCGCAGGGAATGCTGCGTATTATCAGCAGTTTTGGTTTTGGACGGCAGGTGGTAGCTCCGGCACTGTCAGCACTGGCGAAGGCGTATCCGCAACTGGAGTTACGTTTTGATGTGGAAGACCGGTTGGTCGATTTGGTCAATGAAGGGGTCGATCTGGATATTCGTATTGGCGACGACATTGCACCTAACTTAATTGCCCGTAAACTGGCGACCAATTACCGTATTCTCTGCGCGTCGCCGGAGTTTATTGCGCGATATGGTGCACCGAAACATTTAACGGATCTTTCTGCATTACCCTGCCTGGTCATAAAAGAGCGCGATCATCCGTTTGGTGTCTGGCAATTGCGCAATAAAGAGGGTCACCATGCCATTAAAGTCACCGGACCGATGTCGTCTAATCATGGTGAAATTGTCCATCAGTGGTGTCTCGATGGACAAGGGATTGCGCTGCGCTCCTGGTGGGACGTTAGTGAAAATATTGCCAGTGGACATCTGGTACAGGTTTTACCTGAATATTATCAGCCAGCAAATGTCTGGGCTGTTTATGTCTCAAGGTTGGCGACATCCGCAAAAGTAAGGATTACGGTAGAGTTTTTGCGCCAGTATTTTGCAAATCATTACCCGAATTTTTCATTGGAATGAGCGCCATTTTTTACTCTATTCTCAGGTTATTGTCAGGTTAAAACCTGATTTTCTCCTTTCTAAGCCGTTGCGGATTGGTTAGCATATTCACCTTTAATCGCGCATGATCCAAAGAGAATTAAAGAGGTTAATGTGTTCGCAGAATATGGGGTTCTGAATTACTGGACCTATCTGGTTGGGGCCATTTTTATCGTGCTGGTGCCAGGGCCGAATACCCTGTTTGTGCTTAAAAATAGCGTTAGCAGTGGAGTGAAAGGCGGTTATCTTGCGGCCTGTGGTGTATTTATTGGCGATGCAGTATTGATGTTTCTGGCGTGGGCCGGTGTAGCAACCTTAATTAAGACCACACCGATATTATTCAATATTGTACGTTATCTTGGCGCGTTTTATTTGCTCTATCTGGGGAGTAAAATTCTTTACGCTACCCTGAAGGGTAAAAATAGCGAGGCCAAATCAGATGAACCTCAATATGGCGCTATTTTCAAGCGCGCGTTAATTTTGAGTCTGACCAATCCGAAAGCCATTTTGTTCTATGTGTCGTTTTTTGTACAGTTTATCGATGTTAATGCGCCACATACGGGGATTTCATTCTTTATTCTGGCGACAACTCTGGAACTGGTAAGCTTCTGTTATTTGAGCTTCCTGATTATTTCTGGTGCTTTTGTCACGCAGTACATTCGAACCAAAAAGAAACTGGCTAAAGTGGGCAACTCGCTGATTGGCCTGATGTTTGTGGGTTTTGCCGCACGACTGGCGACGCTGCAGTCCTGATGCTTTCAGCCCGCGATGCTGCGGGCTTCCCTCCTGAAATACATCTATATTTCGCCTGGATGACGTTAAAAAGTAACCAATAAATGGTATTTAAAATGCAAATTATCAGGCGTACCCTGAAACGGCTGGAATAAATGGTTTTCAGCATATTTACCGAAGGAGGGAAAAAAATGCTGCAAATCCCACAAAATTACATTCATACGCGCTCAACACCTTTCTGGAATAAACAAACTGCGCCTGCCGGAATATTCGAACGTCATCTTGATAAAGGAACGCGTCCGGGTGTTTATCCACGCCTGTCCGTTATGCATGGGGCGGTCAAATATCTCGGCTACGCCGATGAACACAGCGCAGAACCTGATCAGGTGATCCTCATCGAAGCAGGTCAATTCGCAGTGTTCCCGCCGGAAAAGTGGCACAATATTGAAGCCATGACTGACGATACTTATTTCAACATCGACTTCTTCGTTGCTCCTGAAGTCCTGATGGAAGGTGCAAAACAACGGAAAGTCATTCATAGCGGGAAATGAATTATGGGCAAAGCAACGTATACCGTAACCGTCACCAATAACAGTAATGGCGTTTCTGTCGATTACGAAACAGAGACGCCGATGACATTACTGGTGCCAGAAGTGGCGGCCGAAGTGATAAAAGATCTCGTCAATACCGTGCGTTCTTATGACACGGAAAATGAACATGATGTGTGTGGTTGGTAATTATTGCTAATGTAGATGGCGCTAATTCTGCGCCATCGTAAAAAAAATGCTCTGTGACACATATCACAATTCTTGCCTCTCTTATGTTGTGCTATGCTTTTTATCAGCGACTAACCCGCTAATGCAAAACAGATAAGTGAGGAAACAATGGGCATTCTGTCATGGATTATTTTTGGACTTATTGCCGGTATTCTGGCGAAGTGGATCATGCCTGGTAAAGATGGTGGTGGATTCTTTATGACCATCCTGCTGGGAATTATCGGTGCCGTAGTTGGTGGATGGATCAGTACACTGTTTGGTTTTGGCAAAGTCGATGGCTTCAACTTTGGTAGTTTTGTGGTTGCCGTGATTGGTGCGCTGGTCGTGCTGTTTATCTACAGAAAAGTCAAAAGTTAATACTGAAAAGCACAAAGGCTGCCTACAGGCAGCCTTTGCTATTTTTTCGACGCGGTATTACCACCATCCCAGCTCGGTGCCAAGAACGACAATAATCGCCACGCCCATCATAATAATCGTTGTTTTTTTCATCTTTATGCCCCTGGGGCCGCATAGCCGCCAATAAAAAACCACGCTAAAAATATGACTGCCGTAATAAAGATCACGACGGGAAAAACAATACCGATTCGCATGTTACCACCAAAGAAAAGGATGTGAATACGCCTCAGGAGTGCCTGTCTGAATGCGCGACAAAAGGGGGTTTCTGTTTGTGTTTTTTCTCCTGATACATCGCGATATCGGCAGCATGTAGGGCACTGTCTGCATCGGTGGTTTCAGGATCCACTTCTACTACGCCAAGACTGGCGCCAGGATAAAACAGATCAATATCACCCAGGTGATATTCTCCACGTATTTGCTGTTGGATACGCTCACGCAGTGACTGGATATCGGCATTTTCATTAGCCAGGGCAACGACCAAAAATTCATCGCCGCCGAGACGACCAATAATCTCGCCATTCTGATGTAGCCTGGTGAGGCGCTCGCCAACCTGAATAAGAAACAGATCGCCGCTATTGTGACCAAATCGGTCGTTGATTAATTTGAAGTTATCCAGGTCGATAAAAGCAATAATTGCCTTACGCTTCAGATGCCGAGCGAGGGAAAACAGCGTCGTCAGATTATCAAAAATCGCCCGCCGATTCGGTAGGCCGGTCAAAGAGTCGGTGTAAGATTGCGCAATCAGAGCGGCATTGGCTTCACGTAATTGCTCAACCAGCGCCTCTTTTTGAATATATTGTGCAATCAGTCCGGCGAATAGCTGCAAAACCTGCTCTGCGCGTTCACTCCACGGGCGCTTTTCACTGCTGGCGGCGCAAAGCGTGCCATAGAATGATCCATCCGGTAAGTGAATTGGTGTGCTCAGGAATGTGGTAATACCAAGATTGCGTGCCGCAATGCAGTCACCCCAACGGCCTGGAACTTCATCGCTGAAAAAACAGTTTTCATCAATGGCGCGTTTGCACAACGAGTAATCCCACGAGACGGTAAAATTCTCCGGGATGTGCATTTTCTGGCTGTTACGGGCAAACAGGATATGTTGCAGTCGCGCGTCAATATCCACCTTTGTCAAATAGGTCGATTCCATGTCGGTGACCATTTCCAGCATCTCCAGAAGTTGCCGAACCAGACTTTCCAGAGAATGTTCTGAGGCGAGTGACTGCGAGACGCGGGCAATAATCTGATCTGACACGAAAGAACTCCAGGATACGGCGGGTAAAATGCTGATTATTTAATCTTTGTAGGCATGATAAAACATCATCAAAGAAGATGAAACTA
Source organism: Escherichia sp. 93.1518 (assembly GCF_013368915.2). NCBI lineage: Bacteria > Pseudomonadati > Pseudomonadota > Gammaproteobacteria > Enterobacterales > Enterobacteriaceae > Escherichia > Escherichia sp. 93.1518. The sequence continues at coordinate 78,227 of NZ_JABWMT020000001.1, forward strand.
GCCGTAATATATTTTAAGTGAATGTAAAGGAAATAGTGCTGCAAAACAAAACGATACCGCGATACTCTAAGGCGTAGATAAACGTATGAGATCAACGAATGAAAATTATCAGTTTTACTCTGCCTTGCCTGTTAATTCTTGCGGGATGTTCAACCACTTCTCAACCCGACGCACCAAAACCGCCGCATGTTGGGATGGCGAATCCGGCGTCGGTCTACTGCCAACAGAAAGGCGGTACGCTCATTCCCGTGCAGACATCGCAAGGGGTCAGCAACAATTGCAAATTACCGGGCGGTGAAACGATTGATGAATGGGCATTATGGCGACGGGATCATCCGGCGGGTGAAAAATAACCGCCGGATGCCAGGCTAAAATCACAAGCTTCGCAGCCAGTCGGCCAGCACCAGCGCATGGTTTTGCGTGGTATTTTTTGCCGAGTAGAGCAGGGTCAGCGGCTGTTTTTGGGCGATTTCCGCCAGCCGTTTCCCTTCTGGCTCGTGTTGCGCCAGTTCTGCAAGATATTGTTCGCGAAAGGTTTTAAAATCGATCACTTCGCCGTGAAAGGCTTTGCGCAGCTCCGTTGACGGCGTGATCTCTTTATCCCACTCATCAAGTGTTAAATCAGTTTTCTTGATACCACGCGGCCAGAGACGGTCGACCAGTACGCGATAACCATCGCTCTGTTCAGCCGGATCATAAACGCGTTTACACTGAATATTCATCGTGTTTGTTCTCCCTTTCACGCATGATTTGCATCGTCACTATAGCACCGGACATCAACGAATTTCTTTGTCTCTTCCGGCGCAAAGTCCAAAAATCGCCATCAGCAGTGAAAGAATTGCGACAACAATCAGTGGCGTGGACCAGTCACCGTTAGCATCGTGTATTTTGCCCATTAGCGGCGGCCCACAAGCTGCCAGCAGATACCCGACGGATTGTGCCATACCCGAAAGAGCAGCGGCCTGATGCGCAGAGCTTGCTCGCAGTCCGATAAACGTTAGTCCAAGTATCATTGTTGCCCCGGAACCAAAACCGAAAAGCAGACTCCAGGTGACAGCGTGTGCTGGCATAAAGCAGAGCCCAACCGCACCCACTGCGCACATTAAGGCGACCAGAGCGGCAATACTGCGTTGATCTTTCACATGATGTAAGAAAAGTGGGATCAGCAAACCGGGAGCAGCAGTGGCTAATTGCAACAAACCATGCAGCGAACCTGCCTGTGCCTCGCTGTAGCCGTGACTGATGAGGATCGCCGGAAGCCAGCCGATAATCACGTAATAGACCAGTGAGTTGATCCCAAGAAACAATGTTACCTGCCAGGCAAGCGGTGAACGCCAGATACCCCGGGTATGTAAGGCGCGTGAGGTACTCAAATTCACATGTTGTTGATTACGCCATTGCGGCAGCCATATAAATAGAGCCAGCAGAGGAAAACACATCAGCATGAGCAACGCGCCCTGCCAGCCAAAACCGTTCAAAGCCAGCGGCACCACCAGAGCTGACCCCAGAGCCGCTGCAGCGCCCATCGTCAGGGAATATGCGCCGGTAAGTCTGGCGACGGAATGGGGAAAATCGCGTTTAATGAGACCTGGTAGCAAGACATTCCCTAATGCAATCCCACAGCCAATGATAATCGTACCGCCAAATAATAAGTAAGCCGAAGGAAGAGAGCGAATTGCTATGCCAGCACAAATCAAAAGTAATGCTGCCACCAGGCTGCGCTCTATACCAAAACGACGTGCCACCGACGCGGCAAGAGGAGATATCAGCGCAAAGGCTAATAAAGGTAAGGTCGTCAGTAACCCTGTTTGCGCCGTCGTCAGTGAGTAAGCGGAACGAATGGTATCCAGTAACGGTGCTACGCCGGTGAAGGTAACACGGAGTGTGGTGGCAATCATTAGAACGCCGGCTATCAGGACAATCCTGTTTTTGCCGCTTAATGAAGTTGAACGGATCATAGATATCTCATTGTTACAAGCGAGGCTCTACCTTACTGTTTTTATTGTTATGTTGAATCAAGCTAAAATGACAAATTATCGCTAAATTCGGACAAAATGATGCACAGGTTAAATCTCAATGGTTATGAACCCGATCTTCACCATGAAACGGCGGTCGCATTTTGTATTCATGCCGGAAAGGATGAATTGACCAGTCCTGTACATCAGCACCGCAAAGGGCAGCTGATACTGGCTCTGCGTGGAGCCATTACCTGTACGGTGGAAAATGCGCTGTGGATGGTGCCGCCACAATATGCAGTATGGATTCCAGGCGGTGTGGAGCATAGTAATCAGGTAACAGCGAATGCCGAGCTTTGTTTTTTATTTATTGAATCCAGTGCGGTGATAATGCCGGGCAAATGTTGCACGCTGAAAATTGCGCCTTTATGTCGTGAATTAATTTTAACGCTGGCAAAAAGAACAGCAGCTCAACGTGCTGAACCAATGACGCGCAGATTAATTCAGGTGCTGTTTGATGAACTCCCTCAGCAACCGCAACAACAGTTGCAGTTACCCGTTTCTTCGCACCCCAAAATCCGCGTGATGGTGGATACAATGGCAAAAGAGCCCGTCGAATGGGGGACATTGGGGCAATGGGCAAATTTTTTTGCGATGAGTGAACGCAATCTCGCCAGGTTGATAGTTAAAGAGACGGGGTTGAGCTTTCGTCAGTGGCGTCATCAGTTGCAGCTCATTCTGGCACTTCAGAGGTTAGTGAACGGCGATAGTGTACAGAAAGTGGCGCATATGCTGGGGTATGATTCAACAACGGCTTTTATTACCATGTTTAAGAAAGGCCTGGGGCAAACCCCAGGCCGATATATTGCGGGATTAACTACTGTTTCCCGATGATCAGGGAGACCAGACCTGCGGCAATAAGCGGACCGACCGGCACACCGCGAAACAGCGCCACGCCTAAAATCGTGCCCACCAGCAGCCCGGCAACCAGTTGCGGCTGGCTGCCCATCAAGGTCACGCCGCGTCCGCCAAGCCAGGAGACAATCACTCCCACGGCAATTGCCACCAGCGATTTCCAGTTCAGAAACGAGTGAATAAGTGTCGATGGCGGCAGTGTCCCGCTGGCTACAGGAGCCATTACGCCGATAGTCAGAATGATTATCCCGATACTCAGTCCTTGTTTTTCGATCCACGGGAAAAAGGTGCTTAACGGTGTGACGCGGACAATGATTAACACCAGAATTGAAACGGCGACAGTGGTGTTGTGGCTGATAAAGCCCAGCGCAGCTAACCCGAGCAGGATCAGCAAAGTGACATCAAACATCGTGGTTTCCTTGCCAAAAAATAATAAGCCTGCCTACTTTACGCCTGCTGATGAGAGGAAGCAGAGAACAATTACGTGTTATGCATAAAAAATCAGGCAAATTGTCATCAAATTGCCATTTGTGTGCGCTAACAATAACGTGAAAACAGGTATCCCCTGGGGTAAGACCATGAACGATCAAATGTTCGTTGAGACACTGATTATCACGTCATCGTTTTTTGCCATTGCGGTTGTGCTGGTGCTATCTGTTCTGCTTATTGAACGAACCAGCTAGTTACGTAGTACGACGGAATTTGACCAGTTCGGGTTGTGCAATGCGTAAATAATCTGCGGTGTTCAGAATAACGGATTTATCCAGCATACCCGCGTTGAAGGCGATCTCATCGAATCGCTCAAAGAGTAGCGGGTCGGCAACCAGTTTGAGTTTTGGGTGGAAGCTGAATGGCGGGATAGCACCGAAGACACAGCCTGTCAGTTCATCGACTTCCGCCGGGCTGGCCAGCGAAGCACGTAACCCGCCGATGTGGCTGGCGAGTTGGCTAAGGTCAGCTTGTTGATCGGCAGCGAGGATCGCCAGAACATGCTGATTTACGCCATTACCTTTGACTTTACACACCAGTGCCTTAGCACCCTGACCTAAAGCGGTGCCACGAATTTCTGACACCGCTTCGCATTTACCCACCGCTTCGTGGGTAACGATGCGAAAGTTAGCGCCTTCTTGTGATAATAAAGCGATTAACCGCTGATGCGTCACGCTTCCTTTAGCCATTTCAGTCATTTCATGCTCCTGAGATTACAAGCAAACAACCACAGAAGATTATCATGAACGGCTGTTTTTGTTCTGCTTATTGACATATAAACGCTCATCGGAAGCTTTATATGCATCATGTAACGTATCGTTTTCTTTCATCGCGTAAATACCGGAAGAGAAGCCGATCTCTTTCTGCGGCGCGATATGTTGCAGACGTTTTTCGATACGTTCAGGCAGTTGTGCTGCAATTTGCGGCGTCGAATCGACCAGAATAATGCAAAATTCGTCTCCACCGAGACGGATGGCATAATCGCTTTTACGAATCGACTGTTTAATCGCCTGAGCTAATAACGTAATGGCTAAATCGCCATCCTGATGACCGAGGGTGTCATTTATTTGCTTTAACTTGTCCATGTCAATCGCAATAAACATCACCGAAGAACCGGATTGCACCAGTTTCTGCAAACGCTGCTCAAGTTCAGGCGTTAATATTTTGCGATTATATAGCCCGGTCATCGCATCACTGATATTTTCGCGAGTCACGTTTTGGTACAGGCGGAAGTGCATCCGTACCATGTTGAGTAATATCAATGCTGTCAGCAGCCAGAATACAACGCTTTTCCATGATGATGTAATAAAGTAAAGAATATCAATGGATAACGAAACACGAATGCCGCCAGGCAAGTCATGGACGTAACTGACATACTGAAACAGATTATCTTCGCTCTGATTGATAATAATGTCGCGTCCCGAATCGGTATCGGTTAGCGTAACATTGAGAAAACGCCAGAGGAGAGGGCGGTCATGAGTGTAAAAAATATTGCGCAGATTGTTTTTACTAATATCCAGCAACACAATACCTTTTAATTGCCCGGCAACATAGACTGGCGTCAGCAAACTCATCACATTCTGTTTAGTACGCTGATCCTGGTAAATGCTCGATAATACGGTGCGACCGGTAAACACTTTTTCAATATCTTTACGATCAATACCAATGCTTCCTGACTGCAGGAAGGACCAGTTATTCATCGCGAAGTATTCAACATTGACCGGCTCGTAAAAATAGACATAGCGGTCATTGAGATCGAGATAATAGTGAAATTTCTCTTCGGCCATCCCAAGACCGGAACCGTAATCATCCTGGTGGCGGTTACCTTCCACCGCCTGATCAAATGCCGGTAATAGCGCCGCTGCTTCGACAATTGTGTCGCAGTCAGTGGATGCGGTCTGCAATGTTCCGTGTAAATCCGCATAAGTATGGGCAGTCAGGTTTAAGCCATGGGTATTGTTGGCAGACTCAAAAGCCTCACAGATGGCATGTCGCTGTTCTGGCGACACCTCAGACTGTTTCGCAGCAAGCGCGCGCATCACGTGTGCGGCAATGCTCTGATTTTGATACTTGTCGTAGAGAAAGGAGGAGTCTGCTTTCTGGACGATATAGCGCAAATAAGCACTCATAGCTCTGTCGCTGGCGACAAGTTCAAAAATAAGGAAGGAAGATGTCAGCACAATGACACTTGCGGCGATAAAATGCCGGAGCATTCTATGGTGCAATTTCATGATAAATGGCACTCCTTCGGTTAGTGAAACGAGAAAACCAGATAAAGTTCGATTGCGGCCTGGTACAGGGGCGCTAATTATACTCATCTCTGCGCCGCTGGGGAGGGGAAATTTAGGGGTATTGGTAATAAATTGTATGCCAGAGCCATGCAAAATGCATGGCTCTGAATAATTTTGCACTCAAATATAATGAATAATCACTTTGTTGCCGCCATCGGTTTTCGCCTCACATAACGCTTTATCTGCTTCCGTCATGACAAGCGAGATATTACGCGTATCACCCGTGCAAAAAACACAGCCAATGCTGATGGTCATTTGTTCAGGGACATTATATCTATTACTAAAACCGGTCAGGAGCTCGACATTTTTACGCACCCGATCGGCGATAATTTTTGCCTGGGCGGTATTCAATTCGGTAAATAGCAAGCCAAACACTTCACCATCCAGACGTGCGAATATGTCATCGGGGCGGATACTTTGCTGGATAATATCGACAATGGAAACCAGAACTTTATCGCCCACATGATGGCCCCATTGAGCATTTATGCGTTTGAACTGGTTAATATCTACCAGCATAATACAAAAATCCTTCACAACAGTGCGAGAGAGTAATGACTCTACACTGTTGAAAAAGTGACGACGGTTATAAATATTGGTCAGTACATCATGAACCGCTAATTTGCTGGAAAGTTGTAGTTCCTGAAATATATTATATATCAAGAAGGTGACAACAAACAGTTTACTCGAAACCTCAATGCCACGACTGATATACCAGATAGTATAATTATATTCATCCAGAGTCAGTAGTAACAAGTTACAGCAGAGCGATGCCAGACATAATAATGCAATTGACGGCCACAGCTCGCTTGCTAATTGTGTACGCATGATAATAAAAAACAGTAAACACGCCCACAGACAAACCAAAATCTTGGTGTAGTTAATTCCCCAGCTCGCCGTATGACTATCCGGACAATAATCTACGACATACAAAGAGTAGTCAGGATTATAGCTGCTCAGGTTGTGTGCCAGAAAAGGGAAAAATATAAAAGGTATCAGCGCCAGCAACAAGATACAGGTTTTTTTCTTGTTGTTCGTCAGGATGCTATTTCGTCCATAACAGTAGAGAGCCAGTGCGGTTAAGCAAATGAAACTTAGCTGACGAAATAGATATAATATGGAAATATCATTCGACTTCGTCTGAATAAGTGTGCTGTCATTGATAGGCTTATGAATAATGAAAATGGTTTCAGTTAAATAGAAAAGCCCACTTAAAAAAGCAAGACTTAAAATGAGTGTTGGGAAAATATCACGCTTAATGAAATATTTCATTAGCATGAAAAGAAAGATGATGGAGTTGAGGAAAAATAAAGCCACAACAACCATCAGGTAATTCATCTGTGGGATGAGTTTTATATTGGTGTTTTCGTTATATAAAGTGGTGATGCAAAATAAAATTAATGTCAGTAATAAGCTGAAAATAAAAAAGCTTTGAGCTTTTAATTTTTGTGTACCCATAGAAACCATAAAAAGGAGAGCAATGTGAGTGCTGGATTTTATTGATGGCAGAGATATATAGTTTTGACCAGGATCAAATTTCCTTATCGATAAAAAAATAATTAAAGAATACCCCTGAAAAAAAACGTGTTAACAGAATTATTTTTTCTGAATGATTTTTTTATGGAACTAAATTCTGTAAAGCTGATGCCGACATATTTAAAGAAATTGTAAACTAACGTATGTAATAAATGAATTAATTTACAGTGAGCTAAAAATCAGCCAGGCAATAATGACCCGGCTGATGGTTTTAGTCTTTAGTAGTTGCATTTTGTTTATGGAATAGCTCGCGGAACACAGGATAAATATCATCCTGATCGCGGATATGCTGCATCGCAAAGTTTTCGAAAGTAGATTGCAGATGCTCATATTCCCGCCACAATGTTTGATGAGCGCGGCGGGTAATTTCGATATAGCTGTAATAACGAACAACGGGCAACAATTTTTTCGCCAGAATTTCATGGCAAAGCGGAGAGTCATCAGCCCAGTTATCGCCGTCCGACGCTTGTGCAGCGTAGATATTCCACTGTGCCGGGTTATAACGCTCTTTCACTACCTCATCCATCAGTTTCAGGGCGCTGGAAACAATGGTGCCGCCAGTTTCCTGTGAGTAGAAAAACTCATGTTCATCAACTTCTTTCGCCTGGGTATGGTGGCGGATATAAACGACTTCGACGTTCTTGTATGTTCTGCTGAGAAACAGATACAGCAATATATAAAAACGTTTGGCCATATCTTTTGTGGATTGATCCATCGACCCGGAAACGTCCATCAGGCAAAACATCACCGCCTGACTGGAGGGATCGGGGCGTTTCTCATAATTCTTGTAACGTAAATCGAAGGTGTCGATGAACGGAACACGTTCAATTTTGGCGCGTAATTCGGCAATCTCTTTGCGCAGCCGTTCCTCTTCCAGCAATTGCGCAGGTTCACTGTTGCTGATGATGGCCAGATTTTCTTCCAGAGCATGAAGTTCCCGCCGCTTGCCTGCGGTCATCGCGGTACGTCGCGCCAGTGAGTTCTGCAATGAACGCACCACGCTGATATTGGCAGGAACGCCGTTAGCGGTGTAGCCTGCCCGATGCGTTTTATATTCGGTCAACTGGCGTTGCTGGTTTTGTTTCAGATTGGGTAAGGCTAAATCTTCAAACAGCAGGTCGAGATATTCGTCTTTCGAAATCTGGAAGACAAATTCATCCTGACCTTCACCATCCTGACTGGCCTGACCCTGACCACTGCCGGAGCCACCGCCGCCGCCCTGGGGACGTTCAATTCGATCATTCTGTACAAAATGGTCATTGCCCGGATGAACGCGATGGCGCAGGCCGCCACGCCCCTGATGAAACATCGGTTCGCTAATATCTTCCGTTGGGATAGAAACGGACTCGCCGCTGTCGACGTCGGTCACCGAACGCTTATTGATGGCCTCGGAGATCGACTGTTTGATTTGCGCTTTATAACGGCGTAAAAAACGCTGGCGATTCACCATGCTTTTGTTTTTGCCGTTCAGACGCCGGTCAATAAACCAGGTCATATGCCCCCCGTACTGCATTTGCCAACTGTATGCTGCACCTGTATTGCCGGATGCGCTTCGCTTATCCGGCCTGCGGTTCGCTGTCGTTGTCGGCCCGGTAACATGTACACCGGGCCGTTGTTGTTAAGACGATTTACGTACGCGCAAATACCATTCGCACAGTAAACGCACCTGTTTACGGGTGTAGCCTTTTTCCATCATACGGTCGACAAAATCGTCGTGTTTCTTCTGCTCGTCGGTTGAGGTTTTGGCGTTAAACGAAATGACCGGCAACAACTCTTCGGTATTGGAGAACATTTTCTTCTCGATAACCGTGCGCAGTTTTTCGTAGCTGGTCCAGTTCGGATTGCGTCCGCTGTTATTCGCCCTGGCGCGCAGCACGAAGTTGACAATCTCGTTGCGGAAATCTTTCGGATTGCTGATCCCCGCCGGTTTTTCAATTTTCTCCAGCTCGGCGTTAAGAGATTCGCGGTCAAACAACTGCCCGGTATCCGGGTCGCGATACTCCTGATCCTGGATCCAGAAATCCGCATAGGTGACATAACGGTCGAAAATGTTCTGCCCATATTCGGAATAGGATTCGAGATAAGCCGTCTGGATCTCTTTGCCGATAAACTCGGCATATTTCGGGATCAGATAACCTTTCAGGAACTCCAGATAGCGTTCTGCCTGCTCTTGCGGGAACTGCTCGCGCTCAATCTGCTGTTCAAGAACGTAGAACAGGTGAACCGGGTTAGCCGCCACTTCCACGTGATCGAAGTTGAACACGCGAGAGAGGATCTTAAATGCGAAACGCGTGGACAGACCGTTCATCCCTTCATCGACGCCTGCGTAATCACGATATTCCTGATACGACTTTGCTTTCGGGTCGGTATCTTTCAGGCTTTCGCCATCGTAAACGCGCATCTTTGAATAAATGCTGGAGTTTTCTGGCTCTTTCAGACGCGAAAGAATGGAAAAACGTGACAGCGTTTCAAGCGTACCTGGCGCGCATGGGGCGTGGGTCAATTCACTGTGATTAAGCAGTTTCTCGTAGATTTTGATCTCTTCGGAAATGCGCAAGCAATACGGCACCTTCACGATGTAAACACGGTCGAGGAAGGCTTCGTTGTTTTTGTTATTACGGAAAGTGACCCATTCGGATTCGTTCGAGTGGGCGAGAATAATCCCGTTGAACGGCAGGGCGGAGATACCTTCCGTCCCGTTGTAGTTACCTTCCTGGGTAGCGGTCAACAGGGGATGCAGCACTTTTATCGGTGCTTTAAACATCTCGACAAATTCCATGATCCCCTGGTTTGCACGGCACAGCGCACCGGAATAACCATAGGCGTCCGGATCGTTCTGCGCGTAGTGTTCGAGTTTACGAATATCGACTTTCCCTACCAGCGCGGAGATGTCCTGGTTATTCTCATCGCCGGGTTCCGTTTTGGCGATGGCAATTTGTTGCAGAATAGACGGCCAGACCTTCACAACCCGGAATTTAGTGATGTCGCCACCAAACTCATGCAGACGTTTCGCAGCCCACGGCGACATGATGGTGCCGAGATAACGGCGAGGAATGCCATACTCTTTTTCCAGGATCTGCGCATCTTCCTGTGGATTGAACAGACAGAACGGATGATCGTTGACCGGGCTGCGTTCACCGTTGGCGCTCAATACATAAATAGGCACGAGCTGCATTAATGATTTCAGTCGCTCAGCAAGCGATGATTTACCCCCACCTACAGGCCCCAGCAGATACAGGATTTGTTTCTTCTCTTCCAGCCCCTGAGCCGCGTGTTTCAGATAAGAGACAATCTGTTCAATCGCGTCTTCCATGCCGTAAAACTCTTCAAACGCTGGATAACGTGCAATGACCCGGTTGGAAAAGAGTCGAGAAAGTCTGGGTTCCTGGGCCGTATCGACCATGACCGGCTCACCAATAGCCATCAATAGCCGCTCAGCCGCGTTGGCATAAGCACTGCGATCTTGCCGACAAGTGGTAAGAAACTCCTGCAGTGTGAACTCTTCGTCCTTGGCAGCTTCATATCGCTGGCGATAGTGATCGAATATATTCATGGTATGCCGTCCTTTCGTTTTTTAGCACAGGTTAAGAGCCGTTCATATGAATAGTAGAGGCTCCCGGAAGAGGTAAACTGAACGACGTCTCTTGCTAAAACACAGCAACTCTCATGCCATCTTACCGACTGCGAGAACAACGTGCCCGGTGATACACCTTCAAAATTAAGCGTAGATGGCAAATGGAAAACTTGCCTGCATGGCTTTCTGGATTTCAATGGCATATCAACAACTCATCCATAAAAATTGCATAATTAATGTAAAGAATATTGCCGCCAGTAACGCAAAATTCATTCAGGTGTAAGCCCGATGTCATCAGCGTCAGGAAAATTAAACAGTTACCTTTAGAAATGAAAATGTAAAAAGGTTGGGTTTCGATGTATTGACGGGTAAACTTTGTCGCCCGCTAAACATTTGTTTAAGGAATGATTAATTGTGACCAAACTCAAACTTCTGGCACTTGGAGTGCTTATCGCAACGTCTGCAGGCGTAGCGCACGCTGAAGGTTTTTCCCTGGGCGCAGGCGTAGGTGTCGTTGAACACCCCTATAAAGATTACGATACCGATGTTTACCCAGTACCGGTAATCAACTATGAAGGCGATAACTTCTGGTTCCGTGGCTTAGGTGGTGGTTACTACCTGTGGAATGACGCAACGGATAAACTTTCAATTACCGCTTACTGGTCGCCGCTTTACTTCAAAGCCAAAGACAGTGGCGATCACCAAATGCGCCACCTGGATGACCGTAAGAGCACCATGATGGCCGGTCTGTCCTACGCACACTTTACCCAGTACGGTTATCTGCGTACCACTTTGGCAGGCGACACACTGGATAACAGCAACGGTATCGTGTGGGATATGGCCTGGTTGTACCGTTACACCAACGGCGGCCTGACCGTGACTCCGGGTATCGGTGTGCAGTGGAACAGCGAAAACCATAACGAATACTATTATGGCGTATCGCGCAAAGAATCCGCTCGCAGCGGTCTGCGTGGCTATAACCCGAATGACAGCTGGAGTCCTTACCTGGAGCTGAGTGCCAGCTACAACTTCCTCGGCGACTGGAGTGTTTACGGCACCGCACGCTACACCCGTCTGTCTGATGAAGTTACCGACAGCCCGATGGTGGATAAATCCTGGACGGGTCTGATTTCGACCGGGATCACCTACAAATTCTGATAATGCATCTTTCCAGGGCATTTTGTGCATAAAAACAGGGCGTCACGCCCTGTTTTGCATTACGGTGGGGCAAAAACCTGGAGGAAACAATGCAACAAAAAATGATTCCGTTTAGTGGCGATGTCTCACTGCCAGCCGTAGGGCAGGGAACATGGTATATGGGCGAAGACGCCAGCCAGCGCAAAACCGAAGTAGCTGCACTACGCGCGGGCATTGACCTCGGTTTAACCCTCATTGATACCGCCGAAATGTATGCCGATGGCGGTGCCGAGAAGGTGGTCGGTGAAGCATTAACCGGTCTGCGTGATAAAGTCTTTCTCGTCTCTAAAGTCTATCCGTGGAATGCCGGCGGACAAAAAGCGATTAACGCATGTGAAGCCAGTTTACGCCGACTCAATACGGATTATCTCGATCTCTACTTATTACACTGGTCTGGCAGTTTCGCTTTTGAAGAGACTGTCGCAGCGATGGAAAAACTGTTCGCTCAGGGCAAAATCCGTCGCTGGGGTGTTTCTAATCTTGATTATTCTGACATGCAGGATCTCTGGCAGGTGCCGGGAGGAAATCAGTGTGCCACTAATCAGGTGCTTTATCATCTCGGCTCACGAGGGATTGAGTATGATCTACTCCCCTGGTGCCAGCAACAGCAGATGCCAGTGATGGCTTACAGTCCGTTAGCCCAGGCCGGGCGGTTGCGCAATGGGCTGCTAAAAAACGCGGTGGTCAATGAAATTGCGCAAGCTCACAATATCAGCGCGGCACAAGTATTGCTGGCGTGGGTAATCAGCCATCAGGGCGTGATGGCGATTCCAAAAGCGGCAACTATCGCGCATGTTCAACAAAATGCAGCTGTGCTTGAGGTTGTGCTTTCGTCAGAGGAATTAGCCATGCTGGATGAAGCGTATCCGGCACCAAAAGGTAAAACTGCGCTGGATATGGTGTGATGTTGGGAAATGCCGGATGCATCGCACCCGGCATATAAAACTAGCACAAATTAATGTTTCGCAACGCGAATGGATTGTGCCAGATGTGAAGGTTGCTCTTTGGTCGTTTTTTGTGCCTCAGAAGCGTAAGCGGTTTCTACGCAGACAAAGGTTTTGTAACCATCATCTGGCATATCGCCCATGCTGACTGAAAGAGCCGGGCCTGGGTTCCAACCGACGACGTTCAGATGATGCTGGTGACCAACGGTAATAATACGATTCAACGCTTCGTCATTAATCACACTGCAATCTTGCGGATTCAGATACACGCGATCGGTACGATCAGGGAAGGTCTGAACACCGTCGGTCAGTACATCTTCTTTCGCGTCATTCACTTTATCAATGAAGCGATCGCCCAGACCACTGACGCTTACCTTAGCAATATCACCCACGTTAAAGTAGGTATGCAGGGCAGAGGTGGTTTCAAATTCGCCGTGCGATTCAAGATCGATTTCACAGGTTTCACCCACGCGGAAATGCGCTAACAGTGTAAAGTCGTGCGGCCAGTATTTTTTCGTCTCGTCGCTTTGCGTCAGTTCGAAAGTCAGTGTCACGCTATCGGCATCTTCACTATGCGATTTCAGCGTCCACGGCAGAATACGGGCAAAACCATGCGCAGGCAGACCTTGTTGTGCTGCCGGACCAAACCACGGCCAGCAAACTGGCACGCCACCGCGAATGGCGACGCCATTTTTGAACGGAGTGTTATTGCTCAACCACAGAACGTCTTCTTCACCCGCAGGCTTCCATGAGAGAAGGTGTGCGCCCTGTAATGCAAAAGAGGCTTTTACCTGGGGATGATCGACCACAATGAGGTCCAGTTCATCCAGTTTACGACGGGAGAGGACAGGGGAAATTTGTTCGATGACCGGAAGGGCGAAAATTTTCTTAATCATGACGCAGTCCTTTAACTTCATTTCATCAGGTAAAAAAAAGAGCGACCGAAGTCGCTCTTTTTAGATCACAAAGTCATCTCAACTTATTTGGAGATGTGAGCGATCAGATCCAGAACTTTGTTGGAGTAACCGGTTTCGTTGTCGTACCAGGATACCAGTTTCACGAAGTTGTCGTTCAGAGCGATACCAGCTTTAGCATCGAACACGGAAGTGCAAACTTCGCCGTTGAAATCGGTAGATACTACGTCATCTTCGGTGTAGCCCAGAACGCCTTTCATTTCGCCTTCAGCAGCAGCTTTAACGGCAGCTTTGATCTGCTCGTAAGTTGCAGCTTTTTCCAGACGAACGGTCAGGTCAACTACGGATACGTTCGGGGTCGGAACGCGGAACGCCATACCAGTCAGTTTGCCATTCAGTTCTGGCAGTACTTTACCTACAGCTTTAGCAGCACCGGTAGAGGACGGGATGATGTTCTGGGAAGCGCCACGGCCGCCGCGCCAGTCTTTGTGAGACGGGCCATCAACGGTTTTCTGAGTAGCGGTAGTAGCGTGAACGGTGGTCATCAGACCTTCGATGATGCCGAAGTTATCGTTGATAACTTTAGCCAGCGGAGCCAGGCAGTTGGTGGTGCAGGAAGCGTTGGAAACGATGTCCTGGCCAGCATATTTGTCGAAGTTAGCGCCTTTAACGAACATCGGAGTGTTGTCTTTAGACGGACCAGTCATAACCACTTTTTTCGCACCAGCGGTGATGTGTTTACGAGCAGTTTCGTCAGTCAGGAACAGACCGGTTGCTTCAGCGACAACGTCAACACCAACTTCGTCCCATTTCAGGTTAGCCGGATCACGTTCAGCGGTAACACGGATTTTTTTACCGTTAACGATCAGATGACCGTCTTTCACTTCAACGGTGCCGTCGAAACGACCGTGAGTGGAGTCATATTTCAGCATGTATGCCATGTAATCAGCGTCTAACAGGTCGTTGATTGCAACGATCTCGATGTCAGAACGTTTCTGAGCAGCACGGAAAACAATGCGACCGATACGGCCAAAACCGTTGATACCTACTTTGATAGTCATATATTCCACCAGCTATTTGTTAGTGAATAAAAGGTTGCCTGTAAAATTACAAAAACCTTACGCAGCGTCAAGCGGAATCGTGTCAATCATTGCGACAAATCAATCCTGTGCCTAAGCATTACGCGACTGACTCGCCTCACTCTTCCTTTGGGCTTGAGACCACATGGGGTCGGCGCCCAGAATTTTAAAGGGCAATTACGATAAAAATGTGATTTTTATCACGTTTTAAGTGCTGCCATTTCGTTGAGATCAAGTTTAGAACAAAATTTTGCGAGTTGGTGTTAATGTTTTGTTAGAATAAGTCACGTAATGTGAGCGTGATTAAAGTGAGATGTGAGCAAATGGCTAACAAACCTTCGGCAGAAGAACTGAAAAAAAATTTGTCCGAGATGCAGTTTTACGTGACACAGAATCACGGGACGGAGCCGCCATTTACTGGACGTTTATTGCATAATAAGCGCGACGGCATTTACCACTGTTTGATCTGCGACGCCCCTCTGTTTCATTCTCAAACCAAGTATGATTCAGGCTGTGGCTGGCCCAGTTTTTATGAGCCGGTGAGTGAAGATTCAATCCGTTATATCAAAGACTTGTCACATGGAATGCAGCGGATAGAAATTCGTTGCGGAAACTGTGATGCTCATCTGGGCCATGTTTTTCCCGACGGTCCACAACCCACAGGCGAACGTTATTGTGTTAACTCGGCATCGTTGCGCTTTACTGATGACGAAAATGGCGAAGAAATCAACGGTTGAAAAAACGATTCAGCAACTTATTCCACAGGAGCGGGAAAATTATGAATCTTGATGAAATAATCAACAGCATGACGCCTGAGGTTTACCAGCGTTTATCGACAGCCGTTGAACTGGGTAAATGGCCAGATGGTGTTGCATTGACCGAAGAACAAAAAGAGAACTGTTTGCAACTGGTGATGCTGTGGCAAGCGCGAAACAATACCGATGCGCAGCATATGACTATCGATACGAACGGTCAGATGGTCATGAAGAGCAAACAACAGTTGAAAGAAGATTTTGGTATCACGGCAAAACCAATAGTCATGTTTAAGTGAATGAATTCTCCCCTTTGTAGAGCGTTTATGAAGGAAGGGGATAATCTTTACTGTCGCGTGTTGGTTGTTTGATTTAACAACCAACATGCCAGATGCACCGCTGACGCACTTTATCTGGCCTACAACGGCAGTACAGAATTGTAGGCCAGCGTAAAATTATCCCTGCGTCTCTTCCCAGTCCGCCAGCGTGTATAGCGTTGCCCCAGCGGCTGACATCTCCATAAACGCGTGCGCGCTGTCCTGTGGCTGGATATTCACGCCGCGACAGCCATCGGTAATCACGTTCACGCTATAACCTGCCTGCAATGCGTCCAGCACGGTAAACTTCACGCAATAGTCGGTAGCCAGACCCATAACGATCAATTCATCGATTTCATGATCGCGCAACCAGTCATCAAGCGCGGTTTTCTGTCGACGTCCGTTATCAAAAAAAGCACTGTAACTGTCAACTAAAGGGTTTTCGCCTTTATGGAACACAGCGGCGATCGCTTTTTGATTCAGTAACGGATGTAATTGTGCGCCTTCACTGTTCTGCACACAGTGTTCAGGCCAGAAAGTTTGCGGCAGGCCGTCGAGTTGCCCCTGCGTATAAGGTTCTACACCGTGCTGGCTGGCAAAACTGCCATGGTTAGCCGGGTGCCAGTCCTGACTGGCAATAACCGTTTCTCCGCGCGACTGGCACCAGTCAATAAGGCGGTTAGCAACATCCACTGTGCTGTCACCTTCCGGTACGGCGAGCGCGCCACCAGCACAGAAATCATTTTGTAAATCGACCAGTAACAGGGCGCGATGGGGCATTGCAGTCTCCTTAATCATCCGGCGTCAGTTCGCCGCGCAGGTTTTGGCTCATGGCCTTACGAATGGTTTCGGTATCCAGTCCCTGGCTAAGCAGGTAGTGCAGTTTGGTTAATGTGGCTTCTACAGTCATATCCGCGCCGCCAATAACCCCGGCATGGGCGAGGGCGTTACCGGTAGCGTAACCCCCCATGTTCACTTTACCGGACATACATTGTGTCAGGTTGACCACCACAATACCGCGATCGCTGGCCTCTTGTAATTCTTGCAGGAAGGCTTTGTTTTGCGGCGCATTGCCCACGCCATATGAGCGCAAAATCAACGCCTTCACCGGTTGGCGGAGGAAATTACGCACA
This sequence comes from Escherichia sp. 93.1518, assembly GCF_013368915.2. Classification (NCBI taxonomy): domain Bacteria; kingdom Pseudomonadati; phylum Pseudomonadota; class Gammaproteobacteria; order Enterobacterales; family Enterobacteriaceae; genus Escherichia; species Escherichia sp. 93.1518. The sequence continues at coordinate 95,320 of NZ_JABWMT020000001.1, forward strand.
ACGTCAGCAGAAATCCCCGGATAAATTGTTACCACACCGATCGGTTGTGGGGTGATCGGATGAACGATCAGTTCACCTTCGCCGTGCGGTGCTGGGGGCGTATTTAAACGACGGATGTGAATACCGGCTTCCAGCAATGGGGGAAGATTTGGTGACGCAAAGGCATCAAAACCATCGGCATGGGCTTTGGTTGTGCGGTTACCGCGATACAGACGGTTATTAAAAAAGAGTGTTACTTCGTTGATCGGGTAATTCGCCGCAACATACAGCGCATTCAGCAAATTGATTTGTCCGTCAGAGCGTAATTCGGCTAAGGGAATTTGTGACCCTGTCACAATGACCGGTTTGCCGAGGTTCTCCAGCATGAACGACAGCGCAGAAGCGGTATAGGCCATCGTATCGGTGCCGTGCAGAATGACAAAACCATCATAGTCGTCATAGTGCGCTTTAATATCTTCAGCAATATGCTGCCAGTCTTCCGGCGTCATATCAGAAGAATCCATCAGCGGTGTATATTCATGAATAGTGAAATCTGGCATCTCCGGGCGATGGAACTCCGGCATCAGCGCCAGTTGGCGTTGCAAATGACCTGACACCGGAATATAACCCTGCTCGGAACGCTGCATCCCGATGGTCCCGCCCGTGTAGGCGACATAGATAGATTTCTTTTGCATGATATTGATATGAATGATGTAGAAAGAGCAAAAGTATATACGTGAGGCAGGGGGAGCGCACCTGGATACTCTGTGGATATGAGAAAAGTACGGCGGAACAGAGGAACTGGCGTCCCGCCGGATAAAAGTGGTTAATCCTGCAACGCATAGGTTACGGTCGTGACTACGCGCACTGTTTTATTAATCGCCGTAGGATCATCTTCGTCACTGCCACTGGCGAAGATCTGGAATACGCCTTGTGATGCATCGCTAATGGAACCTACCTGGCTACCTGAGTCCGTTGCAAATTGTAATGCTGCGTTGCGTGCATCTTTGGTGGCGGCAGCAATCATCTCAGCGCGCAGTGCGCCAATACCATTAAAGCGATAGGCGACTTTGCTCTCGGCGATAGCGCCATCCGTAGCAACTTGCAGTTCATTTAATTTAGCGACAACTTTTTCGACAGCAGCAACGTTATGAGTTTTTATCGTAACGGAGCCGTCGGCGTTATAGCGTGGCATTGTGGGATCATCTTTGAGATAAAAGGAATCCGTTCGTTTACTGGTCCACTGACCGAGGTTTATCTCTTTGTCGTTAATCCCCTGAGCGTTGAGTTCGGCAACAATTTTTTTCTGTGCGTCTTCCAGTTTTGGGAAAAGCTCGCCGGGAACATTACCTTTAAAGTTAATCGCAATTGTTAATTCTGCCGTATCTGCGCGAACTTCTTTTTCCGAAAGCCCCCGCACGTTTACATAGCGGTTGTTGGTCTTTAAATGTTTAACACCATCGCCGACGAAATAACCACAGGCGCTGATCCCCAGTCCGAGGACAATAGCGGCAATTAAAGAGGGTGCCTTATTCACTGATGACTCCTTATCAGATGCTAAATGAGCAAGGCAATGTAATGGAGGGTGGGAGTGAAAGACAGTCCGGTTCAGGAATGTGGCCGACAGCATATCGGCCACATATTTACAGAAATTAACGCACGTTGGCGCAGGTCAGGCAAAACGCATAACGGTTTTGCGGGTCGTTAAACGCTGCCAGCTTGTCGCTTTCGCTTTTCACGGTAGAGGCTACCGAAGCCAGTGGGGCAGGTAACATGGCCTGGAGCGCATCTGGCAACATCGCCCGGACAGAACCTGACATGTTGTCCATCACTTTGTCGAAGAAGGTCGGTTCATCGACGTAATATTCCAGATGCCACTGCTTCAGTTTTGCCAGTTCTGCCGCTTTTGCGACCGCATCATCGAAATCACCGAGGCTATCGACCAGACCGTTAGCTTTCGCATCCTGACCAGTCCAGACATGCCCCTGAGCGATTTTATCAATCTGTTCCGGCGTCGATTTGCGCGCATCGGCAACCAGCGTGATAAAGCGTTTGTAGCCATTCTCAATGCTTAACTGCATCATCTGCTGCGCTTCCGGCGGCAGTGCTTTAGTGATGGAAACATCCGCCAGCGGTGAAGTTGAGACGCCATCGGTATGAACACCAATCGAATCCAGACTGTTTTCGACGGTAGTAATCACGCCGAAAATACCAATAGAGCCGGTCAGGGTGCTGGGGTTAGCCACAATGTAATTAGCCGGAGTGGAGATCCAATAGCCGCCGGATGCCGCCATGCCGCCCATTGACACAACCACAGGTTTGCCCGCTGCTCTGGCTGCTGCCAGTTCAGAGCGGATCACCTCAGAGGCCGTAACGCTGCCGCCAGGGCTATTAACGCGCAGAACAATCGCTTTCACTTTTGGATCAAGACGAGCATCGCGGATTTGTGCCGCAGTGGTATCACCGCCTACATTCCCCTGAGTTTCCTCGCCATCCATAATTGCACCATTGGCAAACACTACACCGATGCCATCACCGCTATCTGCCGGAGTTTTCAGTGCGTAATCGTAATAGCTAATGGCGCGATAATTTTTATCCGCCTTACTCCAGCCGAACTCTTTGGTCAGGGCTTTTTCGATTTCGGCACTTGACGCCAGCGCATCCACCAGTTTGTTATCCAGCGCATACTTCGCGGTATCGCCGCCAGTTTTGGTTAAACCATCAAGCAAACCTTGCGCCCCAGGGAATACCTGCTGGGCAGGGATCTGGCGGTTAGCGGCAACGGTATTAAGATAGTTTTGCCACAGCTCACCAATCCAGCGACTATCGGCTTCGCGGGCTGCGGGCGACATGTCATCACGAATAAACGGTTCAACGGCAGATTTATACGTACCAACGCGGAACACATGAGTGGAAACTTTTAACTTATCCAACAACGATTTGTAGTACAGACCGTTGGTGGCAAGGCCATGTAGGTCGACCACACCTTGCGGGGAAAGCCAGATTTTATTGGCGAAACTGGCAAGATAATACTGCCCCTGACTGTAGTTCTCGCCAATGGCATAAACCGGTTTACCGCTGTCACGAAACTCTTTCAGAGCTTTGCCGATGTACTGCATGGAAGGCTGATCGCCGCCCGCGAAGTTTTTCAGATCCATCACGATACCGGTGATATTTCGGTCGTCCTTCGCCTGACGAATGGTGTTGACGATATCAAACAGCGAGTTTTCCTGCAGACGATCGGAACTGGCACCAAGCAACTGACGACTTAACTTACTAAACCGCTGCGAACTGTCGGGCTTATCGACGATCACGCCAGAAATATCAAGCAGCAGTGCGCCACGACTGGCGGTTTCTTTCGAATCACCACCGCTGACCTGCATCCAGATCCCAACGCCAACCAGCACGAGAAAAATAAAGAACAGGTTAAGTACCATTTCACGGACGAAATTCAGCAGACGCCACGTCCATTTAAAAAATCCGGCAATAAATCGCCAAAGGGTTCGCATGTATTCTCCCAGACTAAAAGTTACACCTGTTGCAGGTGCAAGTGATGTGGTTATCGTAATGACCCAACCGGCACTTGTCAGCAGGAATCATGGACTGTGCTGTAACAAAATCCACTCTCGTGTTAATTTTGTGAATAAACATCATGACAGGAGTTAATCAAATGGATGCACTCGAACTATTGATCAACCGCCGTAGCGCCTCCCGTCTGGCTGAGCCAGCGCCAACGGGTGAGCAGCTGCAAAATATCCTGCGCGCGGGTATGCGTGCGCCAGACCATAAATCCATGCAACCGTGGCATTTCTTTGTGATTGAAGGGGAAGGGCGTGAGCGTTTCAGCGCCGTTCTGGAACAGGGGGCGATTGCTGCCGGTAGCGATGAAAAAGCAATCGACAAAGCGCGTAATGCGCCGTTCCGGGCGCCGCTCATCATAACAGTGGTGGCGAAATGCGAAGAAAATCATAAAGTCCCGCGCTGGGAGCAGGAAATGTCGGCGGGTTGCGCGGTTATGGCAATGCAAATGGCGGCGGTTGCCCAGGGCTTTGGCGGCATCTGGCGCAGTGGCGTATTAACTGAAAGCCCGGTGGTGCGTGACGCATTCGGCTGTCGCGAGCAGGATAAAATTGTCGGATTTCTCTATCTCGGTACGCCACAACTGAAAGCGTCAACGTCGATAAACATTCCGGACCCGACACCGTTTGTGACTTATTTTTGATAAAAACGGCAAAACTGTGTGGATTGTGAGCAAAGGCGCAGTAATTCAGACACTCTCACTTATCACTTCACGGAATGAGGGTTACCATACCCGGATTGCATTGACAGGAGATGTCCATGAGCGAGAACTCGATTCGTTTGACCCAATACAGCCACGGAGCCGGTTGCGGCTGTAAAATTTCCCCAAAAGTGCTGGAAACTATCCTGCACAGCGAGCAGGCGAAGTTTGTTGATCCGAATTTGCTTGTGGGTAACGAAACCCGCGACGATGCGGCGGTGTACGATCTGGGCAATGGCACCAGCGTTATCAGCACCACCGACTTCTTTATGCCGATTGTTGATAATCCTTTCGATTTTGGTCGCATTGCGGCGACTAACGCCATCAGCGATATCTTCGCGATGGGCGGCAAACCGATTATGGCAATTGCGATCCTCGGCTGGCCGATTAACAAACTGTCCCCGGAAATTGCTCGCGAAGTCACCGAAGGTGGTCGCTACGCATGTCGTCAGGCGGGTATTGCGCTGGCTGGCGGTCACTCCATCGACGCGCCGGAACCGATTTTCGGTCTGGCGGTAACGGGGATCGTTCCAACTGAGCGGGTGAAGAAAAACAGTACCGCACAAGCCGGATGTAAACTGTTCCTGACGAAACCGCTGGGGATTGGCGTTCTTACCACTGCGGAGAAAAAATCACTCCTGAAACCGGAACATCAGGGACTGGCGACGGAAGTGATGTGCCGGATGAACATCGCAGGCGCGTCCTTTGCCAACATCGAAGGCGTAAAAGCGATGACTGACGTGACTGGTTTTGGTCTGCTGGGGCATTTGAGCGAAATGTGTCAGGGCGCAGGCGTACAGGCACGTGTCGACTATGACGCGATCCCGAAACTGCCGGGCGTGGAAGAGTACATTAAGCTGGGCGCAGTACCTGGCGGCACCGAACGCAACTTTGCCAGCTATGGTCATCTGATGGGTGAAATGCCGCGTGAAGTGCGCGATCTGCTGTGCGATCCGCAAACTTCCGGCGGTCTGCTGCTGGCGGTAATGCCAGAGGCTGAAAACGAAGTAAAAGCTACCGCTGCTGAATTTGGTATCGAACTGACGGCGATTGGCGAACTGGTGCCTGCGCGCGGCGGTCGTGCCATGGTTGAGATCCGTTAATTCAATGCGGTTATTTATTGCCGAAAAACCGAGTCTGGCGCGCGCTATTGCTGATGTCCTGCCCAAACCGCACCGTAAAGGCGATGGCTTTATCGAGTGCGGTAACGGTCAGGTGGTGACCTGGTGTATTGGTCACCTGCTTGAGCAGGCGCAGCCAGACGCCTACGACAGTCGCTATGCGCGCTGGAACCTGGCCGATCTCCCCATTGTCCCGGAAAAGTGGCAATTACAGCCACGCCCCTCCGTGACCAAACAACTTAACGTCATCAAACGCTTTCTGCATGAAGCCAGCGAAATTGTTCATGCCGGAGACCCGGATCGCGAAGGGCAATTGCTGGTGGATGAAGTGCTGGATTACCTGCAACTGGAACCGGAAAAGCGCCAGCAGGTGCAGCGTTGCTTGATTAACGATCTGAACCCGCAGGCGGTTGAACGGGCGATCGATCGTCTTCGTTCCAATAGCGAGTTTGTGCCGCTATGCGTTTCTGCGCTGGCGCGAGCGCGTGCCGACTGGTTATACGGCATCAATATGACCCGCGCGTACACCATTCTCGGTCGCAATGCGGGTTATCAGGGCGTACTTTCCGTTGGACGCGTGCAGACGCCTGTGCTCGGGCTGGTGGTGCGCCGCGACGAAGAAATTGAAAACTTCGTGGCGAAAGATTTCTATGAGGTCAAAGCGCATATAGTGACGCCTGCCGATGAGCGATTTACCGCTATCTGGCAACCGAGCGAAGCGTGTGAGCCGTACCAGGATGAAGAAGGGCGCTTGTTGCATCGTCCGCTGGCGGAGCATGTGGTCAACCGCATCAGCGGTCAACCGGCTATTGTCACCAGTTATAACGATAAACGGGAATCAGAATCCGCGCCGTTGCCGTTTTCGCTTTCGGCGTTGCAGATTGAAGCGGCAAAACGCTTTGGTCTGAGTGCGCAGAACGTACTTGATATCTGCCAGAAGCTGTACGAAACGCACAAACTGATCACTTATCCGCGTTCCGATTGTCGTTATTTGCCGGAAGAACATTTTGCCGGACGTCAGGCGGTGATGAATGCTATCAGCGTTCATGCACCGGATCTCCTGCCGCAGCCGGTGGTTGATCCGAATTTACGCAACCGCTGCTGGGATGACAAAAAGGTCGATGCACACCACGCCATCATCCCAACCGCGCGGAGTTCTGCCATCAACCTGACGGAGAACGAAGCGAAGGTCTATAACCTGATTGCCCGTCAGTATTTGATGCAGTTCTGTCCGGATGCGGTGTTCCGCAAATGTGTTATCGAACTGGACATTGCCAAAGGCAAATTTGTCGCTAAAGCCCGTTTTCTTGCTGAGGCAGGCTGGCGCACGCTGTTAGGCAGCAAAGAGCGTGATGAAGAAAACGATGGTACACCGCTGCCGGTGGTAGCGAAAGGCGATGAGTTATTGTGTGAAAAAGGTGAAGTGGTAGAGCGGCAAACTCAGCCACCACGTCATTTCACCGATGCAACGCTGCTTTCAGCGATGACCGGGATCGCGCGCTTTGTGCAGGACAAAGATCTGAAAAAGATCCTTCGTGCGACCGATGGCCTGGGGACAGAAGCAACGCGTGCCGGGATTATTGAACTGCTGTTCAAGCGTGGTTTCCTGACCAAAAAAGGGCGCTATATCCACTCCACCGACGCCGGAAAAGCGTTATTCCATTCGCTGCCAGAGATGGCGACACGACCGGACATGACGGCACACTGGGAATCGGTGCTGACGCAAATCAGCGAAAAGCAATGTCGCTACCAGGACTTTATGCAGCCGCTGGTGGGGACGCTTTACCAATTGATTGATCAGGCAAAACGTACGCCAGTGCGGCAGTTTCGCGGCATAGTGGCACCGGGTAGTGGAGAAGAGAAGAAAAAGGCTTCACCACGCAAGCGAGCGGTGAAAAAAAGCCCGCCATCAGAAGACGCGGGCAGTGGAGCGATAACATAAAGGTCTGATGTAGTAGATTTTTGTAGGCCGGATGCGGCGTTCACGCCGCATCCGGCACAAACGCCTGATGACTTAAATCACGCCTTGCGCCAGCATCGCATCCGCAACCTTCACAAAACCTGCAATATTCGCGCCCTGCACGTAGTTGGTTTGCTCACCTTCACCACCGTGTTCAACACAGGCGTGGTGGATATCCAGCATAATGTGGTGTAAACGCGCATCAACCTTCTCGGCTTTCCAGCCCAGACGCGCAGCGTTTTGCGCCATTTCCAGCCCCGATGTTGCTACACCGCCAGCATTAGCTGCTTTACCCGGTGCAAACAGTACACCTGCCTGCTGGAACAGTTCAGTCGCTTCGATGGTCGTTGGCATATTTGCCCCTTCCGCCACCGCTTTAACACCATTAGCGATAAGTTGGTGCGCGGCGTCTACATCCAGTTCGTTCTGGGTCGCGCATGGCAGGGCGATATCCACCGGCACAGACCACGGCTGTTGGCCTTCGAGATAGACCAGACCAAATTCTTTGGCGTAATCTGCCACGCGACCATCGCGGCTGGATTTGATTTCGATAAGACGCGCCAGTTTCTCTTTCGTGAATCCGCTTTCATCAACCACGGTGCCGCTGGAGTCTGATGCTGTAACCACGCGAGCACCAAATTCCATCGCTTTTTCGATAGCGTACTGGGCGACGTTGCCGGAGCCAGAAACGGAAACACGCATTCCTTCAAAACCCATACCGTGGCGTTTCAGCATCGCTTCCGTGAAATAAACCAGGCCGTAACCGGTAGCTTCCGGGCGAATCAGACTGCCGCCAAAAGATAGCCCCTTGCCGGTGAAGACGCAGGCGGTATTGTTGGAGAGCTTTTTCATCATCCCCGCCATAAAGCCGACTTCACGCCCACCAACGCCGATATCGCCCGCCGGAACGTCGGTATCTGCACCCAGGTGACGGTACAGTTCGGTCATCAGCGCCTGGCAGAAACGCATCACTTCGCCTTCGCTTTTCCCTTTTGGATCGAAATCGCTGCCGCCTTTACCACCGCCCATCGGCAGGGTGGTCAGGGCATTTTTAAAGGTTTGCTCGAAGCCGAGGAATTTAAGAATGGAGAGGTTTACGGACGGATGGAAACGCATACCACCTTTATACGGACCGATGGCGGAGCTGAACTGGACACGCCAGGCGCGGTTAACCTGTACCTGATTGCGATCATCAACCCACACCACGCGAAACTGGATCACGCGCTCCGGTTCAACCAGGCGCTCCAGTAACGACATCTGGCGATATTTTGGATTTTGTTCAAGAAAAGGCCAGAGAGTGGTCATTACTTCACGAACGGCTTGCGCGAACTCGGTTTGATTCGGGTCGCGCTTTTGGACATGGTTGAGGAATGACTCCAGAGAATATGTCTGATCCATAGATATAAAACCCTTATATATTAATACGATTGTGCTTATGTTGTTTATGTCATGTGCTTTTGCAGTTTTCGACTATACCATCAAGAATGTGACGGTAAGCAAGTAAAAAATGACACCGGAAAGCAAATTAATAATGTGTGGTAGTTATAAAAGTCACCTAATGTCAGGTGCGTTTTATCAGACCTGGAAAACCGGGCGCATTTTCAAGAGTGATCCGTCGGCTGGATAAGGCGTTCACGCCGCATCCGGCAACCAGACGCTAAAGTTTTCCCGCCTGGTTACCGTTATCAGAACCAGAGGCAACGAAAAATAAGGAGTTTCCTGTGAGTCGAGCATTACTCGCCGTAGCGTTGGTATTTCCATTATTTGCGCTGGCTAACCCGCAATATCGTCCGGATGTGGAAGTGAATGTGCCGCCGGAGGTGTTTAGTTCTGGCGGGCAATCAGCGCAGCCCTGTAACCAGTGCTGCGTTTATCAGGATCAAAATTATTCGGAGGGCGCAGTGATTAAAGCGGAGGGGATACTGCTGCAATGCCAGCGGGATGACAAAACCATTAGCACCAATCCGCTGGTCTGGCGGCGCGTAAAGCCATAAACGCATGAAGTAGTGGAATATCAGCAGGAGCCAGCGGATATTGCAATGCTTCCTCTGGCAGACACCAGACCAGCGCCTGATGTTCGTGTGCCTGTAACGTACCGTGGAAGTCCGGTACGTGCCAGGCATGAAGATGGATAATCCGGCCAGACACTTCCCGCTGATGGCTGGCAACATATTCACCAACCGTTGCGTCAATGCCCAGTTCTTCGCGCAATTCCCGTACCAGCGCCTGTGGCTGACTTTCATCCGGTTCGACTTTGCCACCGGCAAACTCCCATAACCCCGCCTGATCGCTATGGGCGGAGCGTTGTGCGAGTAAAATTTTGCCATCCCGTTCGATAATGGCGGCAACCACTTCAATCATTTTCATAAATTACCCACGGGCAGATAAGCGAAAAATGCCATAATATCCGCACTGTTGCCCGATCAGAAGGGCTTTATATTTAAGGAGTGCCCGTGTTAGACCGCCATCTTCATCCGCGAATTAAACCGTTGTTGCATCAGTGCGTGCGGGTTCTTGATAGACCCGGTATAACGCCAGATGGTTTAACGTTAGTGGGGTTTGCCATTGGTGTGCTGGCATTGCCGTTTCTGGCGCTGGGATGGTATCTGGCGGCGCTGATTGCCATTTTGCTCAACAGGTTGCTTGATGGTCTGGACGGCGCGCTGGCGAGGCGCAGAGGGTTAACTGACGCAGGCGGTTTTCTTGATATTTCTCTCGATTTCCTCTTTTACGCGCTGGTGCCGTTCGGGTTTATTCTCGCCGCACCAGAACAAAACGCGCTGGCGGGAGGCTGGCTGTTGTTTGCGTTTATCGGCACGGGCAGCAGTTTTCTCGCGTTTGCTGCGCTGGCGGCGAAGCACCAGATTGATAACCCCGGCTATGCACATAAATCTTTTTACTATCTGGGGGGATTAACCGAAGGCAGCGAGACGATTTTGCTGTTTGTCCTGAGTTGCCTCTTTCCGGCCTATTTCTCGTGGTTTGCGTGGATTTTTGGCGCGCTGTGTTGGATGACGACATTTACGCGAGTGTGGAGTGGGTATCTGACGCTGAAGTCGCTTCAGCGTCAGTAATTGCCGTGTTATTTGCTACTGTCCGGGGCGCGTTCACCGGTTGCTACCGGATTTTTCGGATCGCTGCTCCATTCATACCAGCCGCCGTCGTAAACGGAGACATTCTTCCAGCCCATTGCGCGCGCATACATAAAGGTTTCTGAGGCGCGCCAGCCGGTGCCGCAATAGAACGAGACTTGTTGATCTGGTTTGATATTCCATGCTTTCCACATAGCGGTAATATCATCGGCGCTACGCATGGTGCCATCCGGGTTATGGAAATCTTCCATATGCGTCGAGTCGCTACCAGCGTGTCCCCAACGTGCTCCGGCTATTTCACCTTTTGGCTTGATGTAGCTGTAACCGCTGGTCGTACCGATAAATTCTGGCCACGAACGAATGCTTACCAGTGAAGCATCCTGACGATGCAGTAGTCCACGTGCCTGCTCCATATCGAGCATCAGTTGCGGTTGCGCCGGGATCTTCACGCCGAAGTCAGGTTCCGGTTTCACTTTCGGTGGCGTACCGCGCTCAACGGGCAGCCCCGCATCAGACCACGTTTGCCAGCCGCCATCCAGCAGGCGCACATCTTTCACGCCTGCGTACAGCATAATCTGTGCCACGCGCGCTGCGGCGTAAACGTCTCGCCCGTACAGAATGACCGTGGTGTCATGGCGAATGCCGTGCTTTGCCAGCATCGCTTTCAGTTGCTCATCAGAAACTTTGTTCCACAGCGGTTCGCTTTCAACTTCGTTGGTATCGATGTAGTCAGCGCCGGGAATATGGCTGATAAGGTAAAACTTTGGTGCGCCCCAGGCTGCTTCAATGACTTTCCAGTCACCGGCAGGTTTTGCCGTAACCTCTTTACCTTGTTGCAGGTCATGCAGCCATTGCGGGTAAACCAGTTGCTCAAAGTGCGGCAGTTTTTGCAGGCGGGAAGGTTCGCTTAGCGCGTCACTCAGGATGGAGATATGCGTAAAGCCTGCTTTTTGCAGACGCGTTTTGACGGCTTCGACGTCTTTGTCATTACCGTATAACGCCACAGGCACATCGGCTTTCAGGTTATGTTGCTTGATCCACTCGTTGAGCTGTTCGGCGCTCATTTTGTCGAGCCAGCTTGCAGAAAGGTTTAAGGCGGCAGGTTCATGACCGGAAGGGCCATTTAAAGTTTGTGGCCAGCCGTTATAAAACGCGCTGGGGCGAGTATCTATCGCTTTGCCATTTTGTTGTTGAAGCTGGTCAAAAGTAAGAGGCTTCGCCAGTTCAGCGGCCCACGAAGAAGCGCAAGCCAGCCCTAAAGCCATTGCCAGCGCGGTCATTTGAGAAACACGTTTCATCGAAAATCCCGACATTGTAGTTTTGAGTGCGCCATTCTGAACTGGCGCATGAGGAAAAACTTTGCGTTATCGCAGTTTGTTGTAATTTTCTGACCACTGCATCATATCCAGAACCAGGCCACCAGCGGGAACATCCTGTAAATCATGGGTTACCTGAACGACCGGGATCGCCAGGGCGCGAACTTCGCTAAACACCCACTGGCGAAAACTGTCGCGCAAAGCCACGTCAAGACGGCTGAATGGTTCATCGAGTAATAATGCTTTGGGTTGGGCGAGAAGGGCGCGTAGCAGAGCTACCCGTGCCCGCTGACCACCAGACAGAGTTGCCGGATCCTGATGGAAAGTATCACCAAGTCCCGCGCGCTCAAGCGCATCATTCACGGCATTGTGCCTTGCAACACCTTTGAGTGTCGCCGGTAGCGCCAGCAGTAAATTTTGCCCGACGCTGAACTGGTCAAATAACAGCGCATCCTGGAAAAGAATGCCAACCTGGCGCTGTGCAGTCGGCAGCATGTCGATCCGCTGCTCATTGAGCCATAGCTCACCTGTACAAGAAAACTGCCCGGACAGCGCGCCAATCATCCAGGAAAACAGCGTGGATTTACCACAGCCTGATGGCCCCATTAACGTGACAATGTCACCTTTGGTGGCCGTAAAGTTGACGTTCTTTAGTAAGCAAGTTCCTGGCAAACGTAGCGAAACATCTTTCACGCAGAGCATTAGCGGAGTCCTTGTCTGACATAACCTACCCATTTTGCAAGCAGGGCGGTCAGGGCAAAAATAATAAGCGGTAACAGCAGTTGCCATAAAGCCTGGGCGGCGAGGATACCGTTGCTGCCGCCGCTACTTAACGCCACCGCTTCTGTCGTCAGCGTCGGGAAACGTCCCGCACCGAGCCACAGCGTCGGCATATATTGCGCAATACTCACTGAAAATCCGACAGCGAACGCAATTAGCGCGGGGCGTAGCATAAGCGGGAATTTCACATAACAGAATATTTTGGCTTGTGACCAGCCCAGCGTTTGTGCAATCAAAATTAATCGCGAGTCGATGCGCCGCCAGGCGGGTTGCAGGATAAACAGCATCCACGGCATCACCCACAGCAGATGCCCCCAGATCACCGCCGTCCAGCTACCATCCAGGTTGAGCCATAACGCCAGCGTGTATTGACCTGCCACTAATGGCAGTGCCGGTAATAAAATGGGCATCCATAACCATAGCTGGCGACGCTTTGGCCCCCATTCCAGCCACAGCAGTAACAGGATCAACGCGATGAATGTCGCGACCAGAGCCATAGTCAGGCTATTGAGTAGCGCCTCAAGATTGATCGTCGATTGATCCGCGAGGATCGCCAGCAGAACCACACAGAGCACCCCCGTTAATGGTAATAACCTCGCCAGCGTATAGCCGGGCAGTAAAGCCGTGGCTGGTTTGCGAACGCCATCTTCGCGGGGAATGGTGTTCCTCCAGGCGCGCCATAACAGATAGCCCAGCAAAACACAGGTGGCGAGTAACGCCATCAGCAGCAGGCTGGCGAGCGCGCCTTTAATCTGTTGATCTGTATCGCCCTGAGTTAACCACTGCCAGCTAATTACTGCCAGAGTCGGTGGATTACCTGGCCCAAGGATAATTGCTACATCCACGACCGACAGCGTCCATGCGACAATCGCCAGCATCGCCATTGCCAGAGCAGGAGCGACGGAGGGCAACAGCAGCCAGTTCAGGCATTGCCAGCGGCTGTAGCCCAGTGAATCCATCACTATAACCTGCTGTAGCAGCCGTTTTTCACTTAGCACGGCTGACAAGATCCACAGCAGAAATGCGCTTTCTTTCACCGCCAGAGTGAAACCCAGCCCAATCCCCAATTTGTCCATTGGCGGAGTGAAATACGGGAAATAGTCGTAAAGCAGGCCGCCGTCAGCAAAGAGCAGAAGGGCGCTGGTGGCAAAAGCCACGTGGGGAATGGCGAGCAGCCACGGCAGACGGGCGCACAGATGCAGCCATTTTACGCCAGGCCACAGCGCGACAATCACCAGCAGGGCAATCAACAATGCCCCGACCGCCGCGATAGTCGTCGAAACCAGCGTCGCCAGTAATGCCTGTGGTAACTGCGGGTCGGCAAATAACGCCTGCCAGTGCGTCAGCGACAAGGCAGGCGCTATCAGCGTGAAAGCTGCCGGGATTAGCGGTGCGTAAATCACCGCCACCATCGCCCACAGCAGAAAGATTAATGCGTACCGTAACGGCGTAGCCATTCTTGTTCCAGCGCATTTACCCAGCCTGCATGTGGTTCCGCCAGTACCGGCGGCAGATTCTGCGGCATTCTTGATTGCAATGTTTCACGCTGCGTGTCAGGCAGTTTCTGTGGATCGAGAACCGAAGGATCGCCCCAGACAGCGGGATCCGCTTTACGCAGTTGCGCATCGGGTGAGAGCAGGAAGTTGGCGACAACCTTCGCCGCAGCACTGGCATTCGCATTGGCTGGAATGGTGACGAAATGCACGTTGCCAATCATCCCCTCGCTAAAGCCGAAGCTGTAACTGCTTGCTGGCAAATCACCGCTGGCTATTTTTTGTTGTGCATGAGCGGGGTTAAAGGTCAGTGACAGGCGCAATGTACCGGCTTTTAGCAGGGCATCCATTCGTGCAGGCGAAGGCGGAAAATCTTTTCCTTCGCGCCACAAATACGGATGCAGTGCATCAAGATATTGCCACAAGGGCGCAGTGATACGGGCGAAAGTCGCATCGTCCGGCGCTTCTTTTAATGCGGCGGGGTCTGGCGTCAGCATAATCAGCAACTGTTCCAGAAACGCCGTGCCTGTGAAGTCCGGTGGGCGCGGATAAGTCACCGTGCCGGGATTGGCTTTGGCAAACTCCAGTAACGCTTGCGGTGTTTGTGGTGGCTGTGGCGTAACATCGCGGCGGGCGATAAACGTCAGTTGTGCGCCACCCCACGGCGATTCCGCGCCTTCGGTCGGCACAGAAAAATCTTCCCGTACCGGTAGTTGCGTATCGACGTAACGCCAGTTGGGTAGAGCCTCCGCCCAGCCGGTTTGTAATAAATTGGCCTCTTTTAAGGTGCGGAAGTTTTCACCATTTACCCACAGAAGATCCACCGAACCGCCTGTTTTGCGCCCGGCAGCGGCCTCCGTCTGAATGCGTTTTACTGCGTCTGCGGCATCCGCCAGGCGGACAATCTTCAGGTTTATATCGTAATGGGTTTTCATCTCGCCGCTAACCCAGTCGAGATAGCGGTTAATTGCCATATCGCCGCCCCAGGCGTTAAACCAGACGGTTTGCCCTTTGGCGTCGTTTTTGATTTCCTGCCAGTCACTGGCATGTGTTGCCAAAGAAAACAGCGATAACAATCCCAGCAACCACACACAATGGCGCATCATCTCTCCTTAAGAACGTTTTTCAGGAAGTCGGCACAGCCCCTGAGCGGGAATGTCCATGGCAGAATTAAAACGGGCTGACAGATTTTGCAGGCCGATCAATGCTGTCAGCTCGGTGAGTGCCTGAGCATCAAAATGGGCAGCCAGTCGGGTACGCAGGACATCATCGACCGTTGGCGGCGTGACGCTCGCGGCTTCGGCGTATTCCAGCGCCAGCCGCTCCTCATCGCTGAACAGCGGGCTTTGCCGCCAGTCAGCTACCGCCAGCAGTTTGTCAGTGCTACCGGTACGCTCCGCGACTTTCATACTGGTGATATCCACACAAAACTCACACAGACACATTTGTGCAATGCGTGCGCTGACAAGCGATCGCACCACCGGATCGAGCGGTGAATGTTTGCGCTCCAGCCAGCCAACAAACATCGACACCAGATAAAAGATAAACGGAATTCGCCCCCACCAGCGAATTGGGCTTAGCACCTCGCCATAATGGCGACGATGCAGCCACGCCTGCGGACGTAAAATCAAAGGAATTTTGCTAAGCGGCGGTAAACCCATCAGGCATTCCTCTTCTGGCGTTCAAGCCATATTTTTTTCGCCATAAAAATCACCACGGTCAGGGCAAACAGGATAAACAGTCCGGTGACAAACCAGAATGTGCCGCCCGTTAACATGCTGCCCGCCCAGGAATAGACGATGGTTGCGGGTAGCTGACCAAGCCCGGTGGCGATAAAAAACGAGCGAAAACGTATTGAAGTCAATCCGGCAGCATAGCTGATAGGATCGAAAGGGACAAAAGGCAATAACCGACATACCAGGATGGTGTGTTTGCCGTAGCGGGTAAAAAAGCCGTCCATGCTGTTAAGCACGGTTTTACCGGTTAACTTTTCCACTACTTCGCGACCCATCACTCTGGCGATAAAAAAGCACAGCGCCGCACCCGCCATCGAACTGGTCCACGACAGCAAGCCGCCCCAGAATGCGCCAAACAGTGACGCATTGGCAAAGGTTATCAAAAACGCAGGCAGCGGCGCGGCAATGGCCTGTAAGATCATCAAGAAGAACGAGACCACAGCCGCCTGTGTGCCGTAAGACTGAATAAAGCGTTCTATACCCTGTTGATCCACGGCGGCAAACGCCACAACGCTGCGATTGATAAACTCATGGACGCCGGGAAGCAGCGCCCATGCCAGCAGCACAGCGAACAACAGGATGATGATGGTGGCACGATAGTACCAGATTTTACGCGATTGCATTTTCATCATCCTTTATCCTGGTTGTTATTCGGCGATTTTAAAGGTAACCGTTGCCAGCGTGTTATCTGCCGGGAGAACCGACGCATTACCTTTGAATTGCACTTCACCGCGTTTTTCCACGGCCCCATAAGTGTATGTCGCATTGCTGACGATACCGACCGGGCAGCTATCGAGACACACCAGGCAGCCAGTTTTCTTCTCTTCTGCCGCCGCTAAATTACCGCCAAAGCGCATGTCCAGTTTCTTGCCATTGCTATCGACAATCACCTCATCGAAGGAATACGCTTTTGCCGCCCCTTGCCAGTTGACCGAAATATCCAGTTTGCTGCCCGCCACATGGGTCGTTTCTTTATTATCCATCGTCATGTTTTCGCCCGGCGTGCCACCGGACTGTTTCAGGGCTTCATAAAATGCTTTCGGGGTCGCATAACCCATAAACAGCGATTTATGTCCGTTGGAGCCATCTTTAAACACAATGCCGTGGCGGGTATCGTCTGTCAGAAAACGACCATTAATTTGCACTAACATGGTGACCGTATGGTTATTGGCATCGACACGCAGTGGCTGGCTGGCTGGCGGAAAGCCCGTCGTATTCCACTTTTGCCACCGTATTTTCTTTTTGATCGCAGCCACTAAGCCCTGCGGTTGCCAGTAAACACAGTGCAGCCAGTCCTTTTTTCCATGACGCTGAATAATGTTGCAACATCGTTCTATCCTTCATTTTTGGGGTGAGTAAGTGGGCTGCGGCGTGAAGCAGACAGATCCACATGTTTGTGTCGGGCGTAGAGTCTGGCGAACTGAACGAGAATAAACAGCGCCAGTCCTGCCAGACAGAGTTTTAAAATAAAGCGCAGCGTAATGCCTTCACTGGCGAGATCGCTTGCCATTACGGTATAAATAACTATTCCGGGCAGAGTAGTTAATGCCGAAATAAGGGTATAAGGCCAGAAGGCGATGGCGGTTAATCCATAAGCATAATTTTGAATATTGTAAGGAAATAGCGGGATTAAGCGGGTCAAAATAAGAAAATCGATACCGTTACGCGTAATACCTTTTTCTATGGCCTGAAAAGTGTGGCTATGACCAACGTATTTCAGCAGTAAATCACGTCCCAGCCAGCGTGCCAAAAGGAAGGAGCATGACGAGGCCAGCGTGGCGGCAATTAATGAAAGAAACGTCCCTAAGAGCGGGCCAAAGACTATTCCTCCGGCGATCACCAGTATGCTACCCGGTAACAGAAAGAGAGTGGCGATGATGAATAACAGAATATAGAGGCTATAACTGAAAAATCCGCTCTGGAGAATAAGCGCCTGTAAGTGAGGTAAATCGGTGAGCAGATCGAATAAACCGAAAGCGTGGATAGCGTAAATGACCAGCGCAAAAATAAGACAGGCAAAAAGAAATTTACGCTCAGCGTTCATCGTGGAGTTTCCTATATCAAACTTGATAATAGAGAAGTGGTCAGACAACTAAAAACGCAGTGACGGTATAACAAAGGACGGCGGGCAACAAATCATTACTGACAGTTTGTTGATTTTTCTCAAGGTTAATTCTCCTGACCCAGAGTGAGCCAGGAGAACAGAGAAATTAGCGGCGGAAGGTCGCCCACACTGGGGCGTGATCGGACGGTTTTTCCATGCTGCGAATTTCATAGTCGATGCCGGTTTCTACGCAACATTCTGCCAGCGGCTGGCTGGCGAGAAGCAGGTCGATGCGCAGACCACGGTTATCGTCAAAACCTTTTGAGCGGTAATCAAACCACGAGAAACGATCTGCCGTTTCCGGGTTCGCATGGCGGAAAGTATCCACCAGACCCCAGCTAATCAGTCTCTCCATCCATTCGCGTTCTTCTGGCAGGAAAGAACATTTACCGGTACGCAGCCAGCGTTTGCGGTTCTCTTCGCCAATGCCGATATCGAGGTCTGTAGGGCTGATATTCATATCGCCCATAATCAGCACCGGATTCTCACGCTTGAGTTCGGTTTCCAGGTAGTTTTGCAGGTTCTGGTAAAACTGCGCTTTCGCCGGGAATTTAATCGGATGGTCGCGGCTTTCACCCTGCGGAAAGTAGCCGTTGATCACGGTGACATTGCCCAGCGGCGAGGGAATTTCCGCCATAATAATTCGTCGTTGAGCCTCTTCGCCGTCGCCGGGGAAGCCGCGACGCACAGCAATCGGCGTCTCTTTGGTCAGCAGCGCCACGCCATAATGGCCTTTCTGCCCGTGATAAAAGACGTTGTAGCCAAGCTTTGCTACTTGTTCGAGCGGAAACATATCATCATGAACTTTTGTCTCCTGCAAACCAATCACATCCGGTTGGTGCTTTTCGACGATGGCTTCAAGCTGGTGTGGTCTGGCGCGCAGACCGTTGATATTAAAAGAGACAAATTTCATAGTCGCTGCCATTTATTCAGATAAAGAGTGCGTGGATGTTAGCAGAAATTCGCCGTGCTTACTGCCTGTTGTTAAGTGATTTGATCGATGGTTGTTAATGATGCCAACGATGGCGCAAAAAATGCCCGTTTTTGGTGCAGTTGCGTCAGCATGGCGCAGTAATTTCCAGTAAATTTCGTCAACGATCACAATTCCAGAATTATATTTTACTTCTGCATAACATTTCGTTTTTTATTCTTTTTATTCATCAGTATCGCAAACGTATTCACTTTATATGCACTTCAGGTGCATGTCGCTGGGTTGTAACGCCTTGATTTCCAGTTAACTGCCGCCGTTTATGCACTTTTACTACTGGCTGGCACGAACCCTGCAATCTACATTTACAGCGTAAACGCTACTTATTATTAACATATAAATAACTATTTATTTACTGTAGGGGTCGCTATGTCTCAGCCAATTACGCGTGAAAATTTTGATGAATGGATGATACCTGTTTACGCTCCGGCACCGTTTATTCCGGTACGTGGCGAAGGTTCGCGCTTGTGGGATCAGCAGGGGAAAGAGTATATCGACTTCGCGGGTGGCATTGCAGTGAACGCACTGGGTCATGCGCATCCGGAACTGCGGGAGACGCTGAACGAGCAGGCGAGTAAGTTCTGGCATACCGGTAATGGTTACACCAACGAGCCGGTATTACGGCTGGCGAAAAAGCTCATTGACGCGACGTTTGCCGATCGCGTGTTCTTCTGTAACTCCGGCGCGGAAGCCAACGAAGCGGCGTTGAAACTGGCGCGCAAATACGCTCACGACCGCTACGGTAGCCATAAGAGCGGCATCGTGGCGTTTAAAAATGCTTTCCACGGGCGCACGCTGTTTACCGTTAGTGCCGGCGGGCAGCCAGCCTATTCACAGGATTTCGCGCCACTGCCGCCGGATATCCGCCATGCCGCGTATAACGATATTAATTCTGCCAGTGCGCTGATTGACGACTCCACCTGCGCGGTGATTGTCGAGCCAGTACAGGGCGAAGGCGGCGTGGTGCCAGCCAGTAAGGCATTTTTGCAGGGATTGCGTGAGTTATGCGATCGCCACAATGCATTGCTGATTTTCGATGAGGTACAAACCGGCGTCGGGCGTACCGGTGAACTTTATGCCTATATGCACTACGGGGTGACGCCCGATCTGCTGACCACCGCTAAAGCTCTGGGCGGAGGTTTCCCGGTCGGTGCGTTGTTGGCAACCGAAGAGTGCGGTCGGGTGATGACCGTTGGCACTCACGGCACCACCTATGGTGGTAATCCGCTGGCCTCGGCGGTGGCGGGTAAAGTGCTTGATCTCATCAACACGCCAGAGATGCTTAATGGTGTCAAACAGCGTCACGACTGGTTTGTTGAGCGTCTTAATATCATTAATCATCGCTGCGGTTTGTTCAGTGAAATTCGCGGATTAGGTCTGTTGATTGGCTGCGTGCTGAATGCGGATTACGCCGGACAAGCGAAACAGATCTCTCAGGAGGCGGCGAAAGCAGGCGTGATGGTGCTGATTGCGGGTGGCAACGTGGTGCGTTTTGCGCCGGCGCTCAACGTCAGCGAAGAAGAGGTGACGACCGGACTGGATCGCTTTGCCGCTACTTGCGAACGCTTTGTTAGCCGGGGTTCATCATGATGGTCATCCGTCCCGTTGAGCGCACCGATGTCGCAGCCTTAATGCAGCTTGCAGGTGAAACGGGCGGCGGCCTGACGTCGCTCCCTGCCAATGAAGCCACGCTTTCGGCGCGTATCGACAGATCCATTAAAACCTGGCAGGGCGAATTACCCGAAAGTGAGCAGGGCTATGTGTTCGTGCTGGAAGATAGCGAGACAGGCACCGTGGCGGGGATTTGTGCCATTGAGGTGGCAGTTGGGCTGAACGATCCCTGGTACAACTATCGCGTCGGCACGTTGGTTCACGCCTCAAAAGAGCTGAATGTCTATAACGCATTGCCGACGCTGTTTCTCAGTAACGATCACACCGGCAGCAGCGAGCTGTGCACGCTGTTTCTCGACCCGGACTGGCGCAAAGAGGGCAACGGCTATTTGCTGTCGAAATCGCGCTTTATGTTTATGGCGGCTTTTCGCGACAAGTTTAATGACAAAGTGGTCGCCGAAATGCGCGGGGTGATTGACGAACACGGCTATTCACCGTTCTGGCAAAGCCTCGGTAAACGCTTCTTTTCGATGGATTTTAGCCGCGCCGATTTTCTCTGCGGCACCGGGCAAAAGGCATTTATTGCGGAACTGATGCCGAAACATCCGATCTATACCCACTTTTTATCCCAGGAAGCCCAGGACGTCATCGGCCAGGTACATCCGCAAACCGCGCCTGCCCGCGCAGTGCTGGAGAAAGAAGGTTTTCGCTACCGTAACTATATCGACATCTTTGACGGCGGGCCGACGCTTGAGTGTGACATCGACCGCGTGCGCGCCATCCGTAAAAGTCGGCTGGTGGAAGTGGCAGAAGGGCAGCCTGCGCAGGGCGATTTCCCGGCCTGCCTGGTCGCCAATGAAAATTATCACCATTTCCGCGTGGTGCTGGTGCGTACCGATCCGGCAACCGAGCGTTTGATTTTAACCGCCGCACAACTGGATGCCCTGAAATGCCACGCAGGGGATCGCGTTCGTCTGGTGCGCCTGTGCGCAGAGGAGAAAACAGCATGACTTTATGGATCAACGGTGACTGGGTAACGGGCCAGGGCGCATTGCGTGTGAAGCGTAATCCGGTATCGGGCGAGGTGTTATGGCAGGGCAATGATGCCGATGCCGCTCAGGTAGAGCAGGCTTGTCGGGCAGCCCGTGCGGCGTTTCCGCGCTGGGCGCGGCTCTCCTTTGGCGATCGTCAGGTAAGAGTTGAACGCTTTGCCGGACTGCTGGAAAGCAATAAAGCCGAATTAACTGCGATTATTGCCAGAGAAACGGGTAAGCCGCGCTGGGAAGCGGCAACCGAAGTGACGGCGATGATCAATAAAATCGCGATATCAATCAAGGCGTATCACGTGCGCACGGGCGAGCAGCGCAGCGAAATGCCAGATGGGGCGGCGAGCTTGCGCCATCGCCCACACGGCGTACTGGCAGTATTTGGGCCGTATAATTTCCCTGGTCATTTGCCGAACGGACATATCGTTCCGGCATTGCTGGCAGGTAACACAATTATCTTTAAACCCAGCGAACTGACACCGTGGAGTGGCGAAGCGGTAATGCGTTTATGGCAGCAGGCTGGGTTGCCGCCAGGTGTGCTGAATCTGGTGCAGGGGGGGCGCGAAACGGGTCAGGCGCTGAGTGCGCTGGAAGATCTCGACGGTTTACTGTTTACCGGCAGCGCCAACACGGGCTATCAGTTGCATCGTCAGCTCTCCGGTCAGCCGGAAAAAATCCTCGCCCTCGAAATGGGCGGCAATAACCCGCTGATTATTGATGACGTGGCGGATATCGACGCCGCTGTCCACCTGACTATTCAGTCAGCATTTGTCACTGCCGGGCAACGCTGCACTTGCGCCCGCCGTTTAATGCTTAAACGCGGGGCGCAGGGCGATGCGTTCCTTGCTCGCCTGGTTGCCGTCAGCCAGCGGTTAACGCCGGGTAACTGGGATGACGAACCACAGCCGTTTATTGGCGGACTGATTTCTGAACAGGCCGCGCAGCAGGTTGTTACCGCCTGGCAGGAACTGGAAGCGATGGGCGGGCGAACCCTGCTTGCGCCACGTTTGCTGCGCGCAGGAACATCATTGCTGACGCCGGGGATCATTGAAATGTCAGGCGTTGTCGGCGTGCCGGATGAAGAAGTGTTTGGGCCGCTATTGCGCATCTGGCGTTATGACACCTTTGATGAGGCGATTAAGATGGCGAATAACACTCGCTTTGGCCTCTCTTGCGGGCTGGTGTCACCGGAGCGGGAAAAGTTCGATCGACTGTTACTGGAAGCACGTGCGGGGATCGTCAACTGGAACAAACCGCTTACCGGCGCTGCCAGTACTGCACCATTCGGCGGCGTTGGCGCTTCCGGCAACCATCGCCCCAGCGCCTGGTATGCCGCAGATTATTGTGCCTGGCCGATGGCTAGCCTGGAGTCAGACACGTTAACGTTGCCTGCGACGCTTAACCCCGGTCTGGATTTCTCCGATGAGGTGGTGCCATGAACGCCCGGGAAGTGAATTTCGACGGGTTGGTGGGGCTGACACATCATTACGCGGGCCTGTCGTTTGGTAATGAAGCCTCTACCCGTCACCGTTTTCAGGTCTCTAATCCGCGACTGGCGGCAAAACAGGGTTTACTGAAAATGAAAGCCCTTGCTGATGCGGGATTCCCCCAGGCGGTGATCCCTCCGCACGAGCGACCGTTTATCCCGGTTTTGCGTCAACTGGGATTCAACGGCAGCGATGAACACGTGCTGGAAAAGGTTGCCCGTCAGGCTCCGCACTGGCTTTCCAGCGTCAGTTCCGCTTCGCCAATGTGGGTAGCGAATGCAGCTACGGTAGCGCCATCCGCTGATACGCTGGATGGCAAAGTGCATCTGACCGTCGCCAACCTGAACAATAAATTTCACCGTTCGCTGGAAGCGCCCGTCACCGAATCGCTGTTAAAAGCGATTTTTAACGATGAAGAGAAGTTCACCGTTCATTCTGCTTTGCCGCAGGTGGCGATGCTGGGGGATGAGGGGGCGGCAAACCACAATCGGCTCGGTGGTAACTATGGCGATCCCGGTATTCAGCTTTTTGTGTACGGGCGAGAAGAGGGCAATGGCACGCGACCTTCCCGTTATCCGGCGCGGCAAACCCGTGAAGCCAGTGAGGCGGTCGCCAGGTTGAATCAGGTGAATCCACAGCAGGTGGTTTTTGCCCAGCAAAACCCGGACGTTATCGACCAGGGTGTTTTTCATAATGATGTCATTGCGGTGAGTAACCGCCAGGTGCTGTTTTGCCATCAGCAGGCGTTCGCCCGCCAGGCGCAATTACTGGCAAACCTGCGCGCGCGGGTGAACGGTTTTATGGCGATAGAAGTTCCGGCGGCACAGGTTTCCGTAGCGGATGCTGTCTCGACTTATCTGTTTAACAGCCAGTTACTGAGCCGTGATGATGGTTCGATGGTGTTGGTGCTGCCGCAGGAGTGTCGGGAACACGCTGGGGTATGGCGTTATCTCAATGAATTGCTTGCTGCCGATAACCCGATAAGCGAACTGAAAGTTTTTGATTTGCGCGAAAGCATGGCAAACGGCGGCGGCCCTGCGTGCCTGCGGTTACGCGTGGTGCTGACGGCAGAAGAATATCAGGCGGTAAATCCGGCAGTGATGATGAACGATACCTTGTTTAATACGCTCAATGGCTGGGTGGATCGCTACTATCGCGATCGTCTTACTGCCGCCGATCTTGCTGACCCGCAATTGCTGCGTGAAGGAAGGGAAGCTCTGGATGCACTGACTCGTTTACTGAATCTCGGTTCGGTTTACCCGTTTCAGCGGGAGGGAGGGGGTAATGGATAATTTTCTTGCCCTGACTTTAACGGGCAAAAAGCCAGCCATAACAGAGCGGGAAAACAACGGTGTCCGCTGGCGCTGGCTGGGCGACGGGCTGCTGGAACTGACGCCGTTAACGCCACCGCAGGGTGCGCTGGTGATTTCTGTGGGAATACACGGTAATGAAACCGCGCCGGTAGAAATGCTCGATGCTTTGCTTGGCGCGATTCTCCACGGCGAGATCCCTCTACGCTGGCGGCTGCTGGCGATCCTTGGAAATCCCCCGGCGCTGAAGCAAGGGGCACGTTATTGCCATAGCGATATGAATCGAATGTTTGGCGGACGCTGGCAGCGATTTGCCGAAAGCGGCGAAACGTGCCGTGCGCGCGAACTGGAACAGTGTCTGGAAGATTTTTATGAACAGGGTAAAGAGTCTGTTCGCTGGCACCTTGATCTGCATACCGCGATTCGTGGTTCGTATCACCCACGGTTTGGTGTTTTACCGCAACGTAATATTCCCTGGGATGAAAACTTTCTGACATGGCTGGGTGCGGCAGGGCTGGAGGCATTGGTGTTTCACCAGGCGCCGGGGGGCACGTTTACCCATTGTAGTGCCGAACATTTCGGTGCACTGGCGTGTACGCTGGAACTTGGTAAAGCATTGCCATTTGGCAAAAACGATCTTCGCCAGCTTTCACCCACCGCCAGCGCGATTGCTGCGCTGTTATCTGGCGTGAGTGTCGGTACTGAGAGAACGTCGCCGCTACGCTATCGGGTCGTTTCGCAAATTACCCGCCACTCATCGTCCTTCGAACTGCATATGGCAAGCGAGACGCTGAACTTCACGCCGTTTAAGAAAGGAACGTTGTTGGCGCAGGATGGTGAGGAACATTTTACTGTGACTCATGATGTTGAGTATGTGTTATTCCCTAATCCATTGGTGGCGACGGGATTACGTGCGGGATTAATGCTGGAAAAAATAACCTAATACTTGCCCGCAGAAATCATTCTGCGGGTATTTACTGGCTTTTTAATGAAATAATGCGGATTAATCCTGGTTATTTGCTTTATTTATCACCAGTCATCAGGTATAGTTCTTCATAATTTCTGTAAAATCAGTGTGTTGTAATATTTCATCATCACTCTCCATCAAATTTTCTTTTTTTCTCCATAATTGGCGCAAAAGTGTTTTTTACACTTTCATTGTTTTACCGTTGCTCTGATTAATTGACGCTAAAGTCAGTAAAGTTAATCTCGTCAACACGGCACGTTACTTAAGAAAGCCGTAATAAATAACTGAAAGGAAGGATATAGAATATGCGTAAATTAACTGCACTGTTTGTTGCCTCTACCCTGGCTTTTGGCGCGGCTAACCTGGCCCATGCCGCCGATACCACTACCGCAGCACCGGCTGACGCGAAGCCGATGATGCACCATAAAGGTAAATTCGGTCCGCATCACGACATGATGTTTAAAGACCTGAACCTGACCGACGCGCAGAAACAGCAGATTCGCGAAATAATGAAAGGCCAGCGTGACCAGATGAAACGCCCGCCGCTGGAAGAACGCCGCGCAATGCATGACATTATTGCCAGCGATACCTTCGACAAAGCGAAAGCTGAAGCGCAGATCGCAAAAATGGAAGAACAGCGCAAAGCTAACATGCTGGCGCACCTGGAAACCCAGAACAAGATTTACAACATCCTGACGCCGGAGCAGAAAAAGCAATTTAATGCTAATTTTGAGAAGCGTCTGACAGAACGCCCTGCGGCAAAAGGTAAAATGCCTGCAACTGCTGAATAAAATTTCAGCCTGACAACTTAAGACCGCCGGTCTTGTCCACTACCTTGCAGCAATGCGGTGGACAGGATCGGCGGTTTTCTTTTCTGTTCTACAACTTTTGCAAAAAAAACCTAATCACCACTAAGGTAAATCACCCGAGTTGCCGATAACAATCCATGGTTGCCTGAACGATAACAATGAAAAGAGTATGCCGGGAGCGAGTATGGAATACTTTGATATGCGTAAAATGTCGGTGAACCTGTGGCGAAACGCTGCCGGTGAAACTCGGGAAATCTGTAGCTTTCCTCCGGCAAAACGTGATTTTTACTGGCGTGCCAGCATTGCTTCCATTGCGGCAAATGGTGAGTTTTCGTTGTTTCCGGGAATGGAAAGGAGCGTGACGCTGCTGGAAGGCGGTGAGATGCTCCTTGAAAGCACTAACCGTTTTAGCCATACCTTAAAGCCGCTACAGCCTTTTGCTTTCGCGGCGGATCAGGTGGTAAAAGCGAAACTGACTGAAGGTCAGATGTCAATGGATTTTAACATTATGACGCGCCTTGATGCCTGTAAAGCGAAAGTCAGAATTGCCGATCGCACGTTCACCACTTTTGGCTCACGCGGTGGGGTGGTGTTTGTGATTAGCGGAGCGTGGCAACTGGGCGACAAGCTGTTGACTACCGACCAGGGCGCGTGCTGGTACGATGGCAGGCACACCCTGCGGCTTTTGCAACCGCAAGGCAAACTGCTGTTCAGTGAAATTAACTGGCTGGCAGGCTATTCACCGGATCAAGTTCAGTGATTTCATAGTTGCCGGAAAGCAGCGGTTTACAGAGGATTTTATAACCGTCGTGATCAAACCCGGCGGGTGTACGGATTAACGTTGCAGCTTCTTCTAACGAATTAACCGCGCCCAGCCACAGCCAGTTATGAATAATATGATATTGGGTCATTTCCGGATGCTGTTCTTTCAGCGCCACCGCACCTCGCCACGGCCAACAAACAACCCGCAAACGCTCCAGAGACTGGCGCAAACGTAGCGCATGAGCGTCATGGCTCTCTTTACCGCAGCACGCCCCGGCGCAACGTTTTAGCGCCGAACGAAAACAAGCGCGCCCGCGACTTAACGGTTCCAGCCCGAGCAGGCCATAACAAAGTTTTTGTTCATCGGCGATGGTCTGTAATGCTTGTAAAGCCGCACGACGGTTGGCAAACAGGCCGAATAAGTTTGCTGCGGTAGAAAAATCCACGTCTTTGGCATACACCACATCGACACGCTTTTCATTCAGTTGCAGGGCACAGAGCTGGCGATTACGGCGCAAGCGTTTATTAAACAGTGGCTGTTGTTCTTTAATTAATCGCGCTTCAAGGAGTAGAGCGCCGATTTCACCTGCGGTGCAGATCCAACTAATTCGCCTTGATTGCCGCAGCATGGCGGCTTCATCCTGAGTGCGTAAATGAGAAAGCACCCGGCTGCGGATATTAACGCTTTTGCCAATATAGAGCGGCATGGTGTCACTTTCGCCATGAAACAGATAGACCCCTGGTCGGGTGGGTAAGTCATTAAGGAATGAACGTAAATGTTCGGGATATTCGTAGATTGCCGCCGCTTCAAATTCTGGCCGCAGGGAAGTTAAACGCCGTACCACTGTTGACTCCAAATACTGGTTATCTATCCAGTTTAACAGGCGGAGAACGATTAAAAAAGAGGCGGGTCGATGACAAAAGTAACACCGCCTGATGCGCTACGCTTATCAGGCCTACTCGACTCCTGCAATGTACTGAATTTGCAAAGTTTTGTAGGCCGAATAAGGCGTTCACGCCGCATCTGGCATGAACAAAGCACTCTTTTTTGCACAAGCCATTATGTGCAAATGATTACTTTTTCCAGAAATCATCGAAAACCGTAATTGGCGGACGGCGTTTATGTTCGGTTTTCAGATACCAGTTTTCTATTGTTCTGGCGACCTGTTCGGGTACGGTTTTCCCTTCCAGATAGTCATCGATATTGTCATAGCTCACGCCGAGCGCCACCTCATCTGGCAGGGAAGGGCGGTCATCTTCCAGGTCGGCTGTTGGCGCCTTCTTATAGAGATGTTCCGGGCAACCTAATGCCGCCAGTAACTGTTTGCCCTGACGCTTGTTCAGACGGTATAGCGGATTAATATCAGTACCACCGTCACCGTATTTAGTGAAGAATCCGGTAATGGCTTCTGCCGCATGATCGGTGCCAACCACGACACCGTTGGTCATGCCTGCAATGCTGTATTGCGCTTTCATCCGCTCACGCGCTTTTTCATTGCCGCGAACGAAATCACTTAATTCAATACCCGCCTCGCGCAGCGCCTGTTCGCTGGCCAATACCGCGCCCTTGATATTCACGGTTAATACGCGATCCGGTTGAATAAAAGCAATGGCGTCCTGACAATCCTGTTCATCAGCCTGAACACCGTAGGGCAGGCGCACGGCAATGAATTGCAGTGCCTCGTTGCCCGTTTCCTGACGAAGCTCGTTAATTGCCATTTGACACAGTTTCCCGGCAAGAGTGGAGTCCTGACCACCACTAATACCAAGTACGAGTGATTTAATGAACGGATAGGTTTGCAGATAGCTTTTCAGAAAATCGATGCTGCGGCGAATTTCCTCTTCGGCATTAATCTGCGGTTTTGCGCCCAGCGCCTTTATTATTTGTTGTTGCAATGTCATTGAACCCCTCCAGACAGAAAAATAAAACTTCCTTAAAGCTAACCCGTTGCTACTGAAACGACAAGCGACAGCAGGTTGAATGGCGGTTAAAACGTCATACAGGAATCCTCTGAAAGCGGAGCCGTTTCGTTCACAAGCTTGAAAAAGCCCCCGATGTGTTCCAGGCTTATCTAACACGCTGATAAACAAGAGGACGGAATATGAACAAGAATATGGCAGGAATTCTGAGTGCAGCGGCGGTATTAACCATGCTGGCAGGTTGTACGGCGTATGATCGTACCAAAGACCAGTTTGTACAGCCTGTGGTGAAAGACGTCAAAAAAGGCATGAGCCGGGCGCAGGTTGCACAAATTGCGGGTAAACCTTCGTCTGAAGTGAGCATGATCCATGCTCGTGGTACTTGCCAGACCTATATCCTGGGTCAACGTGATGGTAAAGCAGAAACCTATTTTGTCGCGTTAGATGATACCGGACATGTCATCAACTCCGGCTATCAGACCTGTGCCGAATACGACACCGATCCACAAGCGGCGAAGTAATTTCTTCGCCTGAAAGCTTGAGTTACAACGGAAACCGGCCATTGCGCCGGTTTTTTTTTGCCCCGTGTTCTTATTTATTGTCGCGAATTATTTAACCGAAATGTGAAGAAGGTCATAACAACAGGTCAAGGAGAGACAATTTGTATGGTCAAAGAAATACTATCGTTCAGGTCAATACCGTATACTCTTTTCAGCCACCAAAAAAAGTCATGTTGGTTTCGCAAGTTACCCAGAGCATGGAAGCAGGTGAAGGCTTGCGGAGTGTCTGGCTGACAGATAATCGTTGATGAGGGCAGTTTTATGGAAAAGAAACACATTTATCTGTTTTGTTCTGCGGGCATGTCTACCTCTTTACTGGTATCAAAAATGCGCGCACAGGCAGAAAAATATGAAGTTCCGGTCATTATTGAAGCATTTCCGGAAACACTGGCGGGTGAAAAAGGTCAGAATGCCGATGTCGTGTTATTAGGGCCGCAGATTGCTTATATGTTGCCCGAAATCCAGCGTTTGTTACCCAACAAACCCGTTGAAGTCATTGATTCACTGTTATATGGCAAAGTCGATGGTTTAGGCGTGCTTAAGGCTGCAGTTGCAGCAATTAAAAAAGCCGCAGCAAATTAATTTTTAAATTTTTCCGTCAAAGAGTTATTTCATAAATCTATACCGCAATACTTTAATTGCGGTTTTTAAGGGTATTTTTCTATGAGTAATGTTATTGCATCGCTTGAAAAGGTACTCCTCCCTTTTGCAGTCAAAATAGGAAAACAGCCACACGTTAATGCAATCAAAAACGGCTTTATTCGTTTAATGCCGTTAACCCTTGCGGGGGCCATGTTTGTATTAATCAATAACGTTTTTCTGAGCTTTGGGGAGGGGTCGTTTTTTTACTCCTTAGGTATTCGCCTCGATGCCTCAACCATTGAAACACTCAATGGCCTGAAAGGTATTGGCGGAAACGTATACAACGGAACATTAGGGATTATGTCTTTAATGGCGCCGTTTTTTATCGGTATGGCGCTGGCAGAAGAGCGTAAAGTCGATGCGCTCGCGGCAGGGTTGTTATCCGTTGCGGCATTTATGACCGTCACGCCTTATAGTGTCGGTGAAGCTTACGCGGTCGGCGCAAACTGGTTAGGTGGCGCGAATATCATCTCCGGGATTATTATCGGCCTGGTGGTGGCAGAAATGTTTACCTTTATTGTCCACCGTAACTGGGTGATTAAATTACCCGACAGTGTGCCGACATCGGTCTCACGTTCTTTCTCAGCATTAATTCCCGGCTTTATTATTCTTTCTGTGATGGGGATTATTGCCTGGGCGCTGAATACCTGGGGCACTAACTTCCATCAGATTATTATGGATACCATCTCGACGCCGCTGGCATCGTTGGGTAGCGTGGTCGGCTGGGCGTATGTGATCTTTGTTCCGCTGCTGTGGTTCTTCGGTATTCACGGCGCGCTGGCGCTGACCGCGCTGGACAACGGCATTATGACGCCGTGGGCGCTGGAAAACATCGCCACCTATCAACAATATGGCTCCGTCGAAGCGGCGCTGGCAGCCGGTAAGACCTTCCATATCTGGGCCAAGCCGATGCTGGACTCCTTTATTTTCCTCGGGGGCAGCGGTGCGACCCTGGGGCTGATTCTGGCTATCTTTATCGCTTCTCGCCGTGCTGACTATCGTCAGGTGGCAAAACTGGCGCTGCCGTCGGGCATCTTCCAGATTAACGAACCGATTCTGTTTGGCTTGCCGATTATCATGAACCCGGTGATGTTTATTCCGTTTGTTCTGGTGCAACCGATTCTGGCGGCAATTACTCTGGCGGCGTACTACATGGGCATCATCCCACCGGTGACTAACATTGCACCGTGGACCATGCCAACCGGTCTGGGAGCCTTCTTTAATACTAACGGTAGCGTCGCCGCATTGCTGGTCGCACTCTTCAACCTTGGCATCGCAACGCTGATATATCTGCCATTTGTCGTGGTGGCAAACAAAGCGCAGAACGTGATTGATAAAGAAGAGAGCGAAGAAGATATTGCTAACGCCCTGAAATTTTAATCGACGCTGGCACGGGCAACTCGTGCCAGTAAGAATAGAGAGGAACGATGTATGATGGATCTCGATAATATTCCTGATACGCAAACGGAAGCTGAGGAACTGGAAGAAGTGGTGATGGGGCTTATCATCAACTCCGGACAAGCGCGCAGCCTGGCGTATGCGGCGCTGAAGCAGGCGAAGCAGGGCGATTTTGCAGCGGCAAAAGCCATGATGGATCAGTCGCGGATGGCCTTGAATGAAGCGCATCTGGTACAGACGAAACTGATTGAAGGCGATGCGGGCGAAGGCAAGATGAAAGTGAGTCTGGTGCTGGTTCACGCCCAGGATCATTTAATGACTTCCATGCTTGCACGTGAACTGATTACCGAATTAATTGAGCTTCATGAAAAACTGAAGGCATAAGGAGTCGATGATGCAGCCAGTGATTAATGCGCCGGAAATTGCCACTGCCCGTGAACAGCAGTTGTTTAATGGCAAAAATTTCCATGTATTTATCTACAATAAAACGGAAAGTATTACTGGATTGCATCAGCATGACTATTATGAATTTACCCTGGTTTTAACTGGTCGTTATTTCCAGGAGATTAACGGTAAGCGCGTGTTGCTGGAACGGGGCGATTTTGTTTTTATTCCGTTAGGATCACACCATCAAAGTTTTTATGAGTTTGGTGCCACGCGCATATTGAACGTTGGGATCAGTAAACGTTTTTTTGAACAGCATTATTTGCCGTTGTTGCCTTATTGCTTTGTTGCTTCACAGGTTTACCGAACAAATAATACTTTTCTTACCTATGTGGAAACGGTGATTTCTTCATTGAATTTCAGCGAAACCGGTCTGGAAGAATTTGTTGAGATAGTCACTTTTTATGTCATTAACCGTTTACGTCATTACCGCGAAGAACAGGTGATTGATGATGTGCCACAGTGGTTAAAAAGTACGGTTGAAAAGATGCATGATAAAGCGCAGTTCAGTGAGAATGCGCTGGAAAATATGGTGATGTTATCGGCTAAATCGCAGGAGTATTTGACGCGTGCGACTCAGCGATATTATGGCAAAACGCCGATGCAGATTATTAATGAAATCCGCATTAACTTTGCCAAAAAACAACTGGAAATGACCAACTATTCTGTGACTGATATTGCATTTGAAGCGGGTTATAGTAGCCCAAGCCTGTTTATTAAAACGTTTAAGAAACTAACATCTTTTACACCAAATAGTTATCGTAAGAAATTGACTGAATTTAATCAGTAGCTATTGTCACTGATCATTAAATTTACATGCGTGCCTTATTTATCCTGGGGAGACCGGGATATTCCTGACGTAGAGGCAGGTATGAATAATATTAGTATTTCCTGATGAAGGGAGAAATTATGAGCCAGAAATTAAAAGTCGTCACTATTGGTGGCGGGAGTAGTTATACCCCGGAACTGCTGGAAGGGTTTATTAAGCGTTATCACGAATTACCGGTGACTGAATTATGGCTGGTGGATGTCGAAGGTGGTAAAGCAAAACTGGATATTATCTTTGATCTCTGCCAGCGAATGATCGATAACGCTGGTGTACCGATTAAACTTTATAAAACGCTTGATCGTCGTGAGGCGCTGAAAGGGGCAGATTTTGTCACTACCCAACTGCGCGTAGGTCAATTACCAGCACGCGAACTGGATGAACGTATTCCGTTAAGTCATGGTTATCTTGGCCAGGAAACTAATGGTGCGGGTGGACTGTTTAAAGGTCTGCGCACCATTCCGGTGATTTTTGACATCGTAAAAGATGTCGAAGAACTTTGTCCGAATGCATGGGTGATCAACTTCACTAACCCGGCGGGAATGGTCACTGAAGCGGTTTATCGTCATACCGGATTTAAACGCTTTATCGGCGTGTGTAATATTCCGATTGGTATGAAAATGTTTATCGGCGATGTTTTAGCCTTGAATGAGAACGATGATTTATCTATCGATCTGTTCGGCCTGAACCACATGGTGTTTATTAAGGATGTGTTGGTAAATGGCAAATCACGTTTCGCCGAATTGCTTGATGGTGTGGCATCCGGGCAGTTAAAAGCATCTGGTGTTAAAAATATTTTCGATCTGCCGTTTAGCGAAGGTTTAATTCGGGCACTGAACCTGTTGCCGTGTTCCTATTTGCTTTATTACTTCAAGCAAAAAGAGATGCTGGCGATTGAAATGGGTGAATACTACAAAGGCGGCGCGCGTGCGCAGGTGGTACAGAAAGTCGAGAAGCAACTCTTTGAGCTGTATAAAAACCCGGATCTGAAAGTGAAACCGAAAGAGCTGGAGCAGCGCGGTGGAGCTTATTACTCTGATGCAGCGTGCGAAGTCATTAACGCTATCTACAACGACAAGCAAACGGAACATTACGTTAATATCCCGCATCATGGGCATATTGATAATATTCCGGCAGACTGGGCGGTAGAAATGACCTGCACGCTGGGGCGCGATGGCGCGACGCCACATCCGCGCATTACGCATTTCGATGACAAAGTGATGGGGCTGATTCACACCATCAAAGGCTTCGAGATTGCGGCCAGCAACGCAGCACTTAGCGGGGAATTTAACGATGTGTTACTGGCGCTAAACCTTAGCCCGTTGGTGCACTCCGATCGTGATGCTGAGCTGCTGGCACGCGAGATGATTCTGGCGCACGAGAAATGGCTGCCAAACTTTGCCGACTGCATAGCAGAACTTAAAAAAGCACATTAACCGGGGCTGATTATGGAACGCTTACTGATTGTTAATGCCGATGACTTTGGCCTAAGTAAAGGCCAGAACTACGGCATTATAGAGGCCTGCCGAAACGGTATTGTCACGTCGACGACGGCGCTGGTGAATGGTGAAGCTATCGACCATGCGGTGCAGTTGAGTCGCGATGAACCGAGTCTGGCAGTTGGAATGCACTTTGTTCTCACCCTGGGCAAGCCGCTGACTGCAATGCCGGGTTTAACCCGCGAAGGTGTGTTGGGGAAGTGGATCTGGCAACTGGCGGAAGAAGATGCTTTACCGCTGGAGGAAATTGCTCAGGAACTTGCCAGTCAGTATCTGCGTTTCATTGAGCTATTTGGGCGCAAACCAACGCACCTTGATAGCCATCATCATGTGCATATGTTCCCGCAGATTTTCCCGATTGTGGCGAAGTTTGCGGCTGAAGAGGGGATTGCGTTGCGCATCGACCGTCAGCCGCTATCTTATGATGGTGATTTACCGGCTAATCTGCGCAGCTCGCAGGGATTCAGTAGCGCGTTCTATGGTGAAGAGATTAGCGAGTCACTGTTTCTGCAAGTGCTGGATGATTCCTGCCATCGCGGTGAACGTTCGCTGGAAGTGATGTGCCATCCGGCGTTTGTCGATAATACAATTCGCCAGAGTGCTTATTGCTTTCCACGGTTAACGGAGCTGGAAGTGTTGACATCAGCATCGCTGAAGTATGCCATTGCCGAGCGAGGTTATCGGTTGGGTAGTTATCTTGATGTGTAAGGTAGTTTGTAAAGTCACTCCCCTGGGGGAGTGACTTTATTCATATTTACGCCGGAATTTTATCAATCTTAGGAATTCGTGACCATACGCGGTGCGCTGCCATTAGCGTTAACAGTTCATCCATAAAACTACCGTCTGCGCTGTCGGCTTCCACAATCCCTTCTTCACCCTGGTCATCAACCTTGATTGTCGCCTTAAACTTGCGCGCATCGCCCGCCAGCGCAATCGGTTTAAGGTGCTTATAGGCTTCCATCAGGTAATAGTTTGCATCGCCGTTGTCTGCGATATCGGCGATATTACCGCAAGGGACAATGACCGCATCAACCGTCAGCGATGGCGCCCCGGCAAAGGTTGCTGCTATCGGCAACACCGTACCGTCATCGGTAGTGACTTCGCCCATCCGTGAGTAAAGCAGTTTGGCATGAACGCCTTTGGCTTTCAGCGCCTTCAGAATTGCCAGAAGGTCTGCGGATTTCACTTCATCATTAAGCAAAATAGCTACCACACGGCCTTTCACATCACCGTCAGGAATGGCATACAAACTTAACGCAGGATCTTTTTTAAGCCCGTTTACGTCCGGTGGCGGGGTGATATTCAGCTGGTCGTCAGTCAGTTCGATACCGAGATTTTTTGCTACCGCCTGCGCCAGGTTAAGATCGATATGCGCTAACTGGTCAACGACGCGTTCACGAATATAAGGTCGTACAACTTTGCTTAACTCAAAGCTGAAACCATCGACTATATGGCGCTGCTCGAACGGCGTTTGACTTAGCCAGAACAGGCGCGGATGCGAGTAGTATTCGCCAAATGATGGGCTGCGTTCCCGCACTTTATTGCCTTCCACGCGCTCCTGATATGATTCAAAACCGCCGCGTTTTGGCCCCGGCGGCGTTTCGCGCGGCCAGTTATCGTTGATCGAGTTCGGTTCGTAATTCGCCGGGTTAGTGTCGATTCCCATCCGATGCATACCGTCACGCTGGAAATTGTGGTACGGGCAGGTAGGGCGATTAATCGGAATTTCATGAAAATTCGGCCCGCCAAGACGGCTGATTTGTGTATCGGTATAAGAGAACAAACGTCCCTGCAACAGCGGATCGTTGGTGAAATCCAGACCAGGGACAATATGACCAGGATGGAAAGCTGCCTGTTCGTTTTCGGCAAAGAAGTTATCCGGGTTACGGTTAAGCACCATTTTGCCGACGCGCTGAACGGGTACTAACTCTTCCGGGATGAGTTTCGTTGGGTCAAGCAGGTCGAAGTCGAATTTGAATTCATCTTCTTCGGGGATCAACTGGAAGCCCAGTTCGTATTCCGGGAAATCGCCTGCTTCAATGGCTTCCCACAGTTCGCGGCGGTGGAAGTCTGGATCACGTCCGGTGAGTTTCTGCGCTTCATCCCACACCAGTGAGGCTTTACCTGCCAGTGGTTTCCAGTGGAAACGTACAAAGGTCGCTTTACCTTCGGCGTTAATCAGGCGGAAGGTGTGAATGCCGAAGCCTTCCATGGTGCGGTAACTGCGTGGTATTCCGCGATCTGACATCGCCCACATCACGTTGTGGAGCGTTTCTGGTTGCAGGGATACATAATCCCAGAAGGTGTCGTGGGCGCTTTGCCCTTGCGGAATTGCCCAGTGCGGTTCCGGTTTTACCGCATGAACAAAATCGGGGAATTTATGCGCATCCTGAATAAAGAAGATTGGTGTGTTATTACCAACAAGGTCAAAAATACCCTCTTCGGTATAGAACTTGGTGGCAAAACCACGGATATCACGCACCGTATCTGCCGAACCTGCGCCACCCTGAACGGTAGAGAAACGCACGAACACCGGGGTGATTTTGTTCGGATCTGACAGGAAGTCGGCTTTGGTGATATCGCTTAAGTTTTTATACGGCTGGAAATAACCGTGAGCGGCTGACCCACGCGCGTGAACGATACGTTCCGGAATACGTTCATGGTCGAAGTGGGTGATTTTCTCGCGCAGAATAAAATCTTCCAGCAGCGTTGGACCACGGCTACCGGCACGCAGTGAGTTTTGATCGTCGGCGATGCGCACGCCCTGATTAGTGGTCAGCGCATAATTTTCACTGCCTTTGCGTACGTCTTCCAGAGATTTTAGTTTTTCGTTACGCGTATCAGGGGCTTTCAGACTCCCTGGGGCGGTAGGTTGTGCGCCTGGCGGTGTTGGTTCAGCCGCTGGACGATAAGATCCGTCTTCAGGTGCCAGTGAGTCCATTCCCGGTTTCGCTTCGCTGGAGTCGTGTAGTGGTGACTGGTGCTGATGTGGGTTCTTTTCGTTATGTTGCGACATTGAACTCGTCTCCTTAATTCATTACTGAAAGGGCCGCTGTTTTGGTCAAAAAACCCTCTAACTATAGACCATCAGGGTGATCCCGCTCTGGAAGTGGTGCCAGAGAAGGTATTCGGGAATATACGCAAAGCAGGACGGACGGGGGGTAAATCAGCTAAACTACAATTTTTCTGATTTTTAATATGCGTTTAGTGAAGCCAGTAATGAAGAAACCGCTACGTCAGCAAAACCGCCCGATTATTAGCTATGTTCCTCGCACGGAACCTGCGCCGCCAGAACATGCGATTAAGATGGATTCGTTTCGCGATGTCTGGATGCTGCGTGGCAAATATGTTGCGTTTGTTCTGACGGGGGAGTCATTCCTGCGCTCACCAGCATTTAGCGTGCCGGAGTCCGCCCAGCGTTGGGCTAACCAAGTGCGCCAGGAAAATGAGATCGAAGAATAAAAAAACGCCTGTCGAATGACAGGCGTTTTGCGTTATGAACCAGGATTAACGGTGTGCCAGTTCGGCGTCGTCTTCGCTGTCCAGAATGGACTTATCGGTTTGCTTCAGCCACTGGCTGGTCAGCGTACCTGCGGTCATTGAGCCGCTCACGTTCAATGCAGTTCGACCCATATCGATAAGCGGTTCAACGGAGATTAACAGAGCCACTAGCGTTACCGGCAGGCCCATCGCCGGCAGAACAATTAACGCGGCGAATGTTGCACCGCCACCAACACCTGCAACACCTGCTGAACTCACTGTGACGATACCGACGAGTGTTGCAATCCACATCGGGTCCAGCGGGTTAATGCCCACCGTTGGCGCAACCATCACCGCCAGCATTGCCGGATACAAACCGGCACAGCCGTTCTGACCAATGGTCGCCCCAAAAGAGGCGGCGAAACTGGCGATAGATTCAGGAACACCCAGACGACGCGTTTGTGCTTCAACGTTCAGTGGAATAGACGCTGCACTGGAGCGACTGGTGAAAGCAAACGTCAGCACCGGCCACACTTTACGGAAGTATTTCAGCGGACTCACGCCATTAATACCCAGCAGAATGCCATGCACCGCAAACATAATGATAAGACCCAGATAGGACGCGACAACGAAGCTACCCAGCTTAATGATGTCTTGCAGGTTGGAACCGGCAACCACTTTGGTCATCAGCGCAAGCACGCCGTAAGGGGTTAGTTGCATGACCAGGCGAACCAGTTTCATCACCCAGCTTTGCAGTGTGTCGATAGCTGTTAAAACGCGTTCACCTTTCGGCGCATCATCTTTCAGCAGTTTCAGCGCCGCGACGCCGAGGAATGCGGCAAAAATTACCACGCTGATAATTGATGTCGGATTCGCACCGGTCAGATCGGCAAACGGGTTTTTCGGGATAAAAGACAGAATGAGTTGCGGAACACTTAAATCCGCGACTTTACCGACATAGTTGCTTTCGATAGCGTTCAGACGGGCAGTCTCAGCGCCACCCTGAACCAGACCTTCAGCAGTCAGACCAAACAGGTTAGTCACCAGCACACCGACCAGCGCCGCAATCAGCGTGGTAAACAGCAGCGTACCGATGGTCAGAAAACTGATTTTTCCTAGCTGAGATGCGTTATGCAGGCGAGCAACCGCGCTCAGAATAGAGGCGAATACTAACGGCATAACGATCATTTGCAGTAGCTGAACATAGCCGTTACCGACAATGTTAAACCACTGTACAGAATCTTTAAGTACCTGGCTGTCAGAACCATAAATGGTATGCAGAGCAAGGCCAAAGACCACGCCCATCACCAGACCCACCAGTACTTTTTTTGCCAGACTCCACTGTTTGTGGCGGGCCTGAGCCAGCACAAACAGTAGAACAACGAACACCACGATGTTCGCAATTAATGGAAAGTTCATCCCCGTTCTCCTGATCTTATTATTTCTATCACTGTGTAACAGTCATAGTGTTGGCGCAAGATTAACAGAACTGTGAGCTGGCTCTTATATTCAAATGGAATTGCTTATTCCAGAAAGGTGATTTTTGCTTTTTTAGTATTCAACCTGGTGCTTAATAAGGCGATGAAACTGGATCTGCAAGGTATTGATCATTTGCGATGACCAACGAACCGCGCTGTTTTCAGGCAGAGAATGGGGCATCCACACCGACCAGACAAATAATGCCATGCAGAGAAAACGTTCCAGCTGATTGCCCTTTTGTGGCACCAGAATTGGCAGGCGAAAGCGCCAGCGACACGGCCAGAGCAGGGGAACACCAGCCGGTGTCAGCATATCGGCAATAATATGACTCAAATAACCCAGCACCATACCTTGCAGTGCATCAGCCGGAATAAACCAGCTTTCCGGCACTTTGAGGTAAAAGGTTGCCAGCAGGGCAAATACAGCCAGCAAACTGTGGGTAAATCCACGGTGTCCAAATGCGCGGGCAATGGGTTTTGAAATCCACTTTAATCGCTGCCCAAGAAACGATTTTGGGTGGTCGATGTCCGGTAACAGACACGTTAAGATCGCGGAAGGGACAATATGCCACCAGTCACCCTGTGCCAGCACGGGCGTCAGCTCGGCATTTTTGGCAAATACCGCACAAGCAATAGAAAAGAGAAGGTGACCTTCCGCCGTCATGATAAAACTCACTAAACTGTCGATACGTACAGTATAGGATTTTTATACAGTGCGCGGAAGTGGTGACGGTGTAACTCTTTATCACAAAATGATGATAAATCCGCCAGTTGAATAAAAATTCAGATAAAAAGCCAGGGGCAGTTATGACACTGCCCGATTTTATTAGCCGAGGAGGTCGGTCGCGGTCAATTCGGTGAGAGATGAAAGTTTTACGTTCGCCAACACAAAACGTGGATCATTTTGCGCTTCGGGCGCGGGGACGACGATAGAACGCATACGTGCCGCTTTAGAGGCGATCATGCCATTTACAGAGTCTTCCAGCGCCACGCAGGCGAGAGGATCAACCCCCAGTTTTGCTGCACAGTCGAGATACACTTGTGGATGCGGCTTGCTGTAAGGCAGCTTTTCGGCGGAGGCGAGGGCATCGAAACTGTCACGTAAGTTAAACATGGTCAGCACTTTTTCCAGCATATGCAAAGGTGACGCGGAGGCCAGACCTACCAATAATCCTTGTTCTTTGCATAGCGCAACGGCCTCACGCACACCAGGCAGTAATGGTCGCGTCTCTTCAACCAGTGAAATGGCACGGGCAATAACCCGTTCAACTACCTCCTGACGACTCGGCCCATTCCACGGTTGCCGGGCATACCACAGATCAACCACCATATCGATGCGTAAACCTAAGGTGTCCGGTAGCTCGTTACGACGGGAGATATCTACCCCCAGGCTTGCCATCACATCCAGTTCGGCTCGATCCCATAAAGGTTCTGAGTCGATAAGTAATCCATCCATATCGAAAATTGCAGCAAGAATCTGACGCGGGGTTGACATTACAACCTCTCCTTTAGAGCATTATGTGTAAGGTATTAAGCAGTGCTTATGATTAAGCGCCTATCATATCGCCTTTAAAGAATGGGCGAAAACAGATATCTACAGGTAAACTAATTGAAACGACGCGTCTTAATCAAGGAGAACTCATGACGTATCAACAAGCTGGACGCATTGCTGTTTTGAAAAGGATTTTGGGTTGGGTGATTTTTATACCGACACTTGTTTCCACGTTAATTTCCTTGCTGAAGTTTATGAATGTTCGGCAAGAATCCCAGGAAGGTATCAATGCTGTAATGCTCGATTTTGCGCATGTCATGATCGATATGATGCAGGCGAATACGCCTTTTCTGAATCTGTTCTGGTACAACTCACCGACGCCCAATTTTAATGGTGGCGTGAACGTTATGTTTTGGGTGATTTTCATCCTGATATTTGTGGGTCTTGCGTTGCAAGACTCTGGTGCCCGTATGAGCCGCCAGGCGCGCTTTTTGCGCGAAGGTGTTGAGGATCAACTCATTCTGGAGAAGGCTAAAGGGGAAGAGGGGTTAACGCGTGAGCAGATTGAGTCACGCATTGTGGTGCCACACCATACTATTTTCTTACAGATTTTCTCACTCTATATCCTGCCGGTAATTTGTATTGCTGCGGGGTATGTGTTCTTTTCTTTGCTTGGATTTATTTAAGTAAAAGGCCGCATGGAGCGGCCATTATCATCAATCCACATCACGCAGCTAACAATCTATCCAGTGACTGCTGGGCAATAACCAAATGCTGGCCGCCAAACAACCTTGCACGGTTAAGTAACGTGTAGAGTTGGTAAATCGGCTGACGTTCGAGGAAATCTGCCGGTAGCGGTGAAACGGACTGATAGCCGTCATAGATTTGTGGCGGCTGTTCGGTATGCAGCGGTAACATCGCCAGATCGCACTCTCTGTCGCCCCAGTAACAGGCAGGGTCGAATATATACGGTCCCTCCGGGCCCAGAGCGCAGTTGCCGGACCATAAATCACCGTGTAACAGTGAAGGCTGTGGCTGATGTGAACTCAGACGCTGCTGAATATGCTCGACGATGGCGTCGATATTGCCGAAGGCGATCCCTTTTTCTGCCGCCAGTTCCAGTTGCCAGCCAATACGTTGTTCAGCAAAGAACGTTGACCAGCGACGTTGCCAGGTGTTGGGTTGTGGAGTAGTGGAAAGTGCGTTGTCAAAATCGAGGCCAAATTGCGGCTGGTCACTCCATTGATGCAGGTGCGCAATTTGCTGTCCTAAAATAAATGCGTTATGTGCATCCAACGGGCGAGGCGGGAGATAGTCCATCACCAAAAAACTGTAGTCGCGGTCAGCGCCAACAGCCCAGACTTTAGGCACGGTGACGGTTTTACTGCGCGACAGTAATTCCAGTTGGTCGGCTTCGGCGGTAAAACCGGAAAGCAGTTCCCTTTCATCACATTTGACGAAAAAGTCACGTCCTGCATAGCGTAAATGCCATGCGGCATGGACTTCTCCGCCAGGCAGTTCATTACGCAGTTCGATTTCGCCTTCACCTAACTGCTCGCTCAAAAGACGACTGATTGCCTGCCACATGATGTCTCTCCCATGTTGTCTGCCAGATCATAAGGTTAGCGCAGGAATGCGGTGCAAAAACACGAGCTAACGCACACCACAGACTGATTATTGCCCAAAAACCATTTATTTTCTGTTGCTATGCCAGTCCTCCCAGGTGGTGATTATGATCTCTGGGTCTTTGCCTGTGGCGCTTTGGGTGAGTGCGGCAACCAGCTCTCTTATTTCATCTTCACTTTGAGTACTGATAAGCCCAAAGGTGTTCGTTCCCAGCTCATGGATATTTCCGTCATCATCCGTCATGGTCAGTAAAAAACCGTCGCGTGTCAGAAAGTTATTTAACTCATTAATTTCAGTTAATGTGTCTTCATGCAACATGACAGTAATGACATAACGGACAAGATCGCCACCAGCCATAATTCACCTCTTTGTTATCACGTGATTTTTTAGCATAGTCGGAGAAACGCGTTGTCGACAGGTTTATGGTGATTCCCCCAATATTGGGGGAATATCTCTATGAATGGGAAAGGTAAGCGTAAATTTTTTGCGTATCATCATGGGAGCACAGGCGGGTTCCCTGATTGAGCGTGGCGGCGCTGCCCGCAGCGACCCCAAAACGGACCATCTCTGCAAGAGAGGCATTTTCCGCCAGTTTCAGCGTCATCGCGCCGACCATGCTGTCGCCTGCACCGACGGTACTCTGGCTTTTCACCGGTGGTGGCACGACCTGAATACAGTTTTCGCTGTCCACTCCCAGCGCGCCCTGCGGACCAAGGGAAACGACAACCCGCCTGGCCTTACCGCTATTAACGATTTCCTGCGCGGCTTTGCGCACATCATCAGGTTGGGTGAGTTCGCGGTTAACCAGTGCACTGAGCTCTTTCTGGTTAGGCTTAACCAGTTCAATATTGCCAATGGCCAGGGCTGCACTTAAAGCCTCGCCAGAACTGTCGACGATGCAGCGAATCCCTTGCCTTTGCGCAGCGGAAATAAGCTGAGTTAATTTTTCCAGCTTCACTCCTGGGGGCAGGCTTCCGCTGATGACCAGGATGGCTCCAGATTCAATTTCCAGAACTTGCTCTTCAAGTTGACGAAATTCATCGTCACTTAATGTCGCGCCAGGCATGACAAATCGGTACTGCTCACCTGTAGACTCCACATGTACGTGCAGATTCTGGCGGGTCCAGTCTTTTGCTTCGACGGTCGCAACCGGGACATTTTCATCAACCAGCAGTGAAACCAGATGTTCGCCAGTCGCTCCGCCAGCCGGGAAGATTGCCGTGGCGCTCCCACCAAGGTGAGCAATGGCGCGGGCGACGTTAATACCGCCGCCACCAGGCTCGAACACCGGGGCGGTACAACGCAGTTTTCCTTCGGGATAAATTTGCGGGGTAATTGTTGCGCTATCGAGAGAGGGCGCAAGTGTCAACGTATAGATACGTACCATCATTTCCTCCTATAGGCTGATTTCAGTCTGGCACTGAATCAGTGGAAAGTGAAGAAATTAACAATATGATTTATTGGATATTTATATGAAAATAATAAGATGAAGATATAAATAAATATTTGTTTTCGTAATGTGCTTATTCAAAAAATGAAATAAGAAGTCGTTGCTAAGTTTTTCACTCCTTTTTATAATTTGTCACCTTTCCAGGGACGCTACTCTTTGATCCTTAAGAAAGTTTCCGGGACCGCGATGGTCTCTTTTTTTGTTGTACGGACTTTTAATAAATGAAGCTTTTGAAGACAGTTCCTGCCATCGTTATGCTGGTGGGGGGTATGTTTGCGTCTCTGAATGCAGCTGCCGATGATTCCGTTTTTACTGTCATGGACGATCCTGCCAGCGCCAAAAAACCTTTTGAAGGTAATCTGAATGCAGGCTACCTTGCACAATCAGGTAACACGAAAAGTTCTTCACTAACGGCTGATACCACTATGACCTGGTATGGGCATTCTACTGCCTGGTCGCTGTGGGGGAATGCCAGTAATACTTCTTCTAACGATGAGCGTTCTTCGGAAAAATATGCGGCGGGCGGGCGTAGCCGTTTTAATTTAACTGACTATGACTATTTATTTGGTCAGGCAAGCTGGCTGACAGACCGCTATAACGGTTATCGCGAACGCGATGTGTTGACTGCGGGTTATGGTCGCCAGTTTTTGAATGGCCCGGTACATAGCTTCCGCTTTGAATTCGGTCCTGGCGTGCGTTACGACAAATATACCGACAATGCTAGTAAAACCCAGCCGCTGGGTTATGCTTCCGGGGCTTACGCGTGGCAGTTGACCGACAACGCGAAAATTACCCAGGGCGTTTCCGTCTTTGGCGCGGAAGATACGACGCTGAACTCGGAAAGCGCGTTAAATGTGGCT
Organism: Escherichia sp. 93.1518; assembly: GCF_013368915.2. Taxonomy (NCBI): domain Bacteria; kingdom Pseudomonadati; phylum Pseudomonadota; class Gammaproteobacteria; order Enterobacterales; family Enterobacteriaceae; genus Escherichia; species Escherichia sp. 93.1518. The sequence goes on from NZ_JABWMT020000001.1 coordinate 139,835, forward strand.
ATTAATGAACATTTCGGTCTAAAGGTGGCGTACAACGTTACATGGAACTCTGAACCGCCTGAATCGGCTCCAGAACATACCGATCGCCGAACAACGTTATCGCTGGGATATAAAATGTAATTACTGCCGGGCCGCGACGAGCGGTCTGGCTTTTTCGTTAGCTAATCGCATTTTACCATTCAACCCCAAATCATTGCCGCCCAACGCAGTAACAGCATTGCGCCACAAATAGCCAGCAACACCACCACCATCTTCCAGTGTTTTTTGTCAAAACGTTTTGTCGGCATGTGTTTTCCTGCGTATTTCGAGTGGTCAATATCCGAGTGTAACAAAATGGGCAGGCGTTGCCTGTATTGATTTATATCATTTCGATCATGATGATTGCCGCTTTGCCCGATAACAAATACCGTGTAAACTGCCAGACGGTATTATCAGAAAGTGGGTGTAGGTCTGGCATCGCTAATCAGCATGTTATGACATATTTCGCAGAGTGAAGCGGGAATCAGCCCAAACCTTTTTGGTAAATTTCATATGAATCTTTGTATGTGATCTTGCGTATGGGTCACCACTGCAAATAAGGATATAACATGCCTGTTATTACTCTTCCTGATGGCAGCCAACGCCATTACGACCACGCTGTAAGTCCCATGGATGTTGCGCTGGACATTGGTCCAGGTCTGGCGAAAGCCTGTATCGCAGGGCGCGTAAATGGCGAGCTGGTTGATGCTTGCGATCTGATTGAAGACGACGCACAACTGTCGATCATTACCGCAAAAGACGAAGAAGGTCTGGAGATCATTCGTCACTCCTGCGCGCACCTGTTAGGGCACGCGATTAAACAACTTTGGCCGCATACCAAAATGGCAATCGGCCCGGTTATTGACAACGGTTTCTATTACGACGTTGATCTTGACCGCACGTTAACCCAGGAAGATGTCGAAGCACTCGAGAAGCGGATGCATGAGCTTGCTGAGAAAAACTACGACGTCATTAAGAAGAAAGTCAGCTGGCACGAAGCGCGTGAAACGTTTGTTAAACGCGGCGAGAGCTATAAAGTCTCCATCCTGGACGAAAATATTGCCCATGATGACCAGCCTGGCCTCTATTTCCATGAAGAATATGTCGATATGTGCCGTGGTCCGCACGTACCGAATATGCGTTTCTGCCATCATTTCAAACTGATGAAAACGGCAGGCGCTTACTGGCGCGGCGACAGCAACAACAAAATGTTGCAGCGTATTTACGGTACTGCGTGGGCAGACAAAAAAGCCCTCAACGCTTACCTGCAGCGCCTGGAAGAAGCCGCTAAACGCGATCACCGTAAAATCGGCAAACAGCTTGACCTGTATCATATGCAGGAAGAAGCGCCGGGTATGGTATTCTGGCACAACGACGGCTGGACAATCTTCCGTGAACTGGAAGTATTCGTTCGTTCTAAACTGAAAGAGTACCAGTATCAGGAAGTAAAAGGTCCGTTCATGATGGACCGCGTCCTGTGGGAAAAAACCGGTCACTGGGACAACTACAAAGATGCAATGTTCACCACCTCTTCAGAGAACCGTGAATACTGCATTAAGCCGATGAACTGCCCGGGTCACGTACAAATTTTCAACCAGGGGCTGAAGTCGTATCGCGATCTGCCGCTGCGTATGGCCGAGTTCGGTAGCTGCCACCGTAACGAGCCGTCAGGTTCTCTGCATGGCCTGATGCGTGTACGTGGTTTTACCCAGGATGACGCGCATATCTTCTGTACTGAAGAACAAATTCGCGATGAAGTTAACGGATGTATCCGTTTAGTCTATGATATGTACAGCACTTTTGGCTTCGAAAAAATCGTGGTCAAACTTTCCACTCGTCCTGAAAAACGTATTGGCAGCGACGAAATGTGGGATCGTGCTGAGGCGGATCTGGCGGTTGCGCTGGAAGAAAACAACATCCCGTTTGAATATCAACTGGGTGAAGGCGCTTTCTACGGTCCGAAAATTGAATTTACCCTGTATGACTGCCTCGATCGTGCATGGCAGTGCGGTACAGTACAGCTGGACTTCTCCTTGCCGTCTCGTCTGAGCGCCTCTTATGTAGGCGAAGACAACGAGCGTAAGGTTCCGGTAATGATTCACCGCGCAATTCTGGGGTCAATGGAACGTTTCATTGGTATCCTGACCGAAGAGTTCGCTGGTTTCTTCCCGACCTGGCTTGCGCCAGTGCAGGTTGTTATCATGAACATTACCGATTCTCAGTCTGAATACGTTAACGAATTGACGCAAAAACTATCAAATGCGGGCATTCGTGTTAAAGCAGACTTGAGAAATGAGAAGATTGGCTTTAAAATCCGCGAGCACACTTTGCGTCGCGTCCCATATATGCTGGTCTGTGGTGATAAAGAGGTGGAATCAGGCAAAGTTGCCGTTCGCACCCGCCGTGGTAAAGACCTGGGAAGCATGGACGTAAATGAAGTGATCGAGAAGCTGCAACAAGAGATTCGCAGCCGCAGTCTTAAACAATTGGAGGAATAAGGTATTAAAGGCGGAAAACGAGTTCAAACGGCGCGCCCTAACCGTATCAATGGCGAAATTCGCGCCCAGGAAGTTCGCTTAACAGGTCTGGAAGGCGAGCAGCTTGGTATTGTGAGTCTGAGAGAAGCTCTGGAGAAAGCAGAAGAAGCCGGAGTAGACTTAGTCGAGATCAGCCCTAACGCCGAGCCGCCGGTTTGTCGTATCATGGATTACGGCAAATTCCTCTATGAAAAGAGCAAGTCTTCTAAGGAACAGAAGAAAAAGCAAAAAGTTATCCAGGTTAAGGAAATCAAATTCCGTCCTGGTACAGATGAAGGCGACTATCAGGTAAAACTCCGCAGCCTGATTCGCTTTCTGGAAGAGGGTGACAAAGCCAAAATCACACTGCGTTTCCGTGGTCGTGAGATGGCGCACCAGCAAATCGGTATGGAAGTGCTTAATCGCGTGAAAGACGATTTGCAAGAACTGGCAGTGGTCGAATCCTTCCCAACGAAGATCGAAGGCCGCCAGATGATCATGGTGCTCGCTCCTAAGAAGAAACAGTAAGGCCATCAAGTAATCATTCCTGTGGGCTTCGGCTCACAGGGTGATTCGCCTTTGTTTCTGTTTATCAACAATGCGAAGTGGAAGTTATTAAAATGCCAAAAATTAAGACCGTACGCGGTGCTGCTAAGCGCTTCAAAAAAACCGGTAAAGGTGGTTTTAAGCACAAGCACGCTAACCTGCGTCACATTCTGACCAAAAAAGCGACCAAACGTAAACGTCACCTGCGTCCGAAAGCCATGGTTTCCAAAGGCGATCTGGGTCTGGTAATCGCGTGCCTGCCGTACGCATAAGCCGTTAACGTTTTTAACTTTTTAATTAGAATATAGATACAGGAGAGCACATATGGCTCGCGTAAAACGTGGTGTTATTGCACGCGCACGTCACAAGAAAATTTTGAAACAAGCTAAAGGTTACTACGGTGCGCGTTCTCGCGTATACCGCGTTGCCTTCCAGGCTGTTATCAAAGCTGGTCAGTATGCTTACCGTGACCGTCGTCAACGTAAGCGTCAGTTCCGTCAACTGTGGATTGCGCGTATCAACGCAGCAGCACGTCAGAACGGTATTTCTTACAGCAAATTCATCAATGGCCTGAAAAAAGCCTCTGTTGAAATCGACCGTAAGATCCTGGCTGATATCGCAGTATTCGACAAAGTAGCGTTCACCGCTCTGGTTGAAAAAGCGAAAGCAGCTCTGGCATAAGCCAGTTGGAAGAGGGAGCTAGTCTCCCTCTTTTCGTTTCAACACTATCAGAACATTGACTTTTATCGCCGTAGCCTTTTCAATAAAGGTCTTTTGAATAGTACCAAAAGGTAACGCAAGCAATGAATGCTGCTATTTTCCGCTTCTTTTTTTACTTTAGCACCTGACTCCAGGAGGCTAGCGCGTGAGAAGAGAAACGGAAAACAGCGCCTGAAAGCCTCCCAGTGGAGGCTTTTTTTGTATGCGCGTTTTGAGAAATAAAAAGCCTGTCTCATCAGGCGTAATTGTCGCAGCCAGTTTGGACACGGCCAGCGCGGAGAAACCGGAGCGTACTTAAGTACGTGAGGATTTCGAGCACTGCCCAGGACAAAATGGCAAGTAAAATAGTCTGATGGGATAGGCTCTAAGTCCAACGAACCAGTGTCACCACTGACACAATGAGGAAAACCATGTCACATCTCGCAGAACTGGTTGCCAGTGCGAAGGCGGCCATTAGCCAGGCGTCAGATGTTGCCGCGTTAGACAATGTGCGCGTCGAATATTTGGGTAAAAAAGGGCACTTAACCCTTCAGATGACGACCCTGCGTGAACTGCCGCCAGAAGAACGCCCGGCAGCCGGTGCGGTTATCAACGAAGCGAAAGAGCAGGTGCAGCAGGCGTTGAATGCGCGTAAAGCTGAACTGGAAAGCGCGGCGCTGAATGCGCGTCTGGCGGCAGAAACTATTGATGTCTCCCTGCCTGGTCGCCGTATTGAAAATGGCGGTCTGCATCCGGTGACCCGTACCATCGACCGTATCGAAAGTTTCTTCGGTGAGCTTGGCTTTACCGTGGCGACCGGGCCGGAAATCGAAGATGATTATCATAACTTCGATGCTCTGAACATTCCTGGTCACCACCCGGCGCGCGCTGACCACGACACTTTCTGGTTTGATGCAACCCGCCTGCTACGTACTCAGACGTCTGGCGTACAGATCCGTACCATGAAAGCTCAGCAGCCGCCGATTCGTATCATCGCGCCTGGACGTGTTTATCGTAACGACTACGACCAGACCCACACGCCGATGTTCCATCAGATGGAAGGTCTGATTGTTGATACCAACATCAGCTTTACCAACCTGAAAGGCACGTTGCACGACTTCCTGCGTAACTTCTTTGAAGACGATTTGCAAATTCGTTTCCGTCCTTCCTATTTCCCGTTCACCGAACCGTCTGCAGAAGTCGACGTCATGGGTAAAAACGGCAAATGGCTGGAAGTGCTGGGTTGTGGGATGGTGCATCCGAACGTGCTGCGTAACGTTGGTATCGACCCGGAAGTTTACTCTGGTTTCGCCTTCGGGATGGGAATGGAGCGTCTGACCATGTTGCGTTATGGCGTCACCGACCTGCGTTCATTCTTCGAAAACGATCTGCGTTTCCTCAAACAGTTTAAATAAGGCAGGAATAGATTATGAAATTCAGTGAACTGTGGTTACGCGAATGGGTGAACCCAGCGATTGATAGCGACGCGCTGGCGAATCAAATCACCATGGCGGGTCTGGAAGTTGACGGTGTAGAACCCGTTGCAGGTAGCTTCCACGGCGTGGTTGTCGGTGAAGTGGTTGAGTGTGCCCAGCATCCGAACGCGGACAAACTGCGTGTGACGAAAGTCAATGTCGGCGGCGATCGCCTGCTGGATATCGTCTGCGGTGCGCCAAACTGCCGTCAGGGGCTGCGTGTGGCGGTAGCGACTATTGGTGCTGTTCTGCCAGGTGATTTCAAAATTAAAGCGGCGAAACTGCGTGGCGAACCGTCTGAAGGGATGCTGTGCTCCTTCTCTGAGCTGGGTATTTCTGACGATCACAACGGCATTATCGAACTGCCAGCGGATGCGCCAATTGGCACCGACATCCGCGAATACCTGAAACTTGATGACAACACTATCGAAATCAGCGTTACGCCAAACCGTGCCGACTGCTTAGGCATCATTGGTGTTGCGCGTGACGTGGCTGTGCTGAATCAGCTACCGCTGATTGAACCGGAAATCGTTCCGGTTGGTGCGACCATCGACGACACGCTGCCGATTGCAGTAGAAGCGCCGGAAGCCTGCCCGCGTTATCTTGGTCGTGTGGTTAAAGGCATTAATGTTAAAGCGCCAACCCCGCTGTGGATGAAAGAAAAACTGCGTCGCTGCGGTATTCGTTCTATTGATGCGGTAGTTGACGTGACCAACTATGTGCTGCTCGAACTGGGCCAGCCAATGCACGCTTTCGATAAAGATCGTATTGAAGGCGGCATTGTAGTGCGGATGGCGAAAGAGGGTGAAACGCTGGTGCTGCTCGACGGTACTGAAGCGAAGCTGAATGCTGACACCCTGGTCATTGCCGACCACAACAAGGCGCTGGCGATGGGCGGCATTTTCGGTGGCGAACACTCTGGCGTAAATGAAGAAACGCAGAACGTCCTGCTGGAATGTGCTTTCTTCAGCCCGCTGTCTATCACCGGTCGTGCTCGTCGTCATGGTCTGCATACCGATGCGTCTCATCGTTACGAGCGTGGTGTTGATCCGGCACTGCAGCACAAAGCGATGGAACGTGCGACCCGTCTGCTGATTGACATCTGCGGCGGTGAAGCTGGCCCGATTATCGATATCACTAACGAAGCAACGCTGCCGAAGCGTGCGACCATCACTCTTCGTCGTAGCAAACTGGATCGCCTGATCGGCCATCATATTGCTGATGAACAGGTGACTGACATTCTGCGTCGTCTCGGCTGTGAAGTGACCGAAGGCAAGGACGAGTGGCAGGCTGTTGCGCCAAGCTGGCGTTTCGACATGGAGATTGAAGAAGATCTGGTCGAAGAAGTGGCGCGTGTTTACGGCTACAACAACATCCCGGATGAGCCAGTACAGGCGAGCCTGATTATGGGCACTCATCGTGAAGCTGACCTGTCACTCAAGCGCGTGAAAACGCTGCTCAACGACAAAGGCTATCAGGAAGTGATCACTTACAGCTTCGTTGATCCGAAAGTTCAACAGATGATCCATCCGGGCGTTGAAGCCTTACTGCTGCCAAGCCCGATTTCCGTTGAAATGTCGGCAATGCGTCTTTCTCTGTGGACTGGCCTGCTGGCAACCGTGGTGTACAACCAGAACCGTCAGCAAAACCGTGTGCGTATTTTCGAAAGCGGTCTGCGTTTCGTGCCGGATACTCAGGCACCGTTGGGCATTCGTCAGGATCTGATGTTAGCTGGTGTGATTTGCGGTAACCGCTACGAAGAGCACTGGAACCTGGCAAAAGAGACCGTTGATTTCTATGATTTGAAAGGCGATCTTGAATCCGTTCTCGACCTGACCGGTAAACTGGCTGACGTTGAGTTCCGTGCAGAAGCGAATCCGGCACTGCATCCGGGACAATCCGCAGCGATTTATCTGAAAGGTGAACGCATTGGTTTTGTTGGGGTTGTTCATCCTGAACTGGAACGTAAACTGGATCTTAACGGTCGCACTCTGGTGTTTGAACTGGAGTGGAACAAGCTCGCAGACCGCGTGGTGCCTCAGGCGCGCGAGATTTCTCGCTTCCCGGCGAACCGTCGTGACATCGCTGTTGTGGTCGCAGAAAACGTTCCTGCTGCGGATATTTTATCCGAATGTAAGAAAGTTGGCGTAAATCAGGTAGTTGGCGTAAACTTATTTGACGTGTACCGTGGTAAGGGTGTTGCGGAGGGGTATAAGAGCCTCGCCATTAGCCTGATCCTGCAAGATACCAGCCGTACACTTGAAGAAGAGGAGATTGCCGCTACCGTCGCCAAATGTGTAGAGGCATTAAAAGAGCGATTCCAGGCATCATTGAGGGATTGAACCTATGGCGCTTACAAAAGCTGAAATGTCAGAATATCTGTTTGATAAGCTTGGGCTTAGCAAGCGGGATGCCAAAGAACTGGTTGAACTGTTTTTCGAAGAGATCCGTCGCGCTCTGGAAAACGGCGAACAGGTGAAACTCTCTGGTTTTGGTAACTTCGATCTGCGTGATAAGAATCAACGCCCGGGACGTAACCCGAAAACGGGCGAAGATATTCCCATTACAGCACGGCGCGTGGTGACCTTCAGACCCGGACAGAAGTTAAAGAGCCGTGTCGAAAACGCTTCGCCCAAAGACGAGTAATCTGATCTAACTAAAAAGGCCGCTCTGCGGCCTTTTTTCTTTTCACTCCCGGCGAGTCACCGTAAAATCAACAGCATTACTCTGCAGCTGAACGGATACCATGCTGACACTTGCCCGCCAACAACAGCGACAAAATGTACGCTGGTTATTTAGCCTGTCAGTATTAATGCTGCTGGCGCTTCTTTTAAGCCTCTGTGCTGGTGAACAATGGATCTCGCCAACTGACTGGTTTACCCCCCGAGGCGAGCTTTTTGTCTGGCAAATACGTCTTCCACGTACGCTGGCTGTATTGCTGGTTGGTGCGGCGCTGGCGTTATCCGGCGCAGTAATGCAGGCGTTATTTGAAAACCCGCTTGCAGAACCCGGGTTACTCGGCGTTTCTAATGGCGCTGGTGTAGGCCTTATCGCTGCTGTATTGCTGGGGCACGGGCAATTACCTGAGTGGGCGCTGGGACTTTGTGCCATTGCTGGTGCACTCATTATCACTTTAATTCTCCTGCGTTTTGCCCGCCGTCATCTTTCGACCAGCCGATTATTGCTGGCGGGAGTTGCATTAGGGATTATCTGTAGCGCATTAATGACGTGGGCCATCTACTTTTCCACATCGGTTGATTTGCGCCAGTTAATGTACTGGATGATGGGCGGCTTTGGCGGTGTTGACTGGCGGCAAAGCTGGCTGATGGTGGCGTTGATCCCGGTATTGTTGTGGATTTGCTGTCAGTCCAGACCGATGAATATGTTAGCTCTTGGCGAGGTCTCGGCGCGACAGCTGGGGCTGCCTCTTTGGTTCTGGCGCAATGTACTGGTAGCAGCAACCGGCTGGATGGTCGGCGTCAGTGTGGCGCTTGCTGGTGCTATTGGATTTATTGGTCTGGTGATCCCGCATATTCTGCGGCTGTGCGGGTTAACCGATCACCGTGTTTTACTTCCTGGCTGTGCTCTGGCAGGCGCTACGGCATTGCTACTCGCTGATGTCGTCGCTCGTCTGGCACTGGTTTCCGCCGAGCTGCCAATTGGTGTAGTCACCGCTACGTTGGGCGCACCGGTGTTTATCTGGCTATTGTTAAAAGCAGGACGTTAGCCGTAAAAAGAAGGTCTATGATTAAAAGCTAAGATTTTTACTGACCACATCCAGGAGACACGATGCAAGATTCCATTCTGACGACCGTAGTGAAGGATATCGACGGTGAAGTGACCACGCTGGAGAAATATGCCGGTAATGTACTGTTGATTGTCAATGTTGCCTCAAAGTGTGGCTTAACGCCGCAATATGAGCAGCTGGAGAATATTCAGAAAGCCTGGGCCGATCGTGGTTTTGTCGTGCTGGGATTTCCGTGCAACCAGTTTCTTGAGCAAGAGCCGGGCAGTGATGAAGAGATTAAAACTTACTGTACAACCACCTGGGGAGTAACGTTCCCGATGTTCAGTAAGATTGAGGTCAATGGTGAAGGTCGCCATCCGCTGTATCAAAAACTGATTGCCGCAGCGCCGACCGCAGTCGCGCCGGAAGAAAGCGGATTCTATGCGCGCATGGCCAGTAAGGGGCGTGCGCCACTGTATCCTGATGATATTTTATGGAATTTTGAGAAATTCCTGGTAGGCAGGGACGGCAAGGTCATCCAGCGTTTTTCCCCGGATATGACGCCGGAAGATCCCATTGTAATGGAAAGTATTAAACTGGCGTTGGCAAAATAATGTCTATTGTGATGCAGTTGCAGGATGTAGCGGAATCAACCCGCCTGGGGCCGCTTTCGGGTGAAGTTCGGGCAGGGGAGATCCTGCATCTGGTGGGGCCAAACGGCGCGGGTAAGAGTACCTTGCTGGCGCGAATGGCCGGAATGACCAGCGGTAAGGGAAGCATTCAGTTCGCGGGGCAACCACTGGAAGCATGGTCCGCAACAAAACTCGCGCTGCATCGCGCCTATCTTTCGCAACAACAAACACCGCCATTTGCTATGCCGGTCTGGCATTACCTGACCCTGCATCAGCATGATAAAACGCGTAGCGATCTGCTAAATGATGTCGCTGGGGCGCTGGCTCTTGATGACAAGCTCGGACGTAGCACCAATCAACTTTCCGGTGGTGAATGGCAACGCGTACGTCTTGCTGCGGTGGTGCTGCAAATCACGCCGCAAGCCAATCCTGTAGGGCAATTGCTGCTTCTCGATGAACCCATGAACAGCCTTGACGTTGCCCAACAAAGTGCGTTAGACAAAATTCTGAGCGAGCTGTGCCAGCAAGGACTGGCGATTGTGATGAGCAGTCACGACCTTAATCACACATTGCGTCACGCGCATCGTGCGTGGCTGCTAAAAGGCGGGAAATTGCTGGCCAGTGGACGCCGGGAGGAAGTTCTGACACCGCCTAATCTGGCGCAGGCCTATGGGATGAATTTCCGCCGTCTGGACATTGAAGGTCACAGAATGCTGATTTCGACTGCCTGATAACAATAGCATCTTGAAAATCGGGTAATTTCGACGCTAAATTAATGCAAGAATAAAAAACAGAGGATTCGTACGGAATGCGTTTCTGCCTTATTTTAATCACAGCACTGTTTCTGGCCGGGTGTAGCCATCATAAAGCGCCGCCACCAAACGCCAGACTTTCTGATTCTATTACCGTGATTGCCGGTTTGAACGATCAACTACAAAGCTGGCATGGCACACCTTATCGTTATGGTGGTATGAGTCGTCGCGGGGTTGACTGCTCAGGCTTTGTGGTCGTAACGATGCGCGATCGTTTCGATTTGCAGTTGCCGCGTGAAACAAAGCAACAGGCCTCTATCGGTACTCAAATTGATAAAGACGAGTTGCTGCCAGGCGATCTGGTTTTCTTCAAAACCGGCTCTGGGCAAAATGGTTTACATGTGGGTATTTATGATACCAATAACCAATTTATTCACGCCTCTACCAGCAAAGGGGTGATGCGCTCTTCCCTTGATAATGTTTACTGGCAGAAAAATTTCTGGCAAGCGAGACGAATCTAGTATGTCGAAAAGGACGGTGATGTATCATCGTCCTTTTACTTCTGAATACCGTAGTATTTTTCAGACAAAAATTCCGTAAATGGAATATTCGTTTATAATTAGAATAATCTAAAAAAGGACCCATGAAAAAGTGGTTGACAAGGAACAAATGAAAGTTATCCTTTCTGTTTTTTTTATGTTTTATGGTCTCATCCTTTTTAGCCGGATTTGTAAAAATATTTCTGGAGAAGGGCGATTACCATGAAGATTTTACTGGATAATGTTTATCATTCTGATTGCTATTTCCTGCCGATAAGAGATAGCCGGCAAAATCTTGTTGGGGTTGAATTAATAACCCATTTCTCCAGTGAAGACGGTATGGTTCGCATCCCGACCACGCGGGTTATGGCGCAGCTTTCCGAGGAACAGCATTGGCAGCTATTTGCCGAGCAGCTAGAATTACTTAAATCATGTCAACATTTTTTTATTCAACACAAATTTTTCGCATGGATTAATTTGACGCCACAAGTAGCAAGATTATTATTAGGTGCTAATAATTACGCAGACCAACTATTAAAATTCCCTTTCATTGAATTGCGGATTAATGAAAATTATCCACAACTTAATGAAGGAAAAGACAATTGCAATCTCTTGCGCTTATCACAAATTTCTCCGTTGGTGTTGGGGAATTTAGGTGCGGGCAACAGCAACATGAAAGCAATATTTGATGGTCTTTTCACTCGAGTTATGTTGGATAAAGGCTTTGTTAAGCAACAAATAGCTAATACATCCTTCGCGCCATTTATTCGTGCTATTCATACGCAAATTTCGCCTTGTTGCAGCTATATCATTGCGGCAGGTATCGATACCTCAGAAATGTTGGCGCGAATCACACCGTATGGTTTTCATGCCCTACAAGGATGCTTATGGCCTGCTGTTCCCGTCAGTCAGGTAACAACGCTGGTTCAGCGATAACCCTTTTGTTTGCTGGTGTTTAAGATGAGGGTAACCGTCTACACTATCAGACAGGAGGATCTATGACCCTGTCTTTTATTACCCGCTGGCGCGATGAATTGCCAGCAACTTATACAGCACTTTCCCCCACGCCTTTAAATAATGCCCGGCTGATTTGGCATAATGCTGAACTGGCTAACACGCTGGGTATTCCATCGTCGCTGTTTGAACGTGGTGCTGGCGTCTGGGGGGGAGAAACATTACTGCCTGGCATGTCGCCACTGGCGCAGGTCTACAGCGGTCATCAGTTTGGCGTCTGGGCGGGCCAGTTGGGTGACGGGCGTGGCATTCTTCTCGGTGAGCAACAACTTGCCGATGGCACAACAATGGACTGGCATCTGAAAGGAGCGGGGCTGACGCCTTATTCGCGAATGGGCGATGGACGGGCGGTATTACGCTCTACGATTCGTGAAAGTCTCGCCAGTGAGGCGATGCATTATCTGGGCATTCCGACGACGCGCGCTTTAAGCATCGTTACCAGCGATACGCCAGTTTACCGGGAAACGGTAGAATCAGGCGCGATGCTAATGCGCGTGGCGCAAAGCCATCTGCGATTTGGTCACTTCGAACACTTTTACTATCGCCGCGAGCCGGAAAAGGTTCGCCAGTTGGCTGACTTCGCCATCCGTCATTACTGGTCACATCTTCAGGATGATGAGGATAAATACCGTCTCTGGTTTACCGATGTTGTCGCACGTACCGCGTCGTTAATTGCTCACTGGCAGACAGTCGGTTTTGCTCATGGTGTTATGAACACTGACAACATGTCGATTCTCGGACTGACGCTCGATTATGGGCCGTTCGGCTTCCTCGATGATTACGAGCCTGGTTTTATCTGTAATCACTCTGACCATCAGGGGCGTTATAGTTTTGATAATCAGCCTGCCGTCGCGTTGTGGAATTTACAGCGTCTGGCACAGACATTGTCGCCATTTATTGCTGTGGATGCGCTCAATGCGGCGCTGGATAGCTATCAACAGGTTTTGTTGACACATTATGGGCAACGAATGCGGCAGAAACTGGGCTTTATGACGGAACAAAAAGAAGATAACGCGCTGCTGAATGAATTATTCAGTTTGATGGCGCGAGAGCGCAGCGACTATACCCGTACATTTCGCATCCTTAGCCTGGTTGAACAGCGCAGTCCGGCATCGCCACTGCGTGATGAGTTTATTGATCGTGCGGCATTTGATGACTGGTTTGCCCGTTATCGGGCGCGTTTGCAGCAAGATAACGTCACCGACAGCGAACGTCAGCAACTTATGCAAAGCGTCAATCCGGCGTTGGTGTTGCGCAACTGGCTGGCACAACGAGCCATTGAGGCGGCGGAACAGGGCGATATGACGGAATTACACCGCCTGCATGAGGCGTTGCGAAATCCTTTCAGCGACAGAGATGATGATTATGTCAGCCGTCCACCGGACTGGGGCAAACGGCTGGAAGTCAGCTGCTCAAGTTAAACGCTACTTTGTCAGTAGCAGTTTGCCAGCCTGGGTTTTACGGAGCAAATATTCTTGTCCGTCATGATCAATGATCAGTTTGCCATCCGGACCTAACAGTGTCTGGCTGGCAATGCGTCGAACAGGCTGCGGGGAAGAGGCCTTCTGACTTGCATCCGTTTTAGGCGTGAGTCTGCTGCTATCCGTATAGCTCATAAAAACTAATAATAATTGATATAACAATGATTCTTATTATCAATACAATCTTGCACCAGGGCAAGTAATAATTCATTGATAAGACAAGCTATTGAGCAGAAATGCCCATTCCAGACGGAACGGGCATGCATTCAGAAGCGGGTATCCACCGCAGAGGCGAGTTTTTCGACCAGGTGTTCGGTATCTTCCCAGCCTAAACACGGATCGGTAATTGACTGACCGTAAGTAAGCGGCTGACCACCGACGATTTTTTGCGTTCCTTCGCGCAGGAAACTTTCCGCCATAATTCCGGCAATCGCGGTAGAGCCATTGCGGATTTGCTGGCAAATATCCTCACAAACCTCTAACTGGCGACGATGCTGCTTCTGGCAATTGCCGTGGCTGAAATCCACTACCAGATGTTCAGGTAAATCAAACTCGTGCAGCGTATCGCAGGCGGCGGCGATATCATCGGCATGGTAATTCGGCTTTTTGCCGCCGCGCATAATAATGTGACCATACGGGTTGCCGCTGGTCTGATAGATGGTCATCTGACCGTTTTTGTCTGGTGAGAGGAACATATGGCTGGCGCGCGCCGCACGAATCGCGTCCACGGCAATACGCGTGTTGCCATCAGTACCATTTTTAAAGCCTACCGGGCATGAGAGCGCGGAAGCCATTTCGCGGTGGATCTGGCTTTCGGTAGTGCGTGCGCCAATCGCGCCCCAGCTAATTAAGTCAGCAATAAACTGACCGGTCACCATATCGAGAAACTCGGTCGCGGTGGGAACGCCCAGCTCATTTACCTGCAACAGTAACTTACGCGCCAGTTCGAGGCCGTGATTTACCCGATAGCTGCCGTTTAAATCCGGATCGGAAATTAATCCTTTCCAGCCGACAACGGTTCGTGGTTTTTCAAAATAGGTGCGCATTACGATTTCCAGCCGTGACTGGTACTGGTTGCGCAGCGCCTGCAGACGGGTGGCGTACTCCATTGCAGCGGTGAGATCGTGGATCGAGCAGGGGCCAATAATGACCAACAGTCGCTTGTCTTCACCATTCAGTATTTTTTCAATTCTGCGGCGGGAATCGGTGACATGGCTGGCGACGCCAGGCGTTACGGGATACCGTAGCGCGAGTTCGGCGGGCGTTACCAGACTCTCGATACGCGCAGTACGGAGTTCGTCAGTTCTGTTCATTACAAGTCTCAGAAATTTGTTGCTTCAACGGCAGGACTACCGGGAAGTGATGCGCATCACGATAAACCAATCCCTGCTGATTTCAAGTGCGAGGCAGGTTACGCCTCGCTCAATTGACGGCATAATAACAAAAAAGCGAACTCTTATACTAGTTTTCTAGTACATTCTCCGGCTAAGACCCATGATATCGAGGATCTTGGTGGCAATCTCTTCTACCGAATAATTGGTACTGTTGATCCACGGGATCTGATTTTTACGGTACAACGCTTCTACTTCCGCGACTTCCATCCGACACTGACGAAGCGAGGCATAGCGACTGTTTTCCCGACGCTCTTCGCGAATAGCCGCCAGACGCTCAGGGTCGATGGTTAGCCCGAACAGTTTATGCTGTAGCGGTTTAAGGGACGCGGGAAGCACCAGATTATCCATGTCATCGGCAATAAAGGGGTAGTTTGCCGCGCGGATACCAAACTGCATCGCCAGATACAGACTGGTGGGAGTTTTACCGCAACGAGAAACGCCGAGCAGGATCACCTGTGCCTGATCCAGATTTCGCAACGAAATGCCGTCATCATGAGCGAGGGTGTAATCAATCGCCGCAATGCGCGCATCATATTTATTAAGGTTGTTGGGATTCAGACCATGGGTTCGATGGGCAATCGGCGTCGGGTCCAGCTTCATTTCTTGTTGTAGCGGGGCAACCAGCGCCTGAACGATATCCTGACAAAAACCTTCACTTTGCAAGATGATGGCGCGAATTTCCGGTAACACGATGGAGTAGAAGACCAGCGGGCGCACACCTGTTTGCTGATAAATCGCGTCTATTTGGTCTTTCACCGCCCGCGCCCGGCTCTCATTTTCGACAAACGGCAGCGTAATGCTGCTGATAGTAACGGGAAATTGCGACATCACTGCGTGTCCTAATACCTCCGCAGTTATTGCCGTACCATCAGAAATATAAAAAACGTGGCGATCAACAGCATTATCCATTTTGTTCTTCCCGTGATGCAGACATAATTCTATGAAAGCATAAATTAAAAATGTACAGAAGCGTAGAACGTTATGCCTGGTTTATAAAATGAACCTTCAATTTTATTTTTTATGAAAACGGCATTTCATTTTCCGGTTTCGTTTATACCGATGGTTTATGTGGGAATTATCGAAGATAACAGATTTGCGCAACGCTGGGATCAGTCTTAAAAAGTAAAAAAATATATTTGCTTGAACGATTCACCGTTTTTTTCATCCGGTTAAATATGCAAAGATAAATGCGCAGAAATGTGTTTCTCAAACCGTTCATTTATCACAAAAGGATTGTTCGATGTCCAACAATGGCTCGTCACCGCTGGTGCTTTGGTATAACCAACTCGGCATGAATGATGTAGACAGGGTTGGGGGCAAAAATGCCTCCCTGGGTGAAATGATTACTAACCTTTCCGGAATGGGCGTTTCCGTTCCGAATGGTTTCGCCACCACCGCCGATGCGTTTAACCAGTTTCTGGATCAAAGCGGCGTAAACCAGCGCATTTATGAACTGCTGGATAAAACGGATATTGACGATGTTACTCAGCTTGCAAAAGCAGGCGCGCAAATCCGCCAGTGGATTATCGACACTCCCTTCCAGCCTGAGCTGGAAAACGCCATCCGCGAAGCCTATGCACAGCTTTCCGCCGATGACGAAAACGCCTCTTTTGCGGTGCGTTCCTCCGCCACCGCAGAAGACATGCCGGACGCCTCCTTCGCCGGTCAGCAGGAGACCTTCCTCAACGTTCAGGGTTTTGACGCCGTACTGGTGGCAGTGAAGCATGTCTTTGCTTCCCTGTTTAACGATCGCGCCATCTCTTATCGCGTTCACCAGGGGTATGATCACCGTGGCGTGGCGCTCTCAGCCGGTGTTCAGCGGATGGTGCGTTCCGACCTCGCGTCCTCTGGCGTGATGTTCTCCATTGATACCGAATCCGGTTTCGACCAGGTGGTGTTTATCACTTCCGCATGGGGTCTCGGTGAGATGGTTGTGCAGGGCGCGGTTAACCCGGATGAGTTTTACGTGCATAAACCGACGCTGGCGGCGAATCGCCCGGCTATCGTGCGCCGTACCATGGGGTCGAAAAAAATCCGCATGGTCTACGCGCCGACTCAGGAGCACGGCAAGCAGGTTAAAATTGAAGATGTGCCACAGGAACAACGTGACATCTTCTCGCTGACCAACGAAGAAGTGCAGGAACTGGCAAAACAGGCCGTACAAATTGAGAAACACTACGGCCGCCCGATGGACATTGAGTGGGCGAAAGATGGCCACACCGGCAAACTGTTTATTGTGCAGGCACGTCCGGAAACCGTGCGTTCACGCGGTCAGGTCATGGAACGTTATACGCTGCATTCACAGGGCAAGATTATCGCCGAAGGCCGCGCTATCGGTCATCGCATTGGCGCGGGGCCGGTGAAAGTCATCCATGACATTAGCGAAATGAACCGCATCGAACCTGGCGACGTGCTGGTCACTGACATGACCGACCCGGACTGGGAACCGATCATGAAGAAAGCCTCTGCCATCGTCACCAACCGTGGCGGACGTACCTGTCACGCGGCGATCATCGCCCGTGAACTGGGTATTCCGGCGGTGGTAGGGTGTGGCGATGCGACTGAACGGATGAAAGACGGTGAGAAGGTCACCGTTTCCTGCGCTGAAGGCGATACCGGTTACGTTTATGCTGAGTTGCTGGAATTTAGCGTGAAAAGCTCCAGCGTGGAAACCATGCCGGATCTACCGCTGAAAGTGATGATGAACGTCGGTAACCCGGATCGTGCGTTTGACTTTGCCTGTCTGCCAAATGAAGGCGTAGGTCTGGCGCGTCTGGAATTTATCATCAACCGCATGATTGGCGTTCACCCGCGCGCACTGCTTGAGTTTGACGACCAGGAACCGCAGTTGCAAAACGAAATCCGCGAGATGATGAAAGGTTTTGATTCTCCGCGTGAATTTTACGTTGGTCGTCTGACTGAAGGGATCGCGACGCTGGGCGCTGCGTTTTATCCGAAGCGCGTCATTGTCCGTCTCTCTGATTTTAAATCCAACGAATATGCAAACCTGGTCGGTGGCGAGCGTTACGAGCCGCATGAAGAGAACCCGATGCTGGGCTTCCGTGGCGCCGGTCGCTACGTTTCTGATAGCTTCCGCGACTGCTTCGCGCTGGAGTGTGAAGCGGTGAAACGTGTGCGCAACGACATGGGGTTAACCAACGTTGAGATCATGATCCCGTTCGTGCGTACCGTTGACCAGGCGAAAGCGGTGGTTGAAGAACTGGCGCGTCAGGGGCTGAAACGTGGTGAGAACGGGCTGAAGATCATCATGATGTGTGAAATTCCGTCCAACGCCTTGCTGGCAGAACAGTTCCTCGAATATTTCGACGGCTTCTCTATCGGCTCAAACGACATGACGCAGCTGGCTCTTGGCCTGGATCGTGACTCCGGCGTGGTGTCTGAACTGTTTGATGAGCGCAACGATGCCGTGAAAGCACTGTTGTCGATGGCGATCCGTGCCGCGAAGAAACAGGGCAAATACGTCGGGATTTGCGGTCAGGGGCCGTCTGACCACGAAGACTTTGCCGCATGGTTGATGGAAGAGGGGATCGATAGCCTGTCTCTGAACCCGGACACCGTGGTGCAAACCTGGTTAAGTCTGGCTGAACTGAAGAAATAAAATATAACCCCGGCGACAATATGTCGCTGGGGTTAGCTATTTGCGGAAACGGGTCTTATTCAGTAATTCCGCAATAACCCTCGGTTAATCGCTGAATAATATCTTTTCTGAGCAAAAATTTTTGTATTTTACCGGATGCAGTGCGGGGTAACTTTTCAGTTATCACAATATGTTCAGGGTATTTATATTTCGCTACCTGTTTACGACTAAAAAATGCCACCACATCTTCCAGCGATAATGAATGATGTGGCGATTTTAATACAATATAAGCACAAGAGCGTTCGCCTAAGCGTTCATCGGGCATCGCAACTACGCAGGCATCATGAATTTTGGGATGCTGCAACAATATATCCTCCACTTCACGGCTGCTAATATTTTCTCCGCCACGGACAATAATATCTTTCTTGCGTCCGGTTATTTTTATATAACCCGCCTCATCCATACAACAGAGATCGCCACTGTAATACCAGCCTTCATCATCCAGCGCACGGGCGGTTAATTCAGGTTCATCAAAATAACCCATAAACACATTGGGGCCGCGCGAGGCCTCTTCACCTTCACAACCGGCCGGTAAGGTCTTGCGTGCGTCATCGACGACTTTGATTTCCACGCCAGCGGCAGCGTAACCATCGGTATGCATAAAGCGCGACAACGGATCGTCGAGATTCACCACCGCGTGCGGCGAGCTTTCTGTGGAGCCATAAACACTTAACAATTTAATGCCGCGTTGTTGGCATTCTCGCGCCACTTTTTTGGGGATCGTGGTGCCACCGCAAAGAAAGAAACGCAGCGCAGAAAGATCTGCGGGCTGTTTTTCCAGTAAATTCAAAAGGTCATAGACAAACGGCGTTGCGCCGAGCATACAGGTGCAACGTTGTTGCTCAAGCAACGAGAGACAGGTTTCAGGGGTGAAAATATCTAACAAGACGCTCCGTGCGCCTACCAAAAACGGCGCCGTTACGCCATGCAGAAAACCTGTCGCATGACCCAGCGGTGCCGGCATCATAAAAACATCCAGCCAGGTCAGATTCAGCCGCGCACAATATGCCCGTTCGCTGGCGAGAATATTATTATGTGTCAGCATCACGCCCTTTGGCATACCTTCAGTTCCGGAGGTAAACAGCACCGCCGCTAATTCATCGCCGTGAACCGATATCGCCGTCATCAGCGGGGTATTATCGGTAATAATCTGGCTTAACGAGAGAGACGATGTGGCGGGAGCTAGTTTGTCCACGCCGACAATTTGTTGCAGATGTGGAAGCTGATTTTGCAGCGGCAGGATTAAATCTACCGGACGCGTTTGTTTAAACAACGTCGGGGCAAAAAACATTTTGGCCTGGCACTTATTGAGCACCCACACCAGTTCCGCTTCTCGCCAGGAAGGCAACAACGGCACGGAAACTGCGCCGGTTTTCAGGCAGGCGAGATAGATAACGGTAAATTCACACCAGCCGGGCAGTTGAAATGCGACGCGATCGCCGGCTTCAATACCGTTCGCCAGCATCCAGTTTGCCAGACAGCTCGCGGCCTGATCGAGCGCGCTATAGGTGTACGCTGCGCCATGATTATCGACCACGGCAATTTTGTCTGGCATCGCACGAGCGGTCTGCTGCCAGTAATCGGCCAGCGAAGCATCACCCCATAACCCTTGCTGCCGATAGGCTGCACGACGCTGCGCGTTAAACGTTAATGTCACTTTCATTTTGGACTCTCGAAACAAAACGTCAGGCCCGATGTGCGGGCCTGTGGGATGCGTGATTAACCGTAGCGGAAATCAATACCGAAAGTGCCAGCAGGGTATTGCCATTGTTCGAGGATAGTGTTGCCGCAAAGCACCCGACAGGTTCCGCATTCGAGACAACCGGCAGAATCAAAATGAATATTTCCCGCTTCATCCTGTTTATAAAGTCCTGCCGGGCAGGCTTTCATTAATTTACGAAATTCATTGATATCAGGGTTTGCCGCCAGAATGATGTGCGGATGTCCTTCATCAACATGGAATTTATTGACGCCTAATTTGACCTCAACATTAACCGTAGCATTCTGGCTCATAGCGCGGTTGCTCCCTTAATGCCATCTTTGAGCAAGTTGATCAGCCCGATTTTCTTCGCATGTCCCATGATCATCTTGCGCACCGGCTGGTTAGGTTTGCCGTCGATGGTGAACATATCGTTCATGATGTCGGCGACCATGCGCGGGTATTGGCTAAACAGGCGCGGGTTTTCCATCAGCGCCGGGATTTTGCGAAAATGCTGCATATCGCGCATGACGCAACTCTGTTCCAGCTCACGTTTGTATTGCGCCAGACTGCTGGTGGAGAAATCCGCGCGTTCTTTGGCGGCAATCACCGTTGTGGCTGCAGCCTGTGCCGACGCGATGGCTAAATCCATTCCGCGAACCGTAAAGCCCAGATTGAGGCAGAAACCGGCGGCGTCACCGACGATCATCACACCATCGTTAACCAGTTGCGGCACCATCGCCAGACCACCTTCCGGCACCATATGCGCGGAATATTCAAGCAGTTTGCCACCGCTAATTAGCCGGCGTATGGCGGGGTGCTGTTTAAAATCTTCCAGCATTTGCGGCACGCTTTTTTGCGCATGGGCGATATCACCCAATCCGCAGACCAGACCCAACGATACGGAGTCGTGATTGGTATAAAGGAATCCGCCGCCCATTAATCCGTCAGAAGGAGAACCGGCAAACAGCCAGGCGGCGCCTTCATTGTCGGTAACGTTAAAGCGATCGTTGATTTGTTCTGGCGTGAGGCCAATGACCTCTTTAACACCAACAGCGTAATGATGCGGATCGGAGGCGGGAACCATTCCCAGCGAACGACCAAGAATTGAGTTAACGCCATCAGCCAGAATCACCACATTCGCTTCGAGAATATCATCCCCGGCCTGGACGCCAGTGACCTTGTTTCCTTCGCGAACCAGCGCATCGACGCGCACGCCCGGGATAAACTGTGCACCTGCCTGTTCTGCTTGTTCCATCAGCCACGGATCGAGGCGGTTGCGCAATACGGTATAAGACGCTTGCTGCGGGGCATCCGGTTGCTCACGGTGAAAATCGAGGGTAACGGCGCTCTCTTCGGTTAAGAAGGAGATTTTCTCGCGTGTGACCTTGCGTTCAACCGGCGCAGATGCAGCAAAGCCGGGAATAATAGCCTCAAGCGTGTGGGCATAAAGACGCCCGCCAGTCATATTCTTGCATCCGGCGCTGTCACCGCGTTCTATCACCAGGACATCCAGTCCGGCTCGCGCCATCACCAGTGCGGCGACGCTACCGGCAACGCCCGCACCGACCACAATGGCATCAAATTTGTCATCCGACATGCGTTATGCTCCCTTCCCGCTGCGTTAACAGCGGGAGATGTGGTTGAAAAGGAATTAGCGATTCAAATGGTTAATCAGGGCAGGGACGACGTTGTAGATATCGCCCACCAGACCGTAGTCGGCATAGTTAAAGATTGGCGCGTTTTTATCTTTATTGATGGCGACAATCACTTTTGCGCCGTTGCCGCCGACCATATGCTGGATCTGCCCGGAAATCCCCAGCGTCAGGTAGAGATCGGATTTCAGCAACACGCCGGAGACGCCGATATAACGTTCACGTTCCATCCAGTTCTCGCCTTCGGCAATCGGGCGTGAGCAGCCGACTTCAGCATTCAGCGCCACCGCCAGTTCGTGAACCATTTTCAGATCATCCTGAGCCGCCAGACCACGCCCGACGCCGACCACGCGTTTCGCTTTACTCAGATCCACACTGCTTGCCGCTTTAGCGCGGCGTTCGCGACAGAGAATTTCATGACGCGGGGCAACGTAAGGCACCGTTTCAATCGGGCATTGATGAGAAGCATTGCTCGTGCACGGTTCCTGAACACCGGGCGCAAGGGTAATTATCGCCAGCGGGCTGGTGATTTTTTCCTGAGCGAACGCTAACCCGCCATACATACGGTGCTCGGCGTAAATGTGACCATCGACAACATCCACTGCTGTGGCATCGTTTACGAGCGCTGCATTCAGTTGCACACTTAACCGTGCTGCCAGAGCTTTACCGCGTTTTGTCGCGGCCATTAGCAACATAGCGGGGTGTTTATCTTTAAGCAGGGCAGCAATGCTTTCAGCGTAATTTTCAGTGCGTTGCAGCGCAGCGTTTTGCTCAAGAACATAAATACATTTTGGGCCATAAGGCATAACCGCCTGCGCCTGGTCGGCATTTTGCACAATGGCATACACCTGTTGTCCCCATTGCTGCGCGCCGCCAAACAGTTCGGCATAACGTTCAGGATTATCGCTAAAGACCCAGACGTTGTTTAATTGACTCATCGTTTCTTCTCCGTAGGCTTTAGTTCAGGGCTTTCTTCAGGTGTTCCGCCAGCTCGGCAATCGCTTCCGGCGAATCGTTATCGAGAATGATGTGTTTACGTTCTGTTTGTGGCGGTACGCGAATGCCGGTCAGTTCAGCAAGTGGCGCGCTCTGGCTCCAGCCGATATCACTCGCCTGCCACTGGTTCACCGGTTTTTTGCCTGCACCGAGAATGGCTTTCATGGAGGGGATACGTGGAACGTTGATATCAGACGTGACGCAAAGTACGGCGGGAAGCGAGAGTGCAATAACCTCAACTTCCTCTTCGAGTGTGCGTTCAGCCACCAGTGTATCGCCCTGACGCGCAATGGCACTCACCGCATTAATCACCGGAAGTTGCAATATTTCCCCCACCAGCAGACCGACCTGCTGGGCATAGAGATCGCCGGAACCTTCACCAAAGATCAGTACATCAAAGCCTATTTTTTCTGCTGCGGTTGCCAGCGCCTTTGCGGTATCGACGGGCAGCGCGTGTTCAAGTTGGGCATCCTGCACCATATAAAGACTATGTGGCCCGCGTGATAACACGTCTTTGCGCACTTTTGAGTTCTGCAACAACGAACCGCCAACCGTCAGCGCGGCTATCTCGTCGTCATCCGTTGCGAGCTGGCTTGCAGCTTCAATGGCATTGAGATCGAACTGGCTGATTTTGGCGTCGGCATTGTCGAAATTAAGGGTGTATTCGGGAGTGACAACAATGTCCTGTTCTTCAGGCACCAGCTTAAAGCAGGTTATTATTTTCATGATTTCTCCTGTGGGTCGCATACGGAACCATCTCCGATGGAAGGTAAAAATGGCCTGAAAATAGTGTGCGATAGCGGTGCGGGGTTTTCGACGGAGCAAGCTGTTTTCCTTGTCAACAATCTTGCAAAAAAAATGCGATCGCTAAAACAAAAGTGCAGTTAGCGGCAATATTGTTATGCCATGACCGTACAATCTTGCATTCGGTTTAAATAATCTTGTTTAGCTCTCGCTAAACGCGGTTGTATAACCGCAATACACGCCGTATTTTATCCGGCATATATTGCTTTTGCTTGCTCATGGATAGGGAGGTTGTCATGTATCAACGCTGTTTTGATAATGCCAGCGAAACGCTGTTTGTCTCTGGAAAAACGCCACGGCTTTCACGTTTTGCATTTAGCGATGATCCCAAATGGGAGTCTGGACATCACGTTCATGACAATGAAACTGAGCTGATTTATGTCAAGAAAGGGGTGGCAAGGTTTACCATTGACTCCTCGTTATATGTAGCCCATGCCGATGACATTGTGGTGATAGAACGCGGCAGACTTCATGCGGTGGCTTCTGATGTCAACGATCCAGCAACGACCTGTACCTGTGCGCTGTACGGTTTTCAGTTTCAGGGGGCAGAGGAAAACCAGCTTCTGCAACCGCATTCATGTCCGGTAATTGCCGCAGGGCAGGGAAAAGAGGTCATTAAAACCTTATTTAATGAGTTAAGCGTGATTTTGCCGCAAAGTAAAAATAGTCAGATATCTTCGTTATGGGACGCATTTGCCTATACATTAGCAATTCTTTACTACGAAAATTTTAAAAATGCGTATCGTTCGGAGCAGGGGTATATTAAAAAAGATGTTCTGATAAAAGATATTCTCTTCTACCTGAATAATAACTATCGCGAAAAAATCACCCTGGAACAGTTATCGAAAAAGTTTCGTGCCAGCGTCAGCTATATTTGTCATGAATTTACTAAAGAATATCGAATTTCCCCTATTAATTATGTTATTCAACGGCGTATGACGGAAGCAAAATGGCTGCTGACTAATACTGATTTATCACAGGCAGAGATCTCCTGGCGTGTGGGTTATGAAAATGTCGATCACTTCGCCAAACTGTTTTTGCGCCATGTCGGCTGTTCGCCCAGTGATTACCGCAGGCAATTTAAAAACTGTTTTGCGGAACAAGAGACCTTTTCTGAATTTCCTCAACCCGTAAGTCTTGCCGGATAAATCTGGCGGCGCAGTTTTGCAAGAAGCTGCGCCGCCTGCAGATTATTTGTTCTGATAATCTTTCAGGATCTGCCGACCTGCCACGTAAATCAT
This sequence comes from Escherichia sp. 93.1518, assembly GCF_013368915.2. NCBI lineage: Bacteria > Pseudomonadati > Pseudomonadota > Gammaproteobacteria > Enterobacterales > Enterobacteriaceae > Escherichia > Escherichia sp. 93.1518. The sequence goes on from NZ_JABWMT020000001.1 coordinate 164,681, forward strand.
AATTTCGTCTGTACCGCCGCCGATACGTTCACAGCGGACATCACGCCAGAAGCGGGAAACGCGCGCTTCATCGGTATAGCCCAGACCGCCCATGATTTGAATCGCATCATCAATAACTTCCATCGCGGTACGTGCGCAGTACAGTTTTGCCAGCGCCGCGCTGGTGCGCAGTGACTGATGCTGGTCAGCTTGCCATGCCACTTTCAGCACCATGTTGCGCATGTTGTCGATCTTAATCGCCATCAGCGCCAGTTTTTCCTGGATCATCTGGTTATGCCCAATCGGCTTACCAAAAGCGACACGCTGGTTGGCATAGCGGGCTGCATCTTCGAAGGCGCATTCGGCAAAGCCGGTGCTGCGTGCGGCGTTGATCAGGCGCTCCATCTCAAAGTTGTACATCACATTGAGGAAGCCCATTCCTTCTTCGCCCACCATGTCGCTCTCTTCAACCTCTACGTTGTCGAGATAAACTTCGCAGGTGCTGAGCATATGCCAGCCGATTTTATGCAGTGGGTTGATCTTAATACCAGGCTTACCGGAGTCGACCCACCACAGGGTGAAGGCTTTTTTCGGATCTTTCGGTTGCGGATCGCGCGCCAGCACCAGCATGTACGGATACTCTTTCGCGCCGGTAATAAAGGTTTTCTGTCCGTTGATATAAACCTTGCCATTTTTACGCGTGTAAGTGGTGGTGGCGCTGTTGTTGTCTGAGCCAGCGCCCGGTTCCGTCAATGCCAGGGCATAGGCGGGATCACCCGTTTCCAGGGTGCTTTCTGCCGTTTTACGTAGCTGCTCTGCAGAACCGAAGCGGCGCATACTGTGAATACATTGACCGTTGGTAATCAAAAACGCTGGAGCACCGCATTTTGACACTTCCATCAGCGCCAGCATTTGGGTGACGTAATCCGCAGGGATACCGCCAAATTCTTCCGGCACGCCAAGCATGGAAATACCGTTATCCGCCAGCGCCCGCATAAACTCACGCGGGTATGTGCCGTTTTGATCGCAGGTGCGGAAATACTCTTCCGGGAAGTTAGTCGTAATCAACTCGCGAATACTGGCCAGTAGCAGTTCTTGTTCTTCAGTTAAAGAAAAATCCATCGTTATACTCCTGTTAATGAGCCGCTTCAGGCAGGACAAAACCCATCGCCGCATCGATAAATAATCTTTCGTCCATTAGTTTGAGTTCTGGCGAAATAACCGGGGTGAAATCCATTTTGTCGAGAATATCTTTTTGTAAATCGACACCGGGAGCGATTTCGATTAAATGCAGACCATCTTCTTTCAGCGTGAATACGGCGCGTTCAGTGATATAACGAACATCCAGTCCCCGTTCAAGAGCAATTTTTCCACTAAACGTGATTTCCGGTAGTTCACGGATAAATTTCTTCACCCGTCCTTCCTGAACGATATTTAATTTACCGTCGGAAATTTCTGTTTTTAAACTTCCTGCGGTTAACGTGCCACAGAAAATAATTTTCTTCGAGGTGGCGCTGATATCAATAAATCCGCCAGTGCCCATGATTTTGCCATTGAATTTATGTACGCCGACGTTACCGTGCTGGTCGACTTCGGCAAAACTCAAATAACAAACATCCAGACCACCGCCGTGGTAAAAATCGAACTGGGACGTCATATCCAGAATGGCGCGGGTATTAACATTTGCGCCAAAGGCGATACCTTGCGAGGTAATACCGCCAATCGGACCCGTTTCCACCGTCAGAATAAAGTCATCAGCACATCCTTCTTCCCGGGCGACCAGACCAATGCCATCGGCAATACCGACGCCGACATTACCGACCGCACCTTTACGCATTTCGTATAGTGCGCGCCGTGCAACTAATTTACGCTGATTAAGCGGCAGACTAAGTTTGGTACTGTCATCAAGGGTGAAGTCGCCAGAAATAAAACGGTTAACTGGTGCGCCGCCATACAACTGGGTTTGATCCGGATCGACAACGACAATATCTACCAGGTAGCCCGGAATACGCACCGCCTTCGGATGCAGCGTGGCTTTCTTAACCATTTTCTGCACCTGCATCATTACGATACCGCCGTTATTATGCACCGCCTGAGCAATGACCAGCGCGTCGAGATACATCACTTCATCTTCAAAGGTGGCGTAACCTTCGCTGTCGCAGGTGGTGGCGCGAATAAAGGCGATATCCGGCGCAATCGCTTTGTAATAGAGATATTCTTTATTATCAAACTCGACAAGTTTAATCAGGTCTTCTTTGGTTACTTCATTCAGTTTGCCGCCTTGTTGGCGAGGGTCAACAAATGTACCGATACCAATATCGCTAATAATTCCCGGCTGGTGGGCAGCGGCGGCGCGCAATGTTTGGGTGAGTACACCTTGTGGATAGTTATAGGCAACAATTTTATTTTGTTCTGCGAGATCAGAAATACGCGGCGATTGTCCCCAGTGACCACATAATGCCCATTTCACCAGACCTTCTTGCGCCAGAGGACTAATACCACGGTCGGCGCGATCGCCAAGCCCTGTTGGACTAATAATCGATAAATTACGTGGCATTTGAGTCTGTTTATATTTATCAGCAAGAGCAGTAATTAACGTGGTGGCTTCCAGAATACCGCCGCCAGCGCCTAATATACAAAGCGTTGCTTCATCGGGAATATAATTCACCGCTTCCTGTGCCGACAGGACCGGCACTCGTCCATTAATACGAGGTGGTTTTACAGGTTTCATTATTTTTTCCAGATTCAGGTGTGAATTTCCCCACGCCAACCAGAAAAATAGCGCGCAGATACTCACGGAATATTTTATTAAATACTCTTAAAACACTTGTTTTTATTTCGGCGGGAGAGGGTGTTCCCGCCGGAATGTTATTGATTATGCCTGATGCAAAATAGTTAATACTGTGCGCAAATCATTCACCGATATTTGCCCGGGGGCAGAGGCTTTTTTTACTGCGCCAAAGGTTGCCGCCGAACCGAAAACTTCACCAGCCAGACGGGAAATTACGCCAGTTTTTGCCATCGACATGGTAATGATTGGACGATCGGCATACTGTTCCTGCATCTCCAGAGTCGCGGCAAGTAACGTCAGCACATCGCTGGTGCTTTGCGGCATCAGCGCAATTTTGGGAATATCGGCATCGAAGGACTGCATTTTGCGCAGACGGGCGATGATTTCTTCGGCCTCCGGTGTTTTATGAAAGTCATGGTTGGACATGACAACTTTCACATCATGCGCATGGGCGTAGGCGACGGTTTCTTTAACCTGATCATCGCCGGTAAATAACTCCAGATCGATCATATCGACCAGACCGCTGTCGATGGCTGCGCGATTGAGTGCAATATAAGCCTCGGTGGAAATCGCCTGCTCGCCGCCTTCTTTGGCACTGCGGAAGGTAAACAGCAGTGGTTTTTCCGGCATTACCTCGCGGATAGCTTTTGCCGCTGCCATGACCGACTCTACGCAGGAGAGGTCGGCAAAGTGGTCCACGCGCCACTCCAGAATATCAAAGTCTGCTTCACGATAGACGAGAGCTTCAGACTTCACGCTGGCGATATCTTTCGCCATCAGCGAGACGATGATTTTTGGTGCGCCCGTGCCAATGACGAGATCTTTTACAGTTACGGTTTTCATTTCTTACCCTTTCTGCACGCGGTCAGCCTGTCAGGCGCCGAACCCCATGACCTGTTTAACATATTCCAGAGGGAAATCTTTGCCAGTCCATAACGTGAACTGTTCAGCCCCTTGCCACAACAACATGCCGTATCCATCAATCGTTTTGCAACCCGCTTGTTGCGCCTGCTGCAATAACTTCGTCATATGCGGGTTATATACGCATTCAGTGACCAGAAGTCCTGGATGTAACAAGCTGATATCATTAACTAATGATTCATTCTCAAGGGGTTTCATACCCACTTTGGTGCCGTTGGTTAAAATGTCAGCAGAAGCCAGCGCCTCGGCAAAGGCCTGTTGATCGGCGAGATCCGTAACTGTGACGACGCAATCGGTGTTTTCGTTGACCCGTTGCGCGAAGGCGAGGGCTTTATCAAAAAACTCATCCCGACGGTTAAAGAGTTTAATTTCTTTTAACCCTTCAATCGCCCCCTGCGCGCCAATCGCCGTTGAGGCGCCACCAGCACCTAACAGCACCATCGTTTTGCCTTTGATATCAAAACCGCTCTCTTTAATGGCGCGAATATGGCCTGTGCCGTCGGTGTTATAACCGCGCAGGTAGCCGTTATCATTTACGATGGTATTGATGGCACCCACCAGTTTCGCCGCAGGCGTTAATTCATCAACATATTCACACGCCAGTTGTTTGTTCGGCATCGACACACCGGTGCCGCGCATTTTGAGGGCTTTTAATCCTTCAATTGCTCCGGCAAAGCTATCGTTATCCACCTCAAAGGCCATATAGGTAAATGGTAATCCTGCTTTTTCTAAGGCTTTATTTTGCATTTCAGGCGATAAACTGTGGCGGATAGGATAGGCCATCAGCCCAATCAATTCGTATTTAGCAGTAACATCCATAATTAACTCCTTTAACCTCTGTGCTTAATTGTGTTTAAAATAACGTTCGCCTAACCGGATATCATTTTGGGGAATAATGAATACGCGGTAATAGCGAATGAAAACAATAATCGCGGTAATCAGAGCCAGCAGCGCGAAAGTAAAATCGAGAACGATGATATATTGCAGGCCGATATTTGACAGATAACCGGTAATCAGTGGAATAACAAAGTTTGCCAGACCTCCCATCATCATATAAATACTGGTGACTTTGGCTTTGCTTTTGGGGAAAAACTCCGACATGACCGAAACGCCGAGTTGTAAAATGCCGCCAGCCGCTGAGAAACCGATAACAAAGGCTCCGGCATTACACACTAGCGGAGAAGGGTAGAGATAGATAATAGCAGCAGTTACCGTTGCCAGTGCAGAGTTAAATACGTTAGCCCAGATGGGGCGTACTATTTTTTTCAGTAGCGCGGCAAAAATAAAGACACAGACCAGCGAACCCATACTGTAATAAGAGATGGTTTTTAATGCCTCGGCTTCCGACATACCGGAAAATGCCATTGCATATTTGGGCATCCACACCACAATCACATAAAAGGTCGAGAATGCGGCGACACCGAACAGTACCGATGAAACACCTTCCAGCCAGACTAACGGTTTACTGTTCATTTGCGGTAATTCATTAGCAACGCTGGCGTCCACCAATTGGCTGGGGAATTTGCTTTTCAACAGCATTAGCGTGATCAGTACAAACAGGATGCCCGGAATAATCAGCCCATAGCCGTACCAGATGTTATTCAGCAGCATATAACTCACCAGCATTGGATAGAACATTTGCCCGAATGACACCATTGCTTTAACCAGTATTACCGCCGACCCGGAGGCTTTCGGAAAGCATTCCATTAACGCCGGGTAACCACCGGTATCCAGCGCCGAGTTAGCGATACCTACGCACACTGCCAGACAGTAAGCGAGAGTTAAATTCGGGCAAGCGGGAATACCAAAGAAGAACAACAGATACATGGCGACTGCCATTAATATTACCGCTCGCCGACCAAATTTGTCGGAGATCACACCGAAGAATAAAATACTGATCAGGCGACCCAGGCCAATACCGGAAATTAAATAAGCAATACCCGCGTTGTCAGTCGAAAATTTTTCTGCCAGAGATGACATGTTCTGTGCAAGTGTAATAACACTAATGCCGTGCAGAAAATAGCTGAAGTAAATACAAAGAACAGCCAGGATAAATGGCGTGCTGAAAGCCTTATTTTGAGACATTTTCACAGCTCCTTGCTGAAAGATAATTTTGTTACCGTACGTATTGTTCTTCGACGGTTTTCATAATCACTATACTGAAGATGATTTTCCCTGGGTACATGGCATAAAGTTTATGTTTCCAGGAATATTGCATGTAATAGTTTTTTTGGATCGTGATTTCCCCTAATTAGCGCAGAAAGATTAATTTATCCGTAAGATCTTGCATGTCCTGAAAAGAATATTGCATTACCCACCCGTGGCGACATTTTCTTTTAGCGATGGATGTTGTGTTTCCTTGTGACTGCGTAAGCCAATAAACAGCGCCAGTAAAAATCCAACGGCAGCGATGGCGGTATCGAACCACATAATATCGGCAATACTTCTTTGTGATAGATGAGCCGTAATCAACGGAATGGTAAAGGTTGCAATACTTCCCGCACTGTAATAAATCCCGGTTGCTTTACCTTTAGCGTAGGGAAAACGTTCAGCCATTAACGTCAGGCCAATTTGTACAACGCCTCCAGCAGAGGTAAAACCAATAACGAAAGCGAATGTTATTACCACATAAAATATGGGATACAGGCAAACGGTGAGCAGGGCAATAAATGAGATAAAAGTGTACAGCATCAACAATGTTGTCGGGTGAATCGCTTTACGAATGAGCGGCGCACTAATAAATACGCAAAGCAGCGATCCCACGGTGTAGATGCTGAGTAATTTGATCGACATTGTGTATGACATGCCAGCGACAAATTGCCCGTATTGTGCCAGCCACTGGCTGACCAGATAAAACGTTGCCATTGAGATATAGCCATATAAGGTATAACTGGCTAAATCGATTATTGAGCAGCGATGCCCCGCAGAAGTGGTTGTTTTATTTACTGCCGGTAAGCAACGACCCGGATGCGGTGGAAATGTACAGCGGTATAAAAACAGACCGTTAATAATCATAAAGCCTGCGGCAATCATAAAAGACCAACCAAACCACAGTTCGGCCCACACTAACAGGCTGATGATTAGCGGCAATAAAAATTGCCCGCTGGAAACAAAGGCTTTAATTAAAATATTGGCTGTACCCGGCGAATGAGGAAAGGCTTCCATCAGGCTGGGATAAGTGCCTGCATCGAGAAAACTGTTTGCCATTCCGGCCAGAAAACCAAAAACATAAGCGATAATAATGTTATTGGTGTGCAGGATGCCAAAAAAGAAGGCGATATAGCAGCACATACCGAGAATGATAAACGGTCGTCGACCGAAGCGATCGGATAATAAGCCAGAAAGAAACAGAACGCTTAATCGGCCAATGCCTAATGATGAGATAACAATCGAGACACCTGCCGCATTGGTATGCCAAAGCGTCTCCAGCGAGGCCATATTCAGAGTCATCAAAATGACGCCCATACCATGTACCAGGTAATTGAAATACAACCCCAGCGCGGTAGGGAGATAGGGACTTTTCATAAGATCCACTTAGCAACTTTGCTTTAAAAAATGTGGCGATATTGCGTCAATATCCGGTCATTATTCTTGTAATAATGGCTATTGATTCCCGTTAAAATGTCAACAAAGACGCTCAAGGTTGTGCGCATATAACTCAGCGGCTACTGATTGATAAATCTTCCAGTCAATAAAATCGCCGTCAGGGTAGACACGTTGAAACGCGGTTAAATCAGGGAAGAAGCGCATGGTGTTATTGCCGATGCGGTTATTTATTTTCTCTATGATGGCGTGAAGATGTTTTTTTCTTTGCTGACGCATAGCCAGCAATTTTTCAACGACGCTATCAGGAATGGCGCTTTTGCCATTTTCCCAGTGCCGCCAGCTTTCGCTGTCACCTGTCTGGGCAATCCAGGTCGCGCATTCATCAACAGTCATGGCAAAAATATGGCGTAGTGCCTGGAGTTCATAAGCGTTCATAGGTAATCGCTGCATCAAAAATAGAATAAAATATAAATAACATTATCAGCCTGCTAACGGCTTGAAGAGAGTCACAGTATCTTGTGCAACATTATTGGAAAGAATGAATGGCGAGATAAGTAAACGGAAAAATGTTAAAAAAAAGCCCATCGTGGGAGATGGGCAAAGACTACACACAGCAATTCGTTGTTTCACTCAGGGGATTTCCATACTTATAAATCAATATGTTGATTTATAACCGTGAGCTAATAGTAGGCATACGGACTTTTTGCGTCGATCAGATTCGTCTCATTAGTTTAAAAACTGTAAAGAATTTGCGACAGGTACTACCAGCTGAATGGGGGTAAGCAGGGAAATACGAGGTTGAGAAATGAAATATCAATTAGCGATGGTTAACAATCAGGCGGCAGAGCCGCCTGATGAGAGAGTTACTTATTCGGCTTTTCAATTTCGCCCAGTTCTTCGAGAATTTCTTCCGGCTGGTCAGTCGGTGGCGGGACTTCTTCCACCCACGCGGCAAACAGACGCCAGGAAACGGCTAACAGAACCGGACCAATAAACAGACCGATCATCCCGAAGGCAATCAAACCACCGATAACACCGGAGAGGATCAGGATCAGCGGTAAATCGGCACCCATGCGAATTAACATCGGGCGAATCACGTTATCCAGTGTGCCAACCACACCACTCCACACCAGCAATACCGTGCCCCAGGTGGTATCACCGGTCCAGTAGAGCCAGATAATCGCCGGAATCAACACCGGCAGCGGGCCAAGCTGGACAAGGCAGGAGAGGATCATTAACACCGTCAGCAGCGTTGCGTAAGGAACGCCGGATACCGCCAGACCGATACCGCCAAGAACCGCCTGCACCAACGCCGTTACTACCACGCCCAGCGCCACCGCACGGATAGCCTGCGCCGCCAGCAGGACTGCGGCATCACCGCGAACGCCTGCCAGACGAGTTGCAAAATGGCGAATGCCTTGCGCTACCTGTTCACCGCGCCAGTACAGCAGGGCGCTGAAGAGAAGCATGAGCGCACAATGCACCATAAATCGCCCGATATGCGCCGCCTGCCCAACAAACCAGGTGGTGGTGGTGCCAATATAAGGACGGACTTTCGCCATGATCGCCGTCCCCCCCATATCCAGCAAATTGTGCCAGCCTGCATACAGCTTCGCGCCAATCACCGGAATGGTATTAAGCCACGCCAGATCGGGTAACGTCATGTCGCCGCTGGAAATGGCTTTAATCAACGGCCCACTGCCATCGACGATACTGTTAACCAACAAGGCAATAGGGATGATAAACACCATCACTAATAACAGCGTCATCACCAGAACGGCGAGAGAGCGGCGACCAAACATGATCTTTTGCAAGCGTAACAATACCGGCCAGGTAGCGATCACCACCGTACCGGCCCACGCAAAGCCGAGAACGAAGGGTTGAACAATCCACAGACATGCCACAATCATGATGGCTAAAAACAGCACCGAAAGCAGAATTTGTGCGACATCCCTGGGCTGACGAACATTTACCATAACTACTTTTCACCTTTTTTGTGCGTCAAATCGTCGACGCGACGTGAACACGCGAAACTCACCTGCATAATGATGAGCAATTTCAGCGTTTTTTAACAGGCCGATTCTGCCCTTAATTCTGATGGGCGTGTAAGAAAAAAATGTGGTACAACAATTCAGGCAACACGCAAACGGTTTACTCGTCGTATTTCAAGTTGCATGTGCTGCGGCTACGTTCGTTCACCCCAGTCACTTACTTTTGTAAGCTCCTGGCGTTCACTCGCTTGCCGCCTTCCCGCAACTCGAAATCCATAGAGTAAACACACATCACCTTTCAGTGCGCTATTGCAGCAGCCTGAAAGAACTGTGTATCGACCTACATCACAGACCGCAGGAAAGGGTCAATATAATGATTCCACAGATTTCCCAGGCACCCGGCGTCGTTCAACTGGTGCTTAATTTTTTGCAAGAGCTGGAGCAACAGGGTTTTACCGGCGATACGGCGACAAGTTATGCCGATCGTCTGACAATGTCGACCGACAACAGTATTTACCAACTTCTCCCCGATGCAGTGGTATTTCCACGTTCGACCGCAGATGTGGCATTAATCGCCCGTCTGGCTGCGCAGGAACGCTATTCATCGCTGATCTTCACCCCGCGCGGTGGCGGTACTGGCACAAACGGTCAGGCGCTCAACCAGGGGATTATTGTTGATATGTCCCGCCATATGAACCGCATCATCGAAATTAACCCTGAAGAGGGCTGGGTGCGTGTTGAAGCGGGGGTAATTAAAGATCAGCTTAACCAGTACCTGAAACCGTGCGGTTACTTTTTTGCGCCGGAACTTTCAACCAGCAACCGGGCAACGCTCGGCGGGATGATCAATACCGATGCTTCCGGTCAGGGCTCGCTGGTCTATGGCAAAACGTCAGATCACGTGCTCGGCGTGCGGGCGGTGTTGTTGGGGGGCGATATTCTCGATACGCAACCTTTACCCGTCGAACTGGCAGAAACGCTGGGTAAAACCAATACCGCTATCGGGCGTATCTATAAAACGGTTTATCAACGCTGCCGTCAGCAACGCCAGTTAATCATCGACAAATTCCCCAAACTTAACCGCTTTCTTACCGGTTACGATCTGCGTCATGTCTTTAACGATGAGATGACTGAGTTCGACCTGACGCGAATTCTGACGGGTTCAGAAGGGACGCTGGCCTTTATTACCGAAGCGCGACTGGATATTACTCGCTTGCCGAAAGTGCGCCGTCTGGTGAACGTCAAATATGACTCTTTTGACTCCGCGCTGCGTAACGCGCCGTTTATGGTTGAGGCGCGGGCGCTTTCGGTAGAGACGGTGGACTCAAAAGTGCTGAATCTGGCGCGGGAAGATATTGTCTGGCATTCCGTCAGCGAGTTGATTACTGACGTGCCCGAGAAAGAGATGCTCGGGCTGAACATTGTGGAATTTGCTGGTGATGATGAGGAGCTGATTGACGAGCGGGTAAATGCACTCTGTGCGCGGCTGGACGAACTTATCGCTAATCAGCAAGCCGGCGTCATTGGCTGGCAGGTGTGCCGCGAGCTGGCAGGCGTTGAACGTATCTATGCGATGCGTAAAAAAGCCGTAGGCCTGCTTGGCAATGCAAAAGGCGCCGCCAAGCCCATTCCGTTTGCCGAAGATACCTGCGTACCGCCGGAACATCTGGCGGATTATATAGCCGAATTTCGCGCGCTGCTCGACAGCCACGGCTTAAGCTACGGTATGTTCGGTCACGTCGATGCGGGTGTTTTGCACGTTCGTCCGGCGCTGGATATGTGCGATCCGCAACAAGAGATTTTGATGAAGCAAATCTCTGATGACGTGGTGGCGTTGACTGCGAAATATGGTGGATTGTTGTGGGGCGAGCACGGTAAAGGTTTTCGCGCCGAATACAGCCCGGCGTTTTTCGGTGAGGAACTTTTCGCAGAACTGCGCAAAGTTAAAGCGGCATTTGACCCGCATAATCGACTAAACCCAGGGAAAATTTGTCCGCCAGAAGGTCTCGATGCACCGATGATGAAAGTGGACGCGGTGAAGCGCGGTACATTTGACCGGCAGATCCCCATCGCGGTACGTCAGCAGTGGCGCGGAGCAATGGAATGTAACGGCAACGGTTTATGCTTCAACTTTGATGCCCGCAGCCCCATGTGTCCGTCGATGAAGATCACCCAGAACCGGATTCATTCACCGAAAGGGCGCGCAACACTGGTGCGTGAATGGCTACGTTTGCTGGCTGACCGTGGTGTTGATCCTCTAAAACTGGAACAAGAACTGCCGGAATCGCGAGCCAGTTTGCGGACATTAATTGCCCGCACGCGCAATAGCTGGCACGCAAATAAAGGCGAATATGACTTCTCCCACGAAGTGAAAGAGGCGATGTCAGGCTGTCTGGCCTGTAAAGCCTGTTCGACCCAGTGCCCCATCAAAATTGACGTGCCGGAGTTCCGCTCTCGCTTCCTGCAACTCTATCACACCCGTTATTTACGCCCGCTGCGCGACCATCTTGTGGCGACGGTCGAAAGTTATGCGCCGCTGATGGCGCGAGCGCCGAAGACGTTTAACTTCTTCATTAACCAGCCGCTGGTGCGCAAACTGTCGAAAAAACATATCGGCATGGTTGATTTGCCGCTGTTGTCAGTTCCCTCGCTGCAACAACAAATGGTGGGGCATCGCTCGGCAAATATGACGCTGGAACAGCTTGAAGCTCTCAATGCTGAGCAGAAAGCGCGCACGGTGTTGGTGGTGCAAGACCCTTTCACCAGCTATTACGATGCGCAAGTGGTGGCAGATTTTGTCCGTCTGATCGAAAAATTAGGTTTCCAGCCTGTGTTACTGCCATTCTCGCCGAATGGTAAAGCCCAGCACATCAAAGGATTCCTCAATCGTTTTGCGAAGACGGCGAAAAAGACGGCGGATTTCCTCAACCGTATGGCGAAGCTGGGAATGCCAATGGTGGGGGTCGATCCAGCCCTGGTTCTTTGTTATCGCGACGAATACAAACTCACTCTCGGCAAGGAACGCGGCGAGTTTAACGTTCTGCTGGCGAATGAATGGCTGGCAAGCGCACTTGAGTCACAGCCAGTGGCTGCGGTCAGCGGTGAACCATGGTATTTCTTTGGTCACTGTACCGAAGTCACCGCCTTGCCGGGGGCACCAGCACAGTGGGTCGCGATATTTGCCCGTTTTGGCGCGAAGCTGGAAAATGTCAGTGTGGGTTGCTGCGGTATGGCGGGGACTTACGGACATGAAGCGAAAAATCATAAAAACTCGCTTGGGATCTATGAGTTATCCTGGCATCAGGCGATGCAGCGTCTGCCGCGAAATCGCTGTCTGGCGACCGGATATTCCTGCCGTAGTCAGGTAAAACGGGTTGAAGGCACGGGGGTACGCCATCCTGTGCAGGCATTACTGGAGATTATTAAATGATATGGAAACGTAAAATCACTCTTGAGGCGCTGAACGCCATGGGTGACGGAAACATGGTGGGGTTGCTGGATATTCGTTTTGAACATATTAGTGATGACACCCTGGAAGCGACAATGCCGGTAGACTCGCGGACAAAGCAGCCTTTCGGGCTGCTGCATGGCGGGGCGTCCGTGGTGCTGGCCGAAAGTATTGGTTCCGTTGCCGGTTATTTATGTACCGAAGGTGAGCAAAAAGTCGTTGGTCTGGAAATCAATGCTAACCATGTTCGCTCGGCACGAGAAGGGCGAGTTCGCGGCGTTTGCAAGCCGCTGCATCTTGGTTCACGTCATCAGGTCTGGCAGATTGAAATCTTCGACGAGAAAGGTCGTTTGTGCTGTTCATCACGATTGACGACCGCCATTTTGTGACGTTGTCACCAGAAAAGTGTGACGCATATTGCTTTTGGTCATTATCTGCACAGTAAACGGTGGTATACTGTGCAGGTCTTGTCTAAAAGCGAGGATGCTATGTCTACTCAACTTGATCCCACCCAACTGGCCATTGAATTTTTACGCCGTGACCAGAGCAATCTTTCACCTGCCCAATACCTCAAACGTCTGAAACAACTAGAACTTGAATTCGCTGATCTGCTTACTCTCTCTTCTGCTGAATTAAAAGAAGAAATCTACTTTGCCTGGCGTTTGGGCGTGCATTGATTCTGACTGAACGCAGTTAGTGTGCCCCATCGACCTGGATTAATTCCAGTCCAGGTCTGACGACTTTCTTCTGACTTCTCCCATTTTTACCCGCTTGATCTTGTTTAAAAAGAATACAAATCGCAGGTTGTGTTAAAACGCCGGCTTAGTCTTATGAGATTATTCTTATCGCCCCTTCAAGAGCTAAGCCACTGTGAGTGCCGGAGATAAGCGCCGGATGGGGTAGAAACCCTTAAGTCTGTGTTGAACAGACTTAAGGGTTTTCTTATTTCTGAACGAGCCACTTTTTTACCTATCTCTTAAATAGTCATTTTCAATACAACTTTTTCTTTTCCATCACAGTCTTAAATGTCCTCCGGTAATAATCATTAACTAACAATGAGATACCTAATTCTTAGCGTGCCTGTTAAGCCGCACATCAGGGTCTATGCTTATTAAATGCAGGCAAAAAGCATGTTTTACGGTAAAGCCCCTGTGTTTGCCGGGTTGAACTGATAATCATTATCACTAACATGCTGTTATACGCTGAAAGCGATGAAGTGAGGTAAATCGATGGACATGCATTCAGGAACCTTTAACCCAGAGGATTTCACCTGGCAAGGCTTAACGCTAACCCCCGCAGCGGCGGTACACATCCGTGAGCTAGTGGCGAAGCAACCAGGCATGGTCGGTGTGCGCTTAGGTGTGAAGCAAACGGGCTGCGCGGGCTTTGGCTATGTACTCGACAGTGTTAGCGAGCCGGACAAAGACGATCTGCTGTTTGAACACGACGGCGCGAAGCTGTTCGTCCCCCTACAAGCAATGCCGTTTATTGATGGCACGGAAGTTGATTTCGTTCGCGAAGGACTCAATCAGATATTTAAATTTCACAACCCGAAAGCCCAGAATGAATGTGGCTGTGGCGAAAGCTTTGGGGTATAGGCGGTACTATGTCTCGTAATACTGAAGCAACTGACGATGTCAAAACCTGGACCGGCGGCCCGCTGAATTATAAAGAAGGATTCTTCACCCAATTAGCGACTGATGAACTGGCTAAGGGCATAAACGAAGAGGTAGTGCGCGCAATCTCGGCGAAGCGTAATGAGCCGGAGTGGATGCTGGAGTTTCGTCTCAACGCCTATCGCGCATGGCTGGAGATGGAAGAACCGCACTGGCTGAAGGCGCACTACGACAAGCTGAATTATCAGGATTACAGCTATTACTCCGCGCCTTCATGTGGTAACTGCGATGACACCTGTGTTTCTGAACCGGGCGCGGTGCAACAAACCGGCGCAAACGCCTTTTTAAGTAAAGAGGTTGAAGCGGCATTTGAGCAGTTGGGCGTACCGGTGCGGGAAGGCAAAGAGGTGGCGGTGGATGCCATTTTCGATTCTGTTTCGGTTGCCACCACTTATCGCGAAAAACTGGCGGAGCAGGGGATCATTTTCTGTTCCTTTGGTGAAGCAATTCACGATCACCCGGAACTGGTGAAGAAATATCTCGGCACCGTGGTGCCGGGGAATGACAACTTCTTTGCCGCACTTAATGCGGCGGTAGCCTCTGACGGTACGTTTATTTATGTGCCTAAAGGCGTACGCTGTCCGATGGAGCTTTCCACCTATTTCCGCATTAACGCAGAAAAAACCGGGCAGTTTGAGCGCACCATTCTGGTAGCCGACGAAGACAGCTACGTCAGCTACATTGAAGGCTGCTCCGCACCAGTGCGTGATAGCTACCAGCTACACGCGGCGGTGGTGGAAGTCATCATCCATAAAAACGCCGAGGTGAAATATTCCACGGTGCAAAACTGGTTCCCTGGCGATAACAACACCGGCGGTATTCTCAACTTCGTCACCAAGCGTGCTCTGTGCGAAGGCGAAAACAGCAAAATGTCGTGGACACAATCGGAAACCGGTTCAGCCATTACCTGGAAATACCCAAGCTGCATTTTGCGCGGCGATAACTCCATCGGTGAGTTCTACTCGGTGGCGCTGACCAGCGGTCATCAGCAAGCTGATACCGGCACCAAGATGATCCACATCGGTAAGAACACCAAATCGACCATTATCTCGAAAGGGATCTCTGCCGGACACAGCCAGAACAGTTATCGCGGGCTGGTAAAAATCATGCCGACGGCAACCAATGCGCGCAACTTCACTCAGTGCGACTCAATGCTGATTGGCGCTAATTGCGGGGCGCATACCTTCCCGTATGTCGAATGTCGCAATAACAGCGCACAACTGGAGCACGAGGCAACGACATCGCGTATTGGTGAAGATCAGCTGTTTTACTGCCTGCAACGCGGGATCAGCGAAGAAGACGCCATCTCGATGATTGTTAACGGTTTCTGCAAAGACGTGTTCTCGGAACTGCCGCTGGAATTTGCCGTTGAAGCACAAAAACTCCTCGCCATCAGTCTTGAACACAGCGTCGGATAAGGAATAAACATGTTAAGTATTAAAGATTTACACGTCAGCGTGGAAGATAAAGCTATCCTGCGCGGATTAAGTCTCGACGTTCGTCCTGGCGAAGTTCACGCCATTATGGGACCAAACGGTTCGGGCAAAAGTACCTTATCGGCAACCCTTGCCGGGCGCGAA
This sequence comes from Escherichia sp. 93.1518, assembly GCF_013368915.2. Taxonomy (NCBI): domain Bacteria; kingdom Pseudomonadati; phylum Pseudomonadota; class Gammaproteobacteria; order Enterobacterales; family Enterobacteriaceae; genus Escherichia; species Escherichia sp. 93.1518. The sequence goes on from NZ_JABWMT020000001.1 coordinate 180,613, forward strand.
GATTATGAAGTGACGGGCGGCACGGTGGAGTTTAAAGGCAAAGATTTGCTTGAACTGTCGCCGGAAGATCGTGCAGGCGAAGGCATCTTTATGGCTTTCCAGTATCCGGTGGAAATCCCTGGCGTCAGTAACCAGTTTTTCCTGCAAACGGCGCTCAATGCGGTGCGTAGTTATCGCGGTCAGGAAACGCTCGACCGGTTTGATTTTCAGGATTTGATGGAAGAGAAAATCGCTCTCCTGAAGATGCCAGAAGATTTATTAACCCGTTCGGTTAACGTCGGTTTTTCCGGCGGCGAGAAAAAGCGCAACGATATTTTGCAAATGGCAGTGCTGGAGCCGGAGTTATGCATTCTTGATGAGTCGGACTCCGGGCTGGATATCGATGCATTAAAAGTGGTTGCCGATGGCGTGAACTCGCTGCGTGACGGCAAGCGTTCATTCATCATTGTTACGCACTACCAACGCATTCTTGACTACATCAAGCCTGATTACGTCCACGTGCTGTATCAGGGGCGAATTGTGAAATCCGGCGATTTCACGTTGGTCAAACAACTGGAGGAGCAGGGTTATGGCTGGCTTAGTGAACAGCAGTAACGTGCTGCAACAGTGGCATCACTTGTTTGAGGCTGAAGGGGCAAAACGCTCCCCGCAAGCTCAGCAGCATTTACAACAATTGCTGCGTACCGGCCTGCCGACGCGTAAACATGAGCACTGGAAATATACGCCGCTGGAAGGGCTGACTAATAGCCAGTTTGTCAGCATTGCGGGGGATATATCTCAAGAGCAGCGTGATGCCTTAGCCTTAACGTTAGACGCCGTGCGGCTGGTGTTTGTCGATGGACGTTACATGCCAGCACTTAGCGATGCAACTGAAGGCAGCGGATATGACGTGAGCATAAACGACGAACGCCAGGGGCTGCCCGATGCCATTCAGCCAGAAGTGTTTCTGCATCTGACGGAAAGCCTGGCGCAAAGCGTTACGCATATTGCTGTGAAGCGCGGTCAACGGCCTGCAAAGCCATTGCTGTTAATGCATATTACCCAGGGCGTGGCAGGTGAAGAGGTGAACACAGCCCATTACCGCCATCATCTGGATCTGGCGGAAGGCGCGGAAGCGACAGTGATTGAACATTTTGTCAGCCTTAATGATGCCCGCCATTTTACCGGCGCGCGCTTTACTATCAACGTCGCAGCGAACGCCCACTTGCAGCATATCAAGCTGGCGTTTGAAAACCCGGTCAGCCACCACTTTGCCCATAACGATTTGCTGCTGGCAGACGATGCCACCGCATCTAGCCACAGTTTTCTGCTTGGTGGCGCTGTGTTACGGCACAACACCAGTACGCAACTTAATGGCGAAAACAGTACGCTGCGGATTAATAGCCTGGCGATGCCGGTGAAAAATGAAGTGTGCGATACCCGCACCTGGCTGGAACACAATAAAGGTTTTTGTAACAGCCGCCAGTTGCACAAAACTATCGTCAGCGACAAAGGGCGCGCGGTATTTAATGGTTTGATTAACGTCGCGCAGTATGCCATCAAGACTGACGGCCAGATGACCAATAATAATCTGCTGATGGGCAAGCTGGCGGAAGTGGATACCAAACCGCAACTGGAAATTTATGCCGATGATGTGAAATGCAGCCACGGCGCAACGGTCGGGCGTATTGATGATGAGCAAATGTTCTATCTGCGTTCTCGCGGGATCAATCAGCAGGATGCCCAGCAGATGATCATCTATGCCTTTGCCGCAGAACTGACGGAAGCCTTGCGCGATGATGGTCTTAAACAGCAGGTGCTGGCTCGAATCGGCCAACGGCTGCCGGGAGGTGCAAGATGACTTTTTCCGTTGAGAAGGTGCGTGCCGATTTTCCGGTGCTCTCGCGTGAGGTAAACGGTTTGCCGCTGGCTTATCTCGACAGCGCCGCCAGTGCGCAGAAACCGAGCCAGGTGATTGACGCCGAGGCTGAATTTTATCGTCACGGCTACGCGGCGGTGCATCGCGGTATTCATACGTTAAGCGCCCAGGCGACCGAGAAAATGGAGAACGTGCGTAAGCGTGCATCGCTGTTTATCAATGCCCGTTCGGCGGAAGAGCTGGTGTTCGTCCGTGGCACTACGGAAGGGATCAATCTGGTCGCCAATAGCTGGGGCAACAGCAACGTACGTGCGGGCGATAACATCATCATCAGTCAGATGGAACACCACGCTAACATTGTTCCCTGGCAGATGCTTTGCGCGCGCGTTGGCGCAGAGTTGCGGGTGATCCCGCTTAACCCAGACGGCACGCTGCAACTGGAGACACTGCCTAATCTGTTTGATGAGAAAACCCGCCTGCTGGCGATTACTCACGTGTCTAATGTGCTGGGGACGGAAAATCCGCTGCCGGAAATGATCACACTTGCGCACCAGCATGGCGCAAAAGTGCTGGTGGATGGCGCTCAGGCAGTGATGCATCATCCGGTGGATGTGCAGGCGCTGGACTGCGACTTCTACGTTTTTTCCGGGCATAAACTGTATGGCCCCACCGGCATTGGAATTCTTTATGTTAAAGAAGCCTTGTTGCAGGAGATGCCGCCGTGGGAAGGGGGCGGATCTATGATTGCCACCGTCAGCCTTAGCGAAGGTACTACCTGGACCAAAGCGCCGTGGCGGTTTGAGGCCGGCACGCCCAATACGGGGGGGATTATTGGTCTTGGTGCGGCGCTGGAGTATGTGTCAGCTCTGGGGCTTAACAACATTGCTGAGTACGAACAGAATCTGATGCATTACGCGCTGTCACAACTGACAGCGGTGCCGGATCTTACTCTGTATGGGCCACCGGACAGACTTGGCGTTATCGCCTTTAATCTCGGTAAACATCATGCCTATGATGTTGGCAGTTTTCTTGATAACTACGGTATCGCTGTGCGTACCGGCCATCACTGCGCGATGCCGTTGATGGCGTTTTATAACGTTCCGGCTATGTGTCGGGCGTCGTTGGCTATGTATAACACCCATGAAGAAGTGGATCGTCTGGTGACAGGATTGCAACGCATTCATCGTCTGCTGGGATAACAGGGAGGCTCTATGGCTGTATTGCCGGATAAAGAAAAATTGCTGCGTAATTTTTTACGCTGCGCCAACTGGGAAGAGAAATATCTCTACATTATTGAACTGGGGCAGCGTCTGCCGGAATTACGCGATGAAGACAGAAACCCGCAAAATAGTATTCAGGGCTGTCAGAGTCAGGTATGGATTGTAATGCGCCAGAATGCGCAGGGAATTATTGAATTGCAGGGCGACAGCGATGCCGCCATTGTGAAAGGGCTTATTGCGGTTGTTTTTATTCTCTACGACCAGATGACGCCGCAGGATATTGTTAATTTTGACGTGCGCCCGTGGTTTGAAAAAATGGCGCTCGCTCAGCATCTCACCCCATCTCGTTCACAAGGTCTGGAAGCGATGATTCGTGCAATCCGCGCCAAAGCCGCTGCACTTAGCTAAACTAAAGGAACAGCTTTCATCCGGATGACTCACATTGCCGGATGGTCGATGTTTACTCTGACCAGCACAGGAGTGTTTCGGCTTCAGGTAAGCAAAAGCGCCATCCGACGTCTTAGCGTGAGTCTCCGGCAAATACAGGAGGTTTACAATGAAACGCGCGTCTCTGCTTACACTGACTCTTATCGGCGCTTTTAGCGCCATACACGCTGCCTGGGCGGTAGATTACCCGCTCCCACCAACCGGAAGCCGACTGGTTGGGCAAAATCAAACGTATACGGTGCAAGAGGGGGATAAAAACCTCCAGGCCATCGCCCGACGTTTTGATACTGCGGCAATGTTGATTCTGGAATCCAATAACACCATCGCTCCGGTGCCAAAACCAGGTACGACAATAACCATTCCTTCGCAACTGTTATTACCTGATGCGCCGCGTCAGGGGATTATTGTTAACCTTGCCGAGCTGCGTCTTTATTATTATCCGCCAGGAGAAAATATCGTGCAGGTCTACCCGATAGGCATTGGCTTGCAGGGACTGGAAACGCCAGTGATGGATACGCGGGTTGGGCAGAAAATCCCTAACCCTACTTGGACACCGACCGCTGGTATTCGGCAGCGTTCGCTGGAGCGTGGCATAAAATTACCGCCAGTCGTTCCAGCAGGGCCTAATAACCCACTAGGACGCTACGCAATGCGCCTGGCGCACGGCAATGGCGAATATCTCATTCATGGCACCAGTGCGCCGGACAGCGTCGGTTTGCGCGTCAGTTCCGGCTGTATTCGTATGAACGCACCGGATATTAAAGCTTTGTTCTCCAGCGTGCGGACGGGGACGCCGGTAAAAGTGATCAATGAACCGGTGAAATACTCTGTAGAACCGAACGGAATGCGTTATGTGGAAGTGCATCGACCACTATCGGCAGAGGAACAGCAGAACGTTCAGACGATGCCGTATAAACTGCCCATTGGTTTTACGCAATTCAAAGATAATCAGGCTGTTGATCAGAAGCTGGTGGATAAAGCCTTATATCGTCGGGCGGGATATCCGGTCGCGGTAGGCAATGGAACGACACATGCCAGCAACGCGCCCGCAGTTGAGTCAGCTCAAAATGGCGAACCTGAGCAGGGCAATATGTTACGCGCTACGCAATAACAGTAATTAGCAGGCAAAAAAAATGGCGCACAATGTGCGCCATTTTTCACTTCACAGGTACTATTACTTGCGGTATTTAGTAGCCATGTTGTCCAGACGCTGGTTAGCACGAGCTGCGTCATCTTTAGCAGCCTGAACGTCGGAACGCATTGCGTTCACGTCGTTGCTCAGCTGGTCAACTTTAGCGTTCAGAGTCTGAACGTCAGAAGACAGCTGATCGATTTTAGCGTTGCTGGAGCAACCTGCCAGCAGAGTAGAACCCAGGATTACCGCGCCCAGTACCAGTTTAGTAGCTTTCATTATTAATACCCTCTAGATTGAGTTAATCTCCATGTAGCGTTACAAGTATTACACAAAGTTTTTTATGTTGAGAATATTTTTTTGATGGGAAGGCACTTATTTTTGATCGTTCGCTCAAAGAAACATCGAACGCTGGGTTTTAGATAAAAAAATTGAGAGAAAACAGGATGCTTCCATCGGATTCATCTTAGATAAAGTGAGATTATATAGTGAAATCCGATTTGATTTTTTATTGCTTCTGGTTATCGATTAAATAAAAAAAGCGCCCATCAGGGCGCTTGGATATACAAATTAATTCACAAAAGCAATATTACAGGACGTGAACAGATGCGGTGTTGGTAGTGCCGCTCGGTACAAGTGCACCGGAAACCATTACTACTACGTCACCTTTGTGCGCCAGACCGCTCTGCAGAGCCAGTTCTTTACCCAGACGGTAGAAATCATCAGTAGAAGTGATCTCTTTTACCAGCTGCGGCACAACGCCTTTGCTCAGTACCAGCTGATGTGCAGTTTTTTCGTTCGTGGTCAGTGCCAGGATGGTTGCATCCGGGAAGTATTTACGCACTGCACGAGCAGATTTACCGCCCTGGGTTGCTACAACGATCAGCGGAGCATCCAGTTTTTCAGCAGTTTCAACCGCACCACGGCAAACTGCTTCGGTAATGCGCAGTTTACGGTTGTCGTTGTTGAACTCGAGACGGCTGTTCATCACGCGGTCGGTACGTTCGCAAATGGTTGCCATGATAGAAACAGCTTCCAGTGGGTATTTACCTTTTGCGGATTCACCAGACAGCATTACTGCGTCAGTACCGTCGAGGATGGCGTTCGCGACGTCACCGGCTTCTGCGCGGGTCGGACGTGGGTTTTTGATCATGGAATCCAGCATCTGGGTCGCAGTGATAACGACTTTTCGTGCGCGGATACATTTTTCGATCATCATCTTCTGGGCGAAGATAACTTCTTCAACCGGGATTTCTACACCCAGGTCGCCACGAGCAACCATGATGCCGTCAGAGGCTTCGAGGATTTCGTCGAAGTTGTTGAGGCCTTCCTGGTTTTCGATTTTGGAGATGATTTGGATGTTTTCGCCGCCGTGCGCTTTCAGGTGTTCACGGATTTCGATAACGTCAGAACGCTTACGGATAAAGGAAGCAGCAACAAAGTCTACGCCTTGTTCGCAACCAAAGATGAGATCCTGTTTGTCTTTTTCAGCCAGTGCCGGCAGGGCAATAGAAACGCCAGGCAGGTTCACACCTTTGTTTTCGCCCAGGTCACCGTTGTTCAGTACCTTACAGATAACTTTGTTACCTTCAATGGCGGTAACTTCCATACCGATCAGACCATCGTCAACCAGTACGGTGTTGCCGACGGACAGGTCAGAAGTGAAACCTTCATAAGTTACCGCAACCATTTCGCTGTTGCCGATAACAGATTTGTCAGTGGTGAAAGTAAAGGTCTGGCCTGCTTTCAGAGAAACGTCATTACCGCCTTCCAGTTTCATGGTGCGGATTTCCGGACCTTTGGTATCGAGCAGGATAGCGGCAGTTTTGCCGGTTTTGCTCATCACGTTGCGCAGATTCTGAATGCGCTGACCGTGTTCTGCATAGTCACCATGAGAGAAGTTCAGACGCATGACGTTCATGCCCGCGTCCAGCATTTTAGCTAACATCTCTTCAGATTCGGTTTTTGGTCCGATGGTGCAAACAATTTTGGTCTTTTTCATGACAGTCTTAGTCTTTAAGTTGAGAAGGATAGGAGAAACTTGCTTTCTGGGCGCACTGCCGGAAAGCGAATCCGGTATTACGAAAGTGATGGTGCCTCGCTCTAAGGATAGGTGACATCGAAAAAGCGTGCAGAGGAATGTGTGCTTGTGTCTCAGCCCAACGTGAGTGCCTGTTTTTGAGTCGTTGAGTTCTACAGTCCAAAGTGCTGAAACCATTCAAGAGTCAATTGGCGCGCATTATACGCTGAAATTAATCCAAAAGGAAAACAAAAACAGCGTTTCAAAAAATATACAAGTCTCCAGACAATAAATTGTTATCAAAGATTTAATGTTACAGGGAAAAGATTACGCAAAAACTTCGGTGTTTGCGCAACGTCACGAGGTAAGGTCGCCAGCCTGGGGAGTAGTGAATGTTCATCAGGTGTATAAATACACCATCGCTCAATCACTACAGTCAAAATAGTTTATAACGTTATTTATATGATTTTGTTTGATTTTTGTTTAATTGATTAGATTGATATATGCTGATAGTTGGCATGATAAATAGGTACAAAGAATGGGAAATCGGACAAAAGATGACGAACTGTACCGCGAGATGTGCAGGGTAGTCGGTAAAGTTGTGCTGGAAATGCGCGATTTGGGGCAGGAACCAAAACATATTGTCATCGCTGGCGTATTACGCACGGCTTTAGCCAATAAACGTATTCAACGCAGCGAACTGGAAAAACAGGCGATGGAAACCGTCATTAACGCGCTGGTAAAATGACCATTCAGGATGAAGTGCAACACTTCATCCTGATATGTTTATTTCAATCGCAGCCACAGCTAATTTTCATAAATAGCAACTGATGAAATTATATGAGTTTCGATATGTATTAAAGTGCATAACGGGAATGTTATTTTTATTTTCTGGAATGAATATCACAAATAATTGTCACTTAAATGAAATTAATTTCAGATGATAATAAATATCAGTTCACTTTTAATTTCTCACTTTGTGAATTTAATTGATAATGATCAATGTTAAGCCCTCAGAATAATCACATTATTTTTTCTCCTAACCATAAAGGATTAGTTTATTGGCGTTAATTCTTTTCTCATGCACTATCAGGTTAGGGAAAATATCTGGTGTTGGGGACAGAGTCAGCAGCGTATTAGTTGAATGCTTAATATCAGGCTGTTGAATTGTCAGCACTGTGTTTGCGAAGAGGATGCGAAATAAATGAACCCGGTTGGTCGTCCACTATTAGATATTGGCTTAACGCGATTAGAATTCTTGCGTATATCAGGAAAGGGTCTTGCTGGTTTAACGATAGCCCCTGCGTTACTGTCACTTTTGGGTTGCAAGCAGGAAGATATTGATAGCGGTACGGTAGGGTTGATAAATACGCCCAAAGGCGTGCTGGTTACCCAGCGAGCGCGATGCACAGGCTGCCATCGCTGTGAAATCTCTTGTACTAACTTCAATGATGGCTCAGTGGGCACTTTTTTCTCCCGCATCAAAATCCATCGTAATTATTTCTTTGGCGACAATGGGATAGGATCAGGCGGTGGTCTGTATGGCGATCTGAACTATACCGCTGACACCTGTCGTCAATGCAAAGATCCGCAATGCATGAACGTTTGCCCGATTGGCGCGATTGCCTGGCAGCAGGAAGAAGGCTGTGTTGTCGTCGATCATAAACGTTGTATTGGTTGTAGCGCCTGTACCACTGCATGTCCGTGGATGATGGCTACCGTAAATACCGAAAGTAAAAAATCCTCGAAATGTGTGTTATGTGGTGAATGTGCAAACGCCTGCCCAACAGGGGCGTTAAAAATTATCGAGTGGAAAGATATTACTGTGTGAATCTTGCAAAGGAAAAAATCATGGCTAACGGTTGGACAGGTAATATATTAAGAGTTAATCTCACGACAGGAAATATTACCCTCGAAGATTCCAGTAAGTTTAAAAGTTTTGTTGGTGGCATGGGATTCGGCTACAAAATTATGTATGACGAAGTACCGCCAGGCACTAAACCTTTCGATGAAGCAAATAAATTAGTCTTTGCCACCGGGCCATTAACTGGCTCTGGTGCTCCCTGTAGTTCTCGCGTAAATATCACTTCGCTTTCCACCTTTACCAAAGGGAATTTAGTTGTTGATGCCCATATGGGAGGCTTTTTTGCCGCGCAAATGAAATTCGCTGGATACGACGTTATTATTATCGAAGGGAAAGCGAAATCACCGGTTTGGCTGAATATTAAAGATGACAAAGTTACCCTCGAAAAAGCAGATTTCCTATGGGGTAAAGGGACGCGAGCCACGACGGAAGAGATTTGTCGCTTGACCAGCCCGGAAACCTGTGTGGCAGCTATTGGTCAGGCAGGTGAAAACCTTGTGCCGCTCTCTGGCATGTTGAATAGCCGTAATCACAGCGGCGGCGCGGGAACTGGCGCAATAATGGGTTCGAAAAACCTCAAAGCGATTGCAGTTGAAGGGACTAAAGGGGTCAACATTGCCGATCGTCAGGAGATGAAACGTCTCAATGACTACATGATGACCGAACTTATCGGTGCGAATAACAACCATGTGGTGCCAAGTACGCCGCAATCGTGGGCGGAGTACTCCGATCCCAAGTCTCGCTGGACGGCGCGTAAAGGTCTGTTCTGGGGAGCGGCGGAAGGTGGCCCGATTGAAACGGGCGAGATCCCGCCAGGCAATCAAAATACCGTGGGTTTTCGCACCTATAAATCCGTTTTTGACTTAGGTCCGGCAGCAGAGAAATACACGGTAAAAATGAGCGGCTGCCACTCTTGCCCGATTCGTTGTATGACCCAGATGAACATTCCTCGGGTCAAAGAGTTCGGCGTGCCCAGCACCGGCGGTAATACTTGTGTAGCAAACTTTGTCCATACCACCATCTTCCCGAACGGGCCGAAAGATTTTGAAGATAAAGACGATGGTCGCGTCATTGGCAATCTGGTTGGTCTGAATCTGTTCGATGACTACGGTCTGTGGTGTAACTACGGACAGCTACATCGAGATTTTACGTATTGCTACAGCAAAGGCGTGTTCAAACGCGTTCTGCCTGCTGATGAGTATGCGGAAATTCGCTGGGATCAGCTGGAAGCGGGCGACGTTAACTTCATTAAAGATTTTTACTACCGTCTGGCGCATCGCGTGGGTGAGTTGAGCCACCTGGCTGATGGCTCATATGCCATTGCGGAACGCTGGAATTTGGGCGAAGAGTATTGGGGCTACGCGAAAAATAAACTCTGGTCGCCGTTTGGCTATCCGGTTCATCATGCTAATGAAGCCTCGGCGCAAGTTGGTTCCATTGTTAACTGCATGTTCAACCGCGATTGCATGACGCACACCCACATTAACTTTATTGGCTCCGGTCTGCCGTTGAAATTGCAGCGTGAAGTGGCGAAAGAGCTTTTTGGCTCTGAAGATGCTTACGACGAAACCAAAAACTACACGCCGATCAATGACGCAAAAATTAAATATGCCAAATGGTCGCTGTTGCGGGTCTGTTTGCATAACGCCGTCACCCTGTGCAACTGGGTCTGGCCAATGACCGTTTCGCCGCTGAAGAGCCGTAATTACCGTGGTGACCTTGCTTTAGAAGCCAAATTCTTCAAAGCGATCACCGGTGAAGAGATGACCCAGGAAAAATTAGATTTAGCCGCTGAACGTATATTTACACTGCATCGCGCTTACACGGTAAAACTGATGCAAACCAAAGATATGCGTAACGAGCACGATCTTATTTGCTCCTGGGTATTCGACAAAGATCCGCAGATCCCGGTCTTTACTGAAGGAACTGACAAAATGGATCGCGACGATATGTACGCGTCTCTCACGATGTTCTACAAGGAAATGGGCTGGGATCCACAGCTCGGTTGCCCGACACGTGAAACGTTGCAACGTCTGGGGCTGGAAGATATTGCCACCGATCTGGCTGCACACAATCTGCTTCCAGCATAAGGAATGGGTGAGATGAACCATCAGGATGAGTTGCCGCTATCCGGAGTCAGCGACGTTGACGAGGCGAAGCGTCAATGGTTGCAGGGTATGCGTCACACCGGAGATACGGTCAGTGAAGACGTCGCAGAACCAGAACCGACGGAAGTTCTGGCAGAGTTTATCCGCCAGCATTCGGCTGCGGGTCAACTGGTGGCGCGTGCCGTGTTTCTCTCGCCGCCATATTCGGTTGCTGAAGAGGATCTGTCTTTTTTGCTGGAAGGCATAAAACAGAACGGAGACTACGCGGATATCGCCTGTATCACGGGAACTCACGATGATTACTATTACTCAACGCAGGCCATGAGCGAAAACTACGCGGCGATGTCTTTGCAAGTTGTGGAGCAGGACATTTGTCGCGCCATTGCTCACGTCGTTCGCTTTGAGTGCCAGACGTACCCGCGACCCTACAAAGTCGCCATGCTGAGGCAAGCGCCATATTACTTCCAGGAAGCGCAGATTGAAGCCGCGATCGCCGCGATGGATGTTGCCCCTGAATATGCCGATATACGCCAGGTGGAGTCATCGACGGCGGTGCTGTACCTGTTTAGCGAGCGGTATATGAGCTATGGCAAGGCTTATGGTTTATGCGAATGGTTTGAGGTTGAGCAGTTTCAGAATCCCTGAAATTTCAGGGAAATGTCATGGACAGGGTGGACAGTTGCAGCCACTGCATTAGGGGATAATCAGATGTCCTTCACTCGACGCAAATTTGTTCTGGGGATGGGAACAGTAATCTTTTTTACTGGCTCTGCGTCTTCTCTGTTAGCGAACACCAGGCAAGAAAAGGAAGTTCGGTATGCCATGATTCACGATGAGTCACGGTGCAATGGTTGTAATATTTGCGCCCGAGCATGTCGCAAGACCAATCACGTTCCGGCCCAGGGAAGCCGTTTATCGATAGCACACATTCCAGTTACCGATAACGACAACGAAACGCAATATCACTTTTTTCGCCAGTCATGCCAGCACTGTGAAGATGCTCCTTGCATCGACGTTTGCCCAACAGGGGCGTCGTGGCGTGATGAGCAGGGGATCGTACGGGTAGAAAAATCGCAGTGTATCGGCTGCAGTTATTGCATTGGCGCTTGCCCGTATCAGGTTCGTTACCTTAACCCTGTGACTAAAGTGGCGGATAAATGTGATTTCTGCGCCGAGTCCCGGCTGGCAAAAGGTTTTCCGCCCATTTGCGTCAGCGCCTGCCCGGAACACGCATTGATCTTTGGTCGCGAAGATAGCCCAGAAATTCAGGCGTGGTTACAGGAAAATAAATACTATCAATATCAGCTACCTGGTGCCGGGAAACCGCATTTGTATCGCCGGTTCGGTCAACATTTGATTAAGAAGGAAAATGTATGAACCCGTCGCAAAATGCTGAACAGTTTCAGAGCCAGTTGGCGAACTATGTACCACAGTTCACCCCTGAATTTTGGCCGGTGTGGCTGGTCATTGCCGGGCTATTGCTGGTTGGAATGTGGTTAGTCCTGGGGCTGCATGCTTTGCTTCGTGCTCGTGGTGTGAAGAAATCAGCCACCGATCATGGCGAGAAGGTTTATCTTTACAGCAAGGCGGTCAGATTATGGCACTGGTCGAACGCATTACTCTTCGTATTGTTGCTGGCAAGTGGGCTAATTAATCACTTTGCGCTGGTGGGCGCAGCTGCGGTCAAAAGTCTGGTTGCTGTGCATGAAGTTTGTGGATTCTTGTTACTGGTATGCTGGCTTGGCTTTGTTCTGATTAATGCCGTTGGGGGTAATGGTCACCACTATCGCATTCGTCGTCAAGGGTGGCTGGGGCGAGCGGCGAAACAAACGCGATTTTATCTGTCTGGCATTATGCAGGGGGAAGCGCATCCTTTTCCGGCGACAATGCAGTCTAAATTTAATCCCTTACAGCAGGTAGCCTATGTCGGGGTGATGTATGGATTACTGCCGTTGTTACTGGTGACGGGGCTGCTGTGTCTCTATCCGCAAGTCGTGGGAACTGTGTTTCCTGGCGTAAGATACTGGTTATTACAGGCGCATTTTGCTCTGGCATTTATTAGCCTCTTTTTCATCTTCGGTCATCTCTATCTTTGCACTACGGGGCGTACTCCGCACGAAACCTTTAAATGTATGATCGATGGCTATCACCGACATTAACGTATGATCATTACGCGAGAGAACCTGCGAGAGTGGCGTGTAGGAGCGGTAATGTACCGCTGGTTTTTGCGCCATTTTCCGCAGGACGGCAGCTATGTCGATGTTCACCATGCGCTGATCGACGAAGGGTATACGGACTGGGCAGATAGTCTGGTTGAGTATGCATGGAACAAATGGCTGACAGACGAAAACTTTGCCCGCCAGGAAGTTTCCTCTATGCAAAAGCTGGTCACAGAACCGGTGGAACCAACATTTTGCCGCCAGCTCTCCAGTGCCGAGGATAACGCACGCGTCGGATGTTGCGACGATAACGCCAGAATAGTTACAGCAGGTTATGCGGCGCAAATTGCCAGCACGGGCTACAGCGTACGGATGGCTAGTGTGGGTTTTAACAGCCATATTGGCAGCTCAGGCGAGCGTGCCCGCGTGGCAGTGGCGGGTAACTCGACTCGAATCAGCAGTGCCGGAGAGGGTAGCCGTATTGCGAATGCCGGGATGCGAGTACGCGTCTGTACTCCAGGTGAAAGGTGTCATGTTGCCAGTAATGGCGATCTGGTACAAATTGCCAGCTTTGGCGCGCACGCGAAAATTGCTAACAGTGGTGATAATGTTCACATCATTGCCAGCGGTGCTAACTCAACAGTAGTCAGTACGGGCGTGGTTGACTCGATTGTCCTCGGGCCTGGTGGCAGCGCCGCACTGGCATATCATGACGGCGAAAGAGTGCGCTTCGCCGTCGCCATTGAAGGTGAAAACAATATCCGTGCCGGAGTCCGCTATCGTCTCAATGAACAGCATCAGTTTGTTGAGTGCTGATAGCTTTATCTTTAATCAACCGAAAGACGCCGACGTGCACGGGATGCAGGTTTTACTATGGCCTGCGCCATAGCCTCGCCAATTTCTGCACAAGCCGTAAGTCCCTGGACGAAAGGCCGGTTGTGCATCAGCCAGGGTAAAGCACCGAACGCCACGCGACCACGAACTTCTTCAGGTTGCTGTAGCGTATAATCTTCACCAACATCAGGGATTTCCTCGCCTGTTTTCTGCAATTGTTCGCGTAGCCCAGGGAAAGGAATATCTTTCACTTTGAGTGGACGTTGACCTCGGGCATCAATAAAAACATCAAACGAGTAGCTGTTATCCGCTGTTTTCAGAATTGTGCGTGTTTCGTTGTTTTCCATCTCGTAGTCCTCACCGAGGGCGAGAATATGAATGATCCCCGCTTCGCGTAAGGCCAGTAATCGTCTTATAGATTCTGAAGGGATTGCCGCATAATTATCGATAAAGACTCTGGCAAGACCTTTACTGAATCGCTTATGGTCGTGTTCATTCAGATGCGGCACAATTTCCTGTACAGCTTCATGCAAACGCAGAATGACATAACGCCAGGGGACGGTATGTTTTTGCCGTTTATTTTGCTCGACTTCGGCTAAGTTTTCTTCCGCCCAGCCAAAAGGGTCATGCTGTTTACGCTCGGCAAACCAGGTTTGCGCAAAGGTATCGACATTGAGGCGTTCTAACGCTATGCGTTGGCTCCAGCCTGGATCGACAGAATTAATTTCTTGCTGTATCAATTTGAATACCCGATCCAACAGGCCTTCCGCACCTTTTTCTATTTCTGTATTTAAGGCCTGTTCTGTGACGATGCGTAACGGTTCGTAGGGGATGGGGCAATAGAAATCGGCTTCCGGTAAAATGCCCGTGCGCGACATCAACGTAATGTGCAGATTTTCACTGTTGCTATCACGTTGAAAGCTAACTCGTTGTTTATCTTCTTCAATAAACGAACCATGCTGAATGGCCACTGCCATTGCCGCATCCAGTCCGCTCAAGGATGTTCCCATAATGCCCACGTTACAGGCATCGACCTTTGCTTCCATCAGACCCGACCACGGGCTGGGAAAATACGTTCGGGTTGCTTCTTCTTCATCAGGCCAGACGTGACCGGTGGCTATTACCGCTAAATCAAACGTCTCTGTGGGTAAATCCTGATTTGTAGCAAGCATCACGCCAGCATTTGTAATTTGCAGATCGGTAACCTGGCATGATTCATAAACAGCCACTTCAAATTTTTGCTGTCGCGCCTGATCTACTAATCGTAAAAATCGATCGCGGAAATATTCTCCCAACAGAATTCGCGGTAAAAACTGACGATCGTGCAGTGTTTCCTTTTTAACGCCGTAACGTTGTAGATGGCTAGCATCTTGTTTTTGTAACCATTCCAGATAAGTACAATAAATCGTTGGTATTTCAATGCTGGCAATATTTGCCAGCATTAATTTAGAGTTTTCTTCGTCGTTGTACGGCATCCCGACACCGGCCTCGTCAGCCTGTTCGAAGATGGAAATAGAAAGCGGCGTTGGTTGCTGTAAAAGCGAGAAGAGAGTGTAGATCCCTGTTGGCCCGGCACCCACAATGGCGATTTTTTTCATCATTACTTACCTGTATGTATTCTTTTGAATTTAGTGTTATCAGATAAGTTTGGTTGAAATCTTTAGAAAATGAGAAATTTCAGACAGGGATGAAAAGGGCGCCAACCGCCCTTCATGGAGACTTGTCAGGCGAGTTTTGCCTGATTGATTTTACTTAATGGTTCATTGACATCGAAAACTTTGGCGATAACTTCTGCAACGCCGAGGTTCTTCAAACGGGCAGTATGTTTATCCAGATAGGCAAGGGCACTTTTTTCATCAGTAAAAAGATAGATGCCACCAGCTTCGCGGTTCTTTTCACTTTCTGTCCACACTTTCCACAGAAAACCAGGTTCCTGATTAATCGACTCGGCAAGCGGTTTAAGCTGTTCGGCCATTTCATCGCCAAAGGGGCCATTAAATGCAAAGTGAAGCTGTAACAAAGTCGCCATAGCGATTCTCCTTCTGATAACACATACAAAATAGTATAAATTTTTTAATGTGTTGGATACAGAGAAGAAACAAGGGAATACAAGGAGAGAGGAGACCAGACTAAAAAATCTGGTGCGTCCGAGTGGACTCGAACCACCGACCCCCACCATGTCAAGGTGGTGCTCTAACCAACTGAGCTACGGACGCAGGATGGTGCGTTCAATTGGACTCGAACCAACGACCCCCACCATGTCAAGGTGGTGCTCTAACCAACTGAGCTATGAACGCAACGTTGTAGGTGACAACGGGGACGAATATTAGCGGCAGAGTGGGAAGGTGGCAAGAGGCAAAGCGTAATTTTCTGCGGTATTTCGACCGTTTGCAGAGCTTTTAAGCAAATTGGCTATATTTTGTTGATTTGCAAGGGTGATTTTTGGTCAGAGTCATTTTCACATCTGACACAACCCACTATCTCGCGCATCAGGATATAAACCCAGTCGTTTCCCAGCAAATCAATTCTATCGTGGATAAATCCTCCGTAGCCTTTACACTTAGGTAGCGATAAGGGCACACAGATGCAGCAAAGGAATAAATCATGGGATCTGATGCAAAAAACTTGATGAGCGACGGGAAAGTGCAAATTGTTAAGACCGGCGAGGTCATTAGCGCGACTCAACTCACTGACGGTGAGTTGCTCGTTGAGACAGGCGGAAGAGCTGAAAACACCGTAGTGACAGATGCGGGCTGGCTGAAAGTGGAAACTGGTGGGATCGTCAGAGGCACACAGTACGGCAACAATGGCACGTTATCAGTCGGTGACGGTGCAATTGCCACAGACATCATTCAGTCCGACGGTGGAGCAATTAGCCTCTCAACGCTCGCTACTGTTAATGGCCGCCATCCAGAAGGAGAATTTAGCGTTGATCAGGGCTACGCCTGCGGTTTGTTACTGGAGAATGGCGGTAACCTGCGCGTACTGGAAGGCCATCGGGCAGAAAAAATTATTCTCGATCAGGCTGGTGGTTTATTGGTCAACGGGACGACTTCATCTGCAATAGTGGATGATGGCGGTGAATTGTTGGTGTATCCGGGTGGGGAAGCCAGCAATTGTGAGATTAATCAGGGCGGCGTTTTTATGCTGGCGGGGAAAGCCAGTGATACGACGCTTGCGGGCGGGGCCATGAATAACATAGGCGGAGAAGATATTCATACCCTCGTTGAGAACGAAGCCGTTTATCGCCTTGGGACAGACGGTCTACAGCTCTATAGCTCCGGTAAGACAAAGGATTTGGCGGTTAATGCCGGAGGCCGTGCTGAAATTCATGCTGGTACGCTGGAAAATGCACTGCTGAAAGGTGGCACGATGATTGTCATGTCTCCCACCAGCGCGGACGATAAATTTGTCGTGGAAGAGGATTGTGCGCCAGTTGAACTGATGGGGAACGTTGCCGTACAAGAAGGTAGCTCTTTGATTATTGGTTACGGTGCTGATTTACAACAGTCAACGGTTACGGTACAGCCGGGAGGCGTGATGATCCTCGATGGCAGTACGGTAAAAGGTGACAATGTCACTTTTCGTGTTGGTGAATTAAACCTTGATGGCGGAAAAGTTTGGCTGATCACGGCAGCAGCCACACATGTGCAACTGAAAGTGAAACGACTGCGCGGAGAGGGAACGATTTGCCTGCAAACCAGCGCGAAAGAAATTTCGCCTGACTTCATCAGTGTGAAAGGGGAAGTTAGTGGCAGTATTCTCGTTGAGATAACGGATGCCAGTCGGCTACCAATTTGCAGTGTGCTTAAACTGCAACCTGACGAAGACAGGATTGGCGCAACGCTCCAGCCCGAATAAAAACTAAGGCGCAATCTGTGAAGGTTGCGCCTTGTTTTTTAGCGAGCTGCTCGTTGCAGAATGATGGCTGATGGCAGACGTTGCAGGAAACGCATACGCAGCATCATCATAATAGCGGCAGAAGTCAGGCCAATAATAAAGCCGATCCAGAAACCTGCTGGCCCCATTGGCTCAACCACCAGATCGGTCAGCGCCAGAATGTAGCCGCTCGGCAAGCCTAATACCCAGTACGCCGTAAAGGTAATATAAAAAATCGACCGCGTATCTTTATAACCACGCAAAATCCCACTGCCGATAACCTGTATGGAGTCAGAAATCTGATACACCGCCGCCAGCAACATCAAATGTGCCGCCAGCGTTACGACCTCAGGATTATCGTTATACAGCAGGGCAATCTGCTCCCGTAGTGAAACCGTGAAAATTGCGGTCAGAGTCGCCATACAAACGCCAACCATAAGCCCTGTTCGCGCGGCTGTTTGTGCATCCAGCGTTGAGCCCTGACCCAGACGATAACCAACACGGATGGTTACCGCTGCGGCCAGCGACATTGGAAGAACGAACATCAACGAACTGAAGTTCAGTGCAATCTGGTGGCCTGCCACATCGATAATACCGAGTGGAGATACCAACAGCGCCACTACAGCAAACAGTGTCACTTCAAAGAACAACGCCAGCGCGATAGGTAGACCAAGCTGCACCAGCCGTTTCAATGCGGCAGGATCGGGTTTAGCGGTGCCTTTTTCGTTGCGGATATCGCGCATGGAACGGGCATGTTTAATATAAGAAACCATGGCGAGGAACATCACCCAATACACAGCCGCCGTCGCTACACCACAACCGACGCCACCGAGTTCAGGCATTCCGAAATGACCATAAATAAAGATATAGTTAACCGGAATGTTCACCAGCAGGCCAATAAAACCCATCACCATCCCAGGTTTGGTTTTTGCCAGACCTTCACACTGGTTACGCGCGACCTGGAAGAACAGATAGCCCGGAGCACCCCACAGCAGTGCACGCAGGTAACCTACCGCTTTATCGGCGAGTGCCGGATCGATATTTTGCATGGAGCGGATGATATAACCCGCATTCCACAGAACCACCATAATGAGCACTGAGACAAAGCCGGCTAGCCAGAAACCTTGTCGTACCTGATGCGCTATGCGTTCACGGCGACCAGAACCATTCAATTGCGCAATCACTGGCGTCAACGCAAGCAGCAGTCCGTGACCGAAAAGAATAGCCGGGAGCCAGATAGATGTACCAATGGCGACCGCCGCCATGTCGGTGGCGCTATAGCCGCCCGCCATGACAGTATCGACAAAACCCATCGCTGTTTGGGCGATTTGCGCGAGAATCACCGGGATTGCTAATGCTAATAACAGACGCGCTTCACTGATATACTTCTGCACGTGAACACCTTTTATATTGTTGTTATATGAGAGACTAAAAAGCCGCCTGAATGGGCAGCAAAAAGAAGAAGCAGGGGAAATTCAGTCTATTGTAGCGAGGATTTATTAATTCTCCAGTGAAAAAATAACCATTCAGCCCCCTTTACTGGTAAGGGTGTTTCCCACCTGCTATTGTGCTGAACAGAATGCCTTAACTGATTTCAGGAGTTGTAAGTATGTTTACGGGGATAGTGCAGGGCACTGCAAAACTGGTGTCGATTGACGAGAAACCAAATTTTCGTACTCATGTGGTTGAGTTACCTGACTATATGCTGGATGGTCTGGAGACCGGTGCGTCTGTGGCACACAACGGTTGTTGCCTGACCGTGACGGAAATCAACGGTAACCATATCAGTTTTGATCTGATGAAAGAGACGTTACGCATTACTAATCTTGGTGATTTACAGGTTGGGGATTGGGTAAACGTAGAGCGTGCGGCTAAATTCAGTGATGAAATTGGCGGACATTTAATGTCGGGTCATATTATGACCACCGCTGAAGTAGCGAAAATATTAACCTCTGAAAATAATCGCCAGATCTGGTTTAAAGTGCAGGATAGTCAGTTGATGAAATATATCCTGTACAAAGGATTTATCGGAATCGACGGTATTAGCCTGACCGTGGGCGAAGTAACGTCAACACGTTTCTGCGTACATTTAATTCCAGAAACGCTGGAACGTACCACTCTCGGTAAGAAAAAACTCGGAGCTCGCGTCAATATTGAAATCGATCCACAAACTCAGGCAGTGGTAGATACGGTAGAACGTGTGCTGGCGATGCGGGAAAAGGCGCAGAATCAATAACGGACTGAAATATGATATCGCCCCCAAACGGGGGCGATAGAATAACATTTAGCGTGCAACCCGAAGGCCGTTTTCGACTCCTCGAGAGAACACCACTTGCCAGAGCTGAATATCACGGGCGCGGAAAGCACCAGCGCAAGCATTCAGATAATAGGTAAACATCCGTTTAAAGCGTTCACTGTAATTATCCGCAATTTCCGGCCATGCGGCGAGGAATCGCTCATACCAGGCCATCAGCGTGGTATCGTAATCGGCGCCAAAGTTATGCCAGTCTTCCATCACAAAGTGTGGTTCGCTGGATTGAGCGATCTGGCGTACAGAGGGCAGACAACCGTTCGGGAAAATATATTTATTAATCCATGGATCAACATTCAGATCGGTTTTTTTCGAGCCGATAGTATGTAACAGGAAAATACCTTCCGGTTTCAGATTGCGATCCACCACCTCAAAATAGGTGTTGTAATTTTTCGGCCCGACGTGTTCGAACATTCCCACTGAAACAATGCGGTCAAATTGATCGTTCAGGTCACGGTAATCTTGCAGCAAAATGGTGACATCCAGACCTTCACAGCGATCCTGAGCCATTTTCTGCTGTTCAGCAGAAATGGTGACACCTACCACGCTTACGTCATAGTTAGACGCCATGTAGTGCGCCAGTCCGCCCCAGCCGCAGCCAATATCCAGTACACGCATCCCTGGCTTCAACTGCAATTTTTCGCAGATCATTTTAAGCTTCGCTTGTTGGGCAGACTCCAGATTATCGGCATCTTTCCAGTAAGCGCAGGAATATTGCATGAAGGGATCAAGCATACGGCTGAACAGGTCATTACCCAGATCGTAATGCTCTTTGCCAACTATCCAGGCACGTTTTTTACTCTGCAGATTGAAGAGACGAGCGCCTGCGATGCGCAGAGTGTCTTTGAAATGATGGGGGAGTTGGTTTTCGAGACCTGCGCGTAAGACTTTGCTAAAAAACATATCCAGTCGTTCACATTCCCACCAGCCATCCATATAACTTTCGCCTAACCCCAACGAACCTTCCTGTAGAACGCGTTTAAAAAAATCGGGGTTTTTAACACGAATATCCGCCGGGGCAGAACCGTTGATGGCTATACCGGCGCGGCTAAGTAATTCGTTGGCGATTCTGTACCAGTTGTCATCCGGTACGCTGACTTCTTCTATACACGATGAACTCATAGTTTCTCCATCACTGGTCGGTGATCAGAACCTTAAAACAGCGTAGACGCTTTTTGGGCTTTGTGAGAAATCTCGCAGAAAATCCGCGAGTCTATAATCCGACGTAGAACAGAGGGAAAGGAGGAACCCTTGCCGAAATGACCATCCATAGCAATCCGGGAACGCTCCTGTCCCCGTAAAAACATAATATTTATCGTAATCTTAACAACTGGAAATTAGTATAGGCCGCTAATTTCAATCATACAACAAAATTTTGTTAGCAGCCTAAGTATAAAGATGTCGATATAGATCAATGTGATTCGCTATGAGCGACTTCGGCATTGCCATGATTCTGGCAACCAGGTTCCTCACAACGTTGCATCATGTAACCCAGAGAAGCCAGTACCACGGTCGATAACATCACGCAGGTGGTGGTGAGCAGTGGTGTGCTAACGCTGATGAGCCAGGAAACCACAAGGCTTGCGAGGAAGCACAGTCCCAGTTGCAGTGTGTTCTGCAATGCTGCGGCGCGGCCGGTCGCATGTGGGAAGGGGCGCAGCGCCTGGGCGACAACAATCGGGTAGATTGCGCCGTTGGCAATAGCCATCACACAGAATGGGATCAGAATTTCGACCAGCGAAACATGGCTAATGAAGCCAGCAGCCCAGGTCGCCACGACGCTGACAGCAAACAGCGCCAGCAGCCACGGTAATAATTGTTTGCCTTGCCATTTCTGCAATGCTGCGCGACAGCCATAACCACCAATCAGAAACGCGATGGTTTGTGGTACATAACTTAAACCAATGACTGCCGGGCTGTAGCCCATCTCGCTAAGGATGAACGGTGAACCGGTCAGCCAGGCAAAGAAACTGGCTGAACAGGCCGCATAAATCAGCACGTTGCCGCGATAGGTTTTTGAACGCAGCAGATCGGTAAAGGTCAGTCCATCCTGACTGTCGTTACGTGCTTTAGTCGTGGGTTTAAGCCAGAAAATGGGCAGAATCAGCACCACGGTAATGGCAAACAAGGTCGCGAAAATCGCCTGCCAGGAAAAATGAACCAGCAGCCAGCTACCTAAAAGAGGAGCAAGGGCAGGAGAGAGTCCCACTAATGGCATGATAGTGGCGAAAATACGATTCACTTTTTGTGAAGGATAGTAATCCGTCACCAACGCCTGCCAGATAACTGCGGCGGCACAGACACCAACCGCTTGCACAAACCGTAATACCAGCAGAGTGATGGCGTTATCCACCCATAACATCCCCAGACTACCTAACGCAAAAATTGTCAGGCCGATTAATAACACCGGTTTACGACCATAACGGTCGGAGAGCGGCCCCCACAGAAGTTGGGCTGCGGCAAAACCGGCAAGGAACAGACTAAGGCTGGCACTGACAGCAGACGCAGGCGTTTGCAAATCGGCCTGAATGGCGGCGAAAGCGGGCAGATACATATCGGTTGCCAGAAAACCGAGTACGCTCAAACCCGCCAG
Organism: Escherichia sp. 93.1518; assembly: GCF_013368915.2. Lineage (NCBI taxonomy): Bacteria > Pseudomonadati > Pseudomonadota > Gammaproteobacteria > Enterobacterales > Enterobacteriaceae > Escherichia > Escherichia sp. 93.1518. The sequence continues at coordinate 203,038 of NZ_JABWMT020000001.1, forward strand.
CCAGACTAAAAATCTTTTCCCAGGTTGCATGTATATTCTCTAAATTTCTCAATTAAACACCGTCGCAAAGTGTAGGGAGTGAAATTCCTGTTGTGAAACGGTAATATTTGATGACTGGTTTCAAAAATTTTGCAGGCAAACTATGTGGTCTGAGTATTCTCTCGAAGTGGTTGATGCGGTGGCGCGTAATGGCAGTTTTAGTGCTGCGGCTCAGGAGTTGCATCGCGTTCCTTCAGCGGTCAGCTATACCGTGCGTCAGCTGGAAGAGTGGCTGGCGGTGCCGCTTTTTGAACGGCGTCATCGTGATGTGGAACTGACCGCTGCCGGGGCGTGGTTTCTCAAAGAAGGGCGCTCTGTTGTCAAAAAAATGCAGATCACGCGCCAGCAATGTCAGCAGATTGCGAACGGCTGGCGCGGTCAGTTAGCCATTGCGGTGGATAATATCGTCAGGCCAGAACGTACACGGCAGATGATCGTTGATTTCTATCGCCATTTTGATGACGTTGAACTTCTGGTATTTCAGGAAGTATTCAACGGTGTCTGGGATGCGCTTTCTGATGGGCGCGTGGAACTGGCGATTGGCGCGACACGAGCGATTCCGGTGGGCGGTCGTTATGCCTTCCGTGATATGGGGATGCTGAGCTGGAGCTGTGTTGTTGCCCGTCATCATCCGCTTGCGTCAATGAATGGACCATTCAGCGATGATACGTTGCGCAACTGGCCGTCACTGGTGCGCGAAGACACCTCGCGGACGCTACCCAAACGTATTACCTGGCTGCTGGATAATCAAAAGCGCCTGGTTGTACCGGACTGGGAATCATCGGCAACGTGTATTTCGGCTGGGTTATGCATCGGTATGGTGCCGACACATTTCGCCAAACCGTGGCTTAATGAGGGGAAGTGGGTAGCACTAGAACTGGAAAATCCATTCCCTGATTCAGCATGTTGTCTGACCTGGCAGCAGAATGATATGTCGCCTGCTTTAACCTGGTTGCTTGAGTATCTTGGCGATAGTGAGACGCTGAATAAGGAGTGGCTGCGGGAGCCTGAAGAGACTCCCGCAACGGATGATTAACGACGATAGTCGCGGAACGGGCCATCGGCCACGGAGCGACGTTCAATCAACCGTGGATGAACTTCAATTGACTGCGGTTCTTCGCGTTTGTTGACGATACGATCCAGCAGCATATTGAACGCCGTTTCACCCAGCGAATCTTTTGGCTGATGGATAGTGGTCAGTGCCGGGGTAAAGTAGCGAGCATTGCGCACGTTATCATAACCGATCAGAGAAACATCCTGCGGGACGCGCAGACCCATTTCATCAGCGGCACAGAGCGCGCCCATCGCCATAATATCGCCGCCACAGAAGACTGCGGTAGGTCTGTGCGGTTGCGACAGGATTTGCTGCATGGCGCGATAACCTGATTCAGGCTCAAAGTCACCTTGCACAATCCAGTTTTCCGGCACCTTGATCATGGCTTCTTCCATCGCTTTCATAAAGCCCGCCAGACGGCCAGCACCGGTGTTACGCTCCAGAGAACCAGGAATAACGCCGATTTCGCGGTGACCGCGTTCAATCAAATAGCGCCCGGCCATGTAACCGCCTTCAAAAGCGTTATCGATAACCGCATCGGTAAAGTCTGCTTTTGCTTCACCCCAGTCCATCACCACCATCGGGATATGGCGATACTCTTCCAGCATCGCCAGCAACGGTTCCGGATACTCAGAACACATCACCAGCAGGCCATCGACGCGTTTTTGCGCCATCATCGACAGATAAGCCCGCTGTTTCTCAAGATTGTTCCACGCATTGCCCAGAATCAGCGTGTAGCCTTTCTGGAAGCAATTTTTTTCTACCGCTTCAATGATCTCGGCGAAATAGGCCGCTTCGCTGCTGGTCGCCAGCAAACCGATAGACTTGGTGTGGTTGACCTTCAGGCTACGCGCCACCGCGCTAGGGGAGTAGTGTAATTCTTTGATCGCTGCCCACACGGCATTGCGCGTTTCTTCAGCGACAAAACGTGTTTTGTTGATTACGTGTGACACAGTTGTAGTGGAAACGTTTGCTCGCTTCGCTACATCTTTTATTGTTGCCATTCCATTTCACTCCAGACCCTAACTTCAGCTCCTGCAAAATCGCAAGGTAAACGTTTGCCTTTACACACCTTACGCACAACAAAAGTGTTGCGGTACGCCGGGAAAATGACACAGAGCGTCAGGAAGGGGTCAATGGCCAGTACGCAAATAATGTAAGCGTGGAATTTTGGCCGATCTTGATGAAAAGGGGAAGTAGTAAAAACACTTATCATTATAAATGGCGGGAGATTTTTTCATCACAGTATGTAAAAATGCGTAATATCACTTTTTGTGGGGTAATAAAAAGGAGAAAACTTGATGAGCACCGACCTTAAATTTTCACTGGTAACAACCATTATCGTTCTTGGTTTGATCGTGGCCGTGGGTTTGACTGCCGCGCTGCACTGATTTCCCCTCGAGGGAGCGCGTTCTCCCTCACATCTCCTTCCTCTTTGTTAGCAAATTGGCAAAAGTGTTTTCTCTTTTTGTTATTTTCATTCTTTTGTGATTGATGTCATGCTTTCGCCACTTTGATGAACATCGCGTGATGACGCGAAGAGGTGGAGATTAGGCATGAAAATTAACTATCCGTTGCTGGCGCTGGCAATTGGCGCGTTTGGTATCGGGACAACGGAATTCTCGCCAATGGGCTTGTTGCCCGTTATTGCGCGTGGTGTGGATGTCTCGATTCCAGTTGCCGGAATGTTAATCAGCGCCTATGCGGTTGGCGTGATGGTTGGCGCGCCATTGATGACGCTTCTGCTTTCTCATCGTGCCCGCCGCAGTGCGCTGATTTTCCTGATGGCGATTTTCACCCTCGGTAACGTACTTTCTGCCATCGCACCGGATTATATGACGCTGATGCTTTCACGCATTTTAACCAGTCTGAATCACGGGGCGTTTTTTGGCCTGGGGTCTGTCGTGGCAGCAAGCGTGGTGCCAAAACATAAACAGGCCAGCGCAGTTGCCACTATGTTTATGGGCTTAACCCTGGCGAATATCGGTGGCGTTCCGGCGGCAACCTGGCTTGGGGAAACTATTGGCTGGCGTATGTCATTTCTGGCAACGGCGGGACTCGGCGTGATTTCAATGGTGAGCCTGTTCTTCTCGTTACCAAAAGGTGGCGCAGGAGCGCGGCCTGAAGTGAAAAAAGAGCTGGCGGTACTGATGCGTCCGCAGGTGCTGTCTGCATTGCTGACGACGGTGCTGGGCGCTGGTGCAATGTTCACCCTCTACACCTATATTTCTCCGGTACTGCAAAGTATCACTCACGCAACGCCGGTGTTCGTGACGGCAATGCTGGTGCTGATTGGCGTTGGGTTCTCTATCGGTAACTATCTCGGCGGTAAACTGGCAGATCGTTCGGTCAATGGTACGCTGAAAGGCTTTTTGCTGCTGTTGATGGTGATTATGCTGGCGATCCCGTTCCTGGCACGAAATGAGTTTGGCGCGGCAATCAGCATGGTGGTGTGGGGCGCGGCAACCTTTGCGGTCGTACCGCCGTTGCAGATGCGTGTGATGCGTGTCGCCAGCGAAGCTCCGGGTTTGTCTTCATCAGTAAATATTGGTGCCTTTAACCTTGGAAATGCGCTGGGTGCCGCAGCCGGTGGTGCAGTGATTTCCGGTGGTCTGGGATACAGTTTTGTGCCGGTGATGGGGGCGATTGTCGCGGGACTGGCATTGTTGCTGGTGTTTATGTCAGCCAGAAAACAACCTGAAGCAGTTTGCGTTGCCAACAGCTAATAAAACAAAAACGCAGAAGGCTAACCTTCTGCGTTACAGTTTGCAGGCAAAGTGCGATTTATCTTGCCGGATGTGGTGTTAACGCCTCATCCGCGTTTGCATGAAAAGACGCGTTAAGCGTCGCATCAGGCATCGCTTATCGGATGCGGCGCAAGCACCTTATCCGACCTGGATTGATGAACCACGTAGGCCTGATAAGCGTAGCGCATCAGGCAATGCTGCATTTGCCATCAGTGATTATGCGGCGAGATTTTTCGCTACGAATTCCCAGTTTACCAGCGCCCAGAAGTGCTCCAGATAACCCGGACGTGCATTGCGATAGTCGATGTAATAAGCGTGTTCCCAGACATCAACGGTCAGCAGTGGAGTTGCATCGGTGGTCAGCGGAGTACCCGCGTTAGAGGTGGAAACGATAGCCAGTTTGCCATCGCTGTTTTTCACCAGCCAGGTCCAGCCAGAACCAAAGTTTTTGATCGCAGCATCAGTAAACTGAGCTTTGAAATCAGCAAAGCTGCCAAAAGAAGCGGCGATAGCTTCAGCCAGTTCACCAGTAGGTTCGCCACCCGCGTTCGGCGCCAGGCAGTTCCAGTAGAAAGTGTGGTTCCAGACCTGAGCGGCGTTATTGAATACACCACCTTCAGAGCTGCGAATAATCTCTTCCAGTGATTTACCTTCAAACGCAGTACCTTTGATCAGGTTGTTCAGGTTAGTGACATAAGTCTGATGATGTTTGCCGTAGTGATACTCGATAGTTTCCGCAGAAATGTGCGGTGCCAGAGCATCTTTAGCATATGGTAGTGCAGGTAATTCAAATGACATTGCTACTCTCCTTTATTATTAATTGGCATACGTACAATAGCCTTATTGTGCGTATGGATAGGGTAGCAAATTAAAAGGTGATACAAAAGATGAACTTACCCTGTTGCCGTAACAACAGGGTAAAGTTTTAGCGAAGTGTTTTTGGGGTCATCACCCGACGAGCACCAACATAGTGGCGTTGCCAGTAATCTTCACTTAACGAAGTGATTTTAATTTCCTGACCACTGCGTGGTGACTGAATAAATTTGCCGTTGCCGACATACACGCCAACGTGATCGGCGGTTCCGCGCCCCTGAGTGCGGAAGAAAACCAGGTCGCCGTTTTTCAGTTCGCTGCGATCGATCGGCGCGGCATCACGTAAGTGATACATTTCGTTAGCCGTACGTGGAATACGGATCTTCACCAGATCTTTATACGCATAATAAACCAGCCCGCTGCAATCAAAACCGGTACGCGGTGAGCTGCCGCCCCAGCGATATGGTTTGCCAATTTGCTGCATCAGCTTATTCATAGCCACTTTTGTGGCTTTCTGTACTTTGGCTTTATGCGCGTCGGCGATGGTTCCCTGTGTGGCATTTTTGACTTTCACGCAACGTGACTTATAGCCTTTACGTTTGGTGCACTTTTCCGTAAAGCTGGCTGACGCCGTTTTATTGACGGCTTGTTTGCTGCGAGTTTTGGCGTTTTTAGAAGCAGTAATGGAGGATTTTTTAACGGAAGAAGCAGTTTTATTTTTAGTAGTACTTTTACTGGCGGCTTTTTTCGCTGTTTTCTGGCTGGCTTTATTGGCCTTTTTGGTGGTTGCCGTGCTTTTCTTTTTATCTGCTTTTTTGGTGATGTGAGTGGTAGCAGAACTCTCCCTGGCTTGCTTTGAAGCATGTGCCATAGGCGTAAAAGGCAGGGTAGTAAAAAGTAAAGCACAGAGCGTGATCGAAATACGGTTTATCCGCGCCACTGAGCGTCCCTCTGTTAAGGCAGGTCTATCATGCCTGCGTCTGATTTACAAAACTTGATGATTCTAATGCATAGAAGAAGAGAAAGTTAATAGCTTTTATTGTTAAAAAATACGTTTCGTCGGCGAACGCAAAAAAATGCAGCAGGCAAAGCTAAAAATGGTTATAAAAACACCACGTTGTTGCGTGCCAGAGAAGAAAAGAATATTTGAAATGCAACATTTAGAGCAAAGGGATAAAATAGCAAAAGCGTGATGAAAATGTTATTTTCCGTTGCCGCACTGACCCGCTACAATGTCAGATTACTGCCGTAAAGAAGTTTGAGGAAGCAAGACAATGAGCACCACTATCGAAAAAATCCAACGCCAGATTGCTGAAAACCCGATCCTGCTGTACATGAAAGGTTCACCGAAACTGCCGAGCTGCGGTTTCTCTGCCCAGGCAGTCCAGGCGCTTGCCGCATGTGGCGAACGTTTTGCCTATGTTGATATCCTGCAGAATCCGGACATTCGTGCGGAACTGCCGAAATACGCTAACTGGCCGACTTTCCCGCAACTGTGGGTTGACGGCGAACTGGTAGGCGGCTGTGATATCGTGATCGAAATGTATCAGCGTGGCGAACTGCAGCAGCTGATCAAAGAAACTGCCGCTAAATACAAGTCTGAAGAGCCGGACGCGGAGTAATCCGTCCTGCAATACTGACGGATGCAAACAAGCATCCGTCAGTCCTTTTCTATCCCCAATCCAGCCCTTGTGGTGAACTTGAAAATCCCGCATCACGCAGCAGCGTAAACATCGGCGTTTGCCGGACGGGTTGATCATTTACTTCTGTCAGCGTAAAGCGCAGCCGTGGTTCGCGACGCAGCGCGGTGGTCAGCGCCTGTAAAACCTCTGACGCGAGTAATTCCTCTTTTTCCTGCCAGACCAGCATTTTTTTGCCACCTTGCGCCAGATAGAGCAACAATTTGCCGCCGGAAATGACCACCAGCGCACCTGCCCGACGCGTTGGCACCAGCGTTGCCGGATGTGCAGGCCAGGGCAGGATATTTCCCCACACATTAGCCGGATCGTTGGCAGAGAGCGCCACTGGCGTGAATTGCTGCGGTTGGCTGGCGGCGGCGAGATCGCGCAATCGGTCAATAGTCAGGCGATCAGCAAATTGCGCGCCGCCCAGACCTTCAACAAAACGACCACGCATAATTCGCCCCGAATCTTCCATGCTGCGACAAAGCGTTTGCATTGATGGAAACCCGCCAGGGATATTTTCGGCTATCACCGCCTGACGACTGACGATGCCGTAGCGGTCGAGCATATTTTCCGCCAGCGCCAGCATCCTTTCGGTATCGTTCAGTGGCTCCACCTGTAATAACGACCAGCGTCCAGCCAGCTTCGGCGTGTTGTAAGATACCAGCGGCGAGATGGGCAACGTATAGGCAGGACGTCCACGGCGAGCCCGGTGACTGCGGCGAGCTGAGGCGCGCGCGTTGGTACTGCTGCGGGTGAGGGCGCGTAACGGTGCCCAAATATCGCTGGTAATGACGCCTTGCCAGACCAGCTCCCATAACGCTTCTTGCAGGGGCGACGCATCTACCGGTTGACCGATTTTCTCGCCTACCCGTTGACCGATTTGTTGCGCAAACCAGGCACCGCCATCAGCCAGAACCGCGATAATTGCTTGCTGAATCGCTGAACGTTTCGCGTGATCATTTTCTACTGGTGTTAACGATTCTGCGGCATATTCCTGCAAATGCAGAGCCACCAGACCGTCATCATCCCCCAGTTTTTTTTGCCCCGACCAGATAACTGCGCCGGTTGCCAGCAGTTCATCAAGCATTTCTGGCGAATAGTCGCGCACGCGGGCTGGCAGGATCTGGCTTTCCCAGAGTGAGGCGGGTAAACCAACACCGGCAAGTTGTTCGATAACCCGCATAACGCCATCCACACCCTCATAAACGCCTGTAGACGTTGTGGCAAAGAGCGCCGGGCTGCCATCGGTGGCGGGTAACACGCCCTGACGTTCCAGCAGCAATCGCGCATAGACTGTAGACGGAACTGGACGCGTCGCTTCTCTGGCAGCCTGCAGCGAGCGTAAGCGCAGACGACGGAAAACTTCGTCACTCACCCAGACGTCTTGTTGCAGATTCATCATCAACCCTTGCTCGCGCAGTTGCTGAAGTTGCTCTTCGACAATGGCAATACCGAGGCCAAAATCACGGGCAAGTTGTTCAGCCGTGACCAGGGCATGAGTCCGCAGATAGCGTAGAAAGAGATCGCGAAGCGGGGAATTTACGCGGTGCAGGTAGATTTCCGGTAGTGAGTGTGGCAGCTGTACACCGAGGGCGTCCCGTAGCCTGGCGGCGTCATCCATGCAGGCCAGGTGCTTCTGACCTGCAATCATTGCCAGGAAGATTCGTTTTTCCGCGAGAAGATTTTCCACATACGTCTCAATCTCTTCACCGCTGCCTGTATGCCGTTGTACCAGATCTTCAAACGTCATTGGCCCCAGTTCGCGTAGCAGGTCAAACAAACCTTCTTCACCTTTCGCTTTTCTGCCAGCCGCTAGTCGCTGTAACTCTTCTTCCACCTGGCGAATGACCTGCGGGTCGAGTAATTCACCCGGATCGACCTGACCGAGTAGATTGCGCAACAGCTCGCTGTCCAGCGACATTACGGACGCCCGGCGCTCTGCCAGCGGGGCGTCGCTCTGGTACATAAACTCCGCGACATAGCCGAACAATAAACTGGCGGCGAAAGGCGAGGGCGTAGCGGTCGTTACATCGGAGATTTGTATTTCGCCACCGTTCAGGCGACGCATCAAACGTTCCAGCGCGGGAAGATCATAAACATCTTGCAGGCATTCGCGCAGGGTTTCGAGAATGACTGGAAAATCAGGATAACCCTGGGCGATTTCCAGCAACTGGCTGGCCCGTAGTCGTTGTTGCCACAGTGGCGTGCGATGCCCCGGCGTGCGACCAGGCATCAGCAATGCCCGCGCGGCGCATTCACGAAAACGGGCAGCAAAAAGCGCCGAGCTGCCCACCGCTTCACGGACAATTTGCAGCAACTTTTCCGGCTCAAACAAGAAAATGGCAGCATCAGGCAATTTGCCATCGGTGTCAGGAATGCGCGCAACAATGCCGTCATCACTGGCAACGACTGAGGCGTCTGCGCCCCATAGCGCATGTATTCGCCCGGCAATCGCCAGCGCCCAGGGTTCATGCACGCGTCTCCCATAGGGAGAGTGCAAAATAATACGCCAGTCGCCAATTTCATCACGGCAGCGTTCGAGAACCAGGTGACGGCTTCCGGGGACAACGCCCGTTGCGTTTCGCTGCTCGTCAATCAGCCCCTTAATATTGGCGAGCGTATTTTCTTCCGCCAGCCACGGAGGGATATTCGCGGAAAAGAACGCGCCATCCGCCAGCAAATGGAGAAAATCGCCGATCATCTCGCCTAATTCAGCGGGACGTCCGCTACCTTCACCGCGCCAGAAGGGAAGTCTGGCGGAGCGTCCGGGCGCAGGCGTCACAATCACCTGATCGCGGGTGATTTGCTGGATCCGCCAGGAGGTAGCCCCGAGGGTGATAATGTCATTCACCCGCGATTCATACACCATCTCTTCATCCAGTTCTCCTACCCGACGAGATCCTGCCTGTTCTTCACCTGCCGGCAATAACACGCTGTACATGCCACGATCCGGAATGGTGCCACCGCTGGTCACCGCCAAAAGTTGGGCGCCAGGACGCGCAGTTAATATTCCACTTTCTCGATTCCAGATAAGTTTTGGGCGAAAAGTGGAAAAATCACCAGAAGGATAGCGCCCGGAAAGCATATCCAGCGTGGCGTCAAAAACGCGCCTCGGCAGATCTTTCCACGGTGCGGCACGGCGCACGCGGGCGTACCACTCATCAACCTGTAAGGCGTCCATCGCCGCAGCGGCAACAGTTTGCTGCGCCAGAACGTCGAGTGGATTATGCGGTGGTGTCAGGCTTTCCAGCTTGCCAGCGAACATACACTCCACAATAACTGCGGAATCGACTAAGTCACGCCGGGTACGGGGGAAAAAAAGCCCTTTGGAGATGCCTCCAACCTGGTGTCCGGCGCGCCCAATGCGTTGTAACCCGCTGGCGACAGAGAGCGGCGTCGCCACCTGAATCACCAGATCCACCGCGCCCATATCAATCCCCAGTTCGAGACTGGAGGTTGCGACCACGCAGCGTAATTCACCCGATTTCAGCGCCTGTTCGGTGATTGCTCGTTGTTCTTTAGAGACGGAGCCGTGGTGTGAGCGGGCAATATAAACGTCGCTACTTTGTACACGGTTAGAGGTTGCGCCGGAGGTCGACTCGAAATGGGCCACATCAACGGCGAGAGAAGGGGAACGCTGTATGCGTGCGGCGTAAAGCTCATTTAATCGTGCCGTCAGTTTTTCCGCCAGCCCGCGTGAATTAGTAAAGACAATGGTCGAACGATGGCGCAACACTTCATCAAGGATACCCGTTTCAATATATGGCCAGATGGAGCCTTCCCGGCCGGCATGGCTGTTTTCGCCGGTGCCGCTGGCGACCGATGAGACATCATCCATATTGGCGACCGGTACGACAATCCGTATCTGCGGATGGCGCATTGCGGGCGGGTTGACTACCGTAACCGGGCGATCGCCACCAAGAAATGCTGCCACATCGCTGGCTGAGCGCACAGTGGCAGAAAGGCCAATTCGCTGTGCTGAGGTGTGGAGCAGCGCATCGAGCCGCTCCAGACTTAACGCCAGATGCGCACCACGTTTACTGCCCGCTACCGCGTGAACTTCATCAATAATTACCGTTTCGACGCCGCGTAGTGTTTCGCGCGCGCGGGAGGTCAGCATCAGATAGAGTGATTCGGGCGTGGTGATCAGAATATCCGGCGGATTACGGGTCAGTTTGCTGCGTTCCTGTGCGGGCGTATCGCCAGTGCGGATACCCACACGAATGTTGACTTCCGTTTCGCCACGCCGCCGCCGCTCATCCGCAATGCCCTGTAACGGGATCTGTAAATTGCGCTGAACGTCGGTGCCTAAGGCTTTAATCGGTGAAATATAGAGGATGCGCGAGGTTTTACGCTTATGCGCCTCGCTGGCGTTGTATCCGCCTTCGCGGAAGAGCCGATCGAGGGCGTAGAGAAATGCTGCCAGCGTTTTCCCGGAGCCAGTCGGTGCAATCACCAGCGCATGTTTGCCTCGCGCCGCCACATGCCAGGTTTGCGACTGGACAGCGGTCGGCTGTTTAAAGGCGCGAAGAAACCAGTCGCGGGTCGCTGGTGAAAACACGTCCGGCAGGGGCGATGAAAGGTTTGGATTATCTGCCATTAACGCTATTCCCCGTGAATATCATGCATGATGCGTGGAATAGCCTCACTATAGATGCCTGAATCATTGCATGTCATCAGGCATCGACTCGATTACACCTCTTCGGCGGCAGGCAGCGGCCAGCCTCCCAGACGTTTCCAGCGGTTGACGATTTCACAAAACAGCACGGCGGTGCGCTCGGTATCGTACAGCGCGGAATGAGCCTGAGTGCTATCAAACTCCATGCCAGCGGTCTGGCAGGCTTTTGATAATACGGTTTGTCCGAGCGCCAGCCCGGCCAGTGCAGCAGTGTCAAAAGTGGCGAAAGGGTGGAACGGGTTACGTTTCAGCGAGGCGCGTTCTGCGGCGGCCATCATAAAGCTATGATCAAAATTGGCGTTGTGCGCCACCATAATGGCGCGGTTACAGCCGCTCGCTTTAATGCCTTTACGTACAACTTTGAAAATCTCATGCAGCGCCTCGTATTCACTGACCGCGCCACGATCGGGATCGTTCGGGTCAATGCCGTTGAAGGCGAGGGCTTCTGGTTGCAAATTAGCGCCGACAAACGGCTCGACGTGGAAATGTAATGTGGTGTCCGGCATCAGCCAGCCTTGTTCATCCATTTTCAGGGTGATGGCGGCAATCTCAAGCAGCGCATCGGTTTTGGCGTTAAATCCGGCTGTTTCAACATCGATCACAACAGGATAAAAACCACGAAAACGGTCGCACAGACCGGTAAGTTGAGCGTTATCGGACATCTGATTCTCTTAATACGGAAAAATTGCAGCGCGCATTATGACAAATATTACCCGCTGATGCAGTAAAGATGCGGGCGTGATGAGTGCACGCCCGGCAGGAGATTAGTTGCCCAGACCGCGACCGGCGTCTTTCTCTTCGATCAATTCAATTTTATAACCGTCCGGATCTTCCACAAATGCGATAACCGTAGTGCCGCCTTTTACCGGGCCGGCTTCACGGGTCACGTTACCGCCGTTCTGACGGATTTTTTCGCACGCTTCAGCGGCGTTATCAACGCTAAGGGCGATATGACCATAAGCGGTGCCGAGTTCGTATTTATCCACGCCCCAGTTGTAGGTCAGTTCAATCACCGCTTCTTCGGTTTCCGGGCCGTAGCCAACAAACGCCAGTGAGTATTTGTATTCCGGGTTTTCGCTGGTACGCAGCAGTTTCATGCCCAGCACGTTGGTATAAAAATCGATGGAGCGTTGCAGATCGCCAACGCGCAGCATGGTGTGAAGAAGACGCATTTTTATATCCTCAAAATGGCTAACAGATTCAAAATGTTGTTTTAGTATAGCGGCGGCTTTGCGCCGCTCGCAATGTTGGATTACAGCGTAGGGTAATCGGTATAGCCTTCCGCGCCGCCACCGTAGAAACTTTCGGCACGCTGTGGGTTAAGCTCAGCTTTGCGCTGCAAGCGGGCGACCAGATCCGGGTTTGCAATCCAGTCACGACCAAATGCCACCGCATCAATTAACCCTTTGCCGATCAGCGTTTCTGCTTTTTCTACCGTATATGCACCAGCCCCGATAATTGGACCGTGGAAACGGGCGCGTACTTTTTCGCGGAAAGCCTCGGTATATGGTTTGCCGCCTGCCCAGTCTGGTTCTGACATATGCAGATAAGCAATGCCGCGTTTGCCCAGTTGTTCAATCAGATACAGCGCATCGGCTTCTTCATTCGGGCCGTTATCGGTATTCTGGAAAGTACCGATTGGCGAAACGCGAATGCCAATGCGATCGGCACCCCATTCTTTTATTCCGGCATCAACGACTTCCAGTACCAGGCGTGCGCGATTTTCCACGCTACCGCCGTACTGATCGGTACGATGGTTTGAAGAAGGCGACAGGAACTGATGCAGTAAATACCCGTGAGCGGAGTGAAGCTCCACCAGATCAAAACCGGCTTCACGGGCGTTAGCGATGGCCTGGCGGAAATCATTGACGATACCCGGAATCTCTTCCAGTTCCAGTGCACGCGGCATAGATGTCTCGACGCGGATCGCCTGACCATTTTCATCGCGCAGAGAAGTACGGGTTCCCGCACTAAGTGCCGAAGGTGCTACCGGAGCCTGGCCGCCAGGTTGCAGGCTGGCGTGAGAAATGCGCCCCGTATGCCAAAGCTGTACGGCGATATGACCATTTTTAGCATGAACACCAGCGGTGATTTTTTTCCATGCTGCGATTTGCTCTGGGCTATGAATGCCAGGTGCGCCCGCATACCCTTTTGCCTGAGCGGAAACTTGAGTGGCTTCGCTAATAATCAAACCGGCACTGGCACGTTGGCGATAGTATTCCGCCATCAACGGAGTAGGGATATCACCCGGTTCAATGCTGCGCAGACGCGTCAGAGGGGCCATAAAAATACGGTTTGCCACCGTGATCGCGCCCACTTTTAGTGGAGAATACAGTTTTTCAGATGACATAAAGGCTCCCGGTCGTCTGATGATGAAAAAATGCCTGCTAAACGGCAGGCGTCACAATAATGGTTTTTACATGTGTCAGCGCGTTTTCCAGTGGCCCGGAACTGCGCGAAATTTTGGCCTGCAGATTTGCGCCCAGCCACAGCGCGTAAAGTACTTGCGCCTGTTGCAGCGGTTCGCCACAAAAGGTTAAACAGTGGCTGGCACGGCCATTTTCCAGTGCCTGGGCGAGCAGGACGATTACCTGGCGTGCACCTTTATCCATTGCGTTACGCATATCTTCTGACAGGTCACACACTTCGGCAGAGAGCTTTACTGTCAGGCATCCGCTGATGGTTCCATGCTGGCAAAACTGATTAAGCGTCTGCTGGTAATAAGCCAGAATGCGGTCGCGGTAGTTACCTTCACCGGAATGCAGTAACTCCGTCAGTCGCAGGTGATATGCCGCGTAATGACGCTCAAGCATGGCAACGCCAAACGCTTCTTTAGAGCGAAAGTAGTGATAGAACGACCCTTTCGGCACTTCAGCGGTTTTTAGTAATTCGCTTAGCCCCATCCCGGTGAATCCACGTTGCAGGCAAAGTTGCTCACCCGTAGCCAGGAGGTGTTCGCGAGTATCATGTTCGGTGTGTTTGTTCATGCGTTCGAGTGTAGTAGACCAGTCGGTCTAGTGCAAGCAAAGTTGCTACTTTGGGCATTAACAGCTTCAATAGTGGTAATAATCTCATCTCAGGAGGGCGAAATGGCGGAGCAATTAGAGTTCTTTCCCGTCCAGAGCCCGTGCCGGGGAATTTGCCAGTCTGATGAACGCGGATTTTGTCGCGGCTGTTTTCGTAGCCGGGATGAGCGTTTTAACTGGAATAAAATGAGTGATGGCGAAAAACAAGAGGTGCTGCGCCTTTGTCGGCAACGACTTATGCGTAAATTACGTGCAAATAAGCCAGCGTCATCAGACGAACCGGAGCAACCATCACTCTTTTGAGCATAATCTTGCGTATACTCCTCTCATATCTGATAAGAGGAAGCGATTATGGTTCAGCGTATTACTATTGCGCCGCAAGGCCCGGAGTTTTCACGTTTCGTGATGGGCTACTGGCGACTGATGGACTGGAATATGTCCGCTCGTCAGTTAGTCAGTTTTATTGAAGAGCATCTGGATCTCGGCGTGACTACCGTGGACCACGCTGATATTTATGGCGGTTATCAGTGCGAAGCGGCGTTTGGCGAGGCGTTGAAACTGGCACCTCATTTGCGTGAACGAATGGAAATTGTCAGCAAATGCGGTATCGCGACGACCGCGCGTGAAGAAAACGTCATTGGTCATTACATCACTGACCGCGATCACATCATTAAGAGCGCCGAACAGTCGCTGATTAATCTTGCGACCGATCATCTGGATCTGCTGCTGATCCATCGCCCCGACCCGCTCATGGATGCCGATGAAGTGGCAGATGCGTTTAAACATCTGCATCAGAGCGGAAAAGTACGCCATTTTGGCGTATCCAACTTCACGCCTGCGCAATTTGCGCTGTTGCAATCGCGTCTGCCGTTTACCCTTGCCACTAATCAGGTGGAAATATCCCCGGTGCATCAGCCGTTATTGCTGGATGGCACGCTTGATCAACTGCAACAACTGCGTATTCGCCCGATGGCCTGGTCTTGTCTTGGCGGTGGTCGTCTGTTTAATGATGATTATTTCAGGCCGCTACGTGATGAACTTGCTGTGGTGGCGGAAGAATTAAACGCGGGCTCTATCGAGCAGGTGGTTTATGCCTGGATATTGCGTCTGCCATCGCAGCCGCTGCCGATTATCGGCTCCGGTAAAATTGAGCGTGTGCGGGCTGCTGTCGAAGCGGAAGCATTGAAAATGACCCGCCAACAATGGTTCCGTATCCGTAAAGCGGCACTGGGTTACGACGTACCGTAAACACTTTTAGGAATAGCCGCCGTTCAAATATGTGTCACTGGTTTACACTTAACGGGTATGCACATTGAACGGAGGTCCTATGAAACGTTTTAGTCTGGCCATTCTGGCGCTGGTTGTTGCAACCGGCGCACAAGCTGCCAGTGAAAAAGTCGAGATGAACCTCGTCACGTCGCAAGGGGTTGGGCAGTCAATCGGTAGTGTAACGATTACTGAAACCGATAAAGGTCTGGAGTTTTCGCCCGATCTGAAAGCATTACCACCCGGTGAGCATGGCTTCCATATTCATGCCAAAGGAAGCTGCCAGCCAGCAACGAAAGATGGTAAAGCCAGCGCCGCAGAATCCGCAGGCGGACATCTTGATCCACAAAATACTGGTAAGCATGAAGGGCCAGAAGGTGCAGGACACTTAGGCGATCTGCCTGCATTAGTGGTTAACAATGACGGCAAAGCAACCGATGCCGTCATTGCGCCTCGTCTGAAATCACTTGATGAAATCAAAGACAAGGCGCTGATGATCCACGTTGGCGGCGATAATATGTCCGATCAACCAAAACCGCTGGGCGGTGGCGGTGAACGCTATGCCTGTGGTGTTATTAAGTAATTAAGAGGTCAGCGTACCTTGTGGCGGCGCTTGCTCAAGTTGCGAAAGCGAACAGTACAGACGCCAGACAATCGCCGCCAGCTCACGGGCAGCGGGTTGATGATGGTGGGCAAGGCTATCGCATATCCGCTGTAATTCTTCTAGTGTGGCCGCCAGTGATTTTTGCTGAACGCCACGCTCACTCATTACTCCCCGCAACAGCAAAATACAGTTATCCCGCACTCGCGATAACGGATCGGAACGCGACTCCCAGTCCCGCAATTGCCAGACAACATGTGAACAGTTCAGCAGCACCACGCCCCACCGTAATAACCAACGGCGAGCCAGTGCATCCTGGCTGTTGCTCAACTGACTAACGTGGTGATAAGTAAGCGATTCAAATTCGCTTTCACTCAGGATTGGATGGCGGCTTAGTTGGTCGACAAAATCCCGGCGCAGTGCGCGAATATGACGACGGCTTTTACGGGCATCCGATCCTGGACGCAGAATGGCGAACGCTAACCACGCCAACGCCACGCCAACAATTTTCGCCAGATTATCGTTAAGAAAGTCAGCAAAATCATACACCGGTGGATTAGTGACAGCGATGAACGAACCCATAAATACAATCAGTTGTCCCCACAGCGCGGCAAATTTGGGCATCTGTAATTTGAGAAGTTGCATCGTTGCCAGTAGCGGGAAGAGAAACAGCAAAAATTGCCACAGATCGCTAATCTGAACCATCAGACCAAACTTAACCACAAAGCTAAATAGCGAAAGTAATACCAGCGTGCGCATAAGTAGCGACAGTGACTTAAACGGTGCCGCGACGGCGGAGTAGAGTACGCAGCTAATTGCTGCCAGTGTTAATGCATTGGCACCGGCATCCCATTGCGAGGCAATACTCCATGCGCCAATTATCATCAACGTACAAAATGTGCGCAGTCCACTCCACATTGCTTCGGCGTTATCGGTATGACGTGCCAGGCCGGCTGTTCGTGGGAGTCTGGCTCGATCATCTGTACCGCTTTCCAGACGATGTAGTTCCTGACTACTTTGCAGATAAAGGCGGCAAAAATAGCGTAGTCGCTGCCAGAAGGCGACGTGCCGATAGTCGGCGGCGTTGGTTGGGCGCAGTGGGGCAATGATACGTGCGACGGTGTAAAAATCAGTTTGCGAACTGGCAAGCGCCGTCAGCAACTGTTCGAGAATTTCACGAGTGGCGGCGGGCGTTGATGACCAGTTGAGCAACATACGTCGCAGGCTGGAGATGACGCTGGTCATGCGTAATTGCTGGTGGAGTAGCGCATTCAGGCGTGCATTTTGCTGGCGGAAACGATAGTGACTCCAGAACGCCTGAATGCGCAGCAAATTCATGGTTAATATTTGACCAATAATTCCTTCGTGTGCTGTGCGAATGGCATCGGTTGTTTCAGGCTGCCAGAGCGAGCTGGCATGTTCCAGTAAACGGGCATGCATGTTTTTTAACGCGGTTAAAAGCGCGGTGGCGTCGGAACTACTCGGCAGGATCATCATCATCATGCCGCCGCAAAGAATACCGACGATGACTTCGCAAACGCGCGCCTGAGCGATATCCCATAACTGGCTTGCTTCCGTGATATTGACCATCGGAAAGGCGATAATGGCCGCAGTGTAGCCCGCCAGTTGGAAGGCATACGCCACGTTATTCGTGAAGTGCGCGCAAGCCCAGGTACAAAAACCAAGCCACGCCGACATGCTCAATAGAAAAAACCACGGCTCGTTAAGCGTATGCCCGGCAAGAATCAGTGCCGCAATGGCTCCCAGCAAACTGCCAGCGATGCGTCCGAGGCTTTTGCTGATGACACCACCAACGGTGGGGAAGCTTACCACCGCAGCCGAGGTCATCGCCCAGTAGGGTTCATCGAGATTTAAATAATAGGCAACCGTCAGCGCCAGGCACATGGCAATGGTATTGCGTAACGCATAACGCCATTGCGCCAGCGTGGCCCTGAACCAGGGCAAATTGCGCAAGAACCATGGCGATGCGCTCATTATTGACCTACGGCGATGCTACAGGTGGTGCCCGACACCAGCGTGACATCGCTGGGGACTTTATCCAGAGCAAAGCGGACGGGAACGCGTTGGGCGAGACGTACCCAGGGGACGTTAGGTTTCACATCAGGAATCAGGCTGGAATCACTTTCAACGCTCTGATCATAAATCGCCCGACCGATACTGGAAACGTGACCCTGTAACGTTTTGTTGTCGCTATAGAGCGTAATTTGTGCTGGTGCACCGTCGTGGATATGGCGCAATTTGGTTTCTTCAAAATAACCAATGACGTAAAACGAATGGCTATCCACCAGGGCAAACAGGGGTTTTCCGGTGTCGGCGTAGTCGCCGATGCGGGTAGTGAGATTAGTTACCCATCCACTCACCGGAGCGCGAATTTCCGTTTGCGCCAGTTGCCATTGTGCCTGTTTAAGCGTCGCCTGTGCGGCATCAACACTGGCCTGCATCGCTTTAACATTGAGGTTAGCGGTATCCAGCTCTTCGGCAGAGATAAAGTTTTGTGAGAGGTGACGGCGACGGTTAGCTTCGTTATTGGCTTTGGCGAGGTCAGATTGCGCTTTCGTTAACTGTGCCTGGGCGTTCAGTTCGGCTATCTGAAAGGGCGTTTTATCGATGGTGAGCAAAATATCACCAGCATTAACCAACTGGTTGTCTTTTATATTCATCGCAACAATACGTCCAGACACCTGTGGCGTGATAGAAACCTGTTCTGCACGTATTTTTCCATCGCGTGTCCACGGTGACTGCATGTAATAGTTCCATAGCCACCATCCGGCAAGAATCGCAACAACCGCTACAATAATTGTTGAGAAATACTTAATTGTTTTAATTGACATAGTTACCACGCAATCAGTATTGCCAGAGCAAGGCAAACGCAAATCGCAAACAGCGATAAATCCATTAACAAGGGATGCCAGATGTCACCGGCGTAGATCCAGCCGCGAAGCAGGCGGTGTATGACAAGCCAGAGGACAAATCCAAGCGAGAACGCTTTGAAAAACGGAGGAAAATAGACGGACGCACCGAACACCAGATCTTGTAAGGGCAATCCCGTTGTATTGAGCATAAACTTCACAAAATAGATTCCTTTACGACCGAATATATTGCGTTAGATTAATAAATATTCTTTAAGTGCGAAAAAGTTACGCGCAATTTCTGAAAAGCATGTCTGACGGTAAGCAAATGCAGCAATACATTTGTTTTAGCAATACAATTGCTGCACACTATTCTAAAAGCTGTATAATATCTTAGCAAGCTAATTATAAGGAGATGAAATTGGAATCGCCACTAGGTTCTGATCTGGCACGGTTGGTGCGCATATGGCGTGCTCTGATAGACCATCGCCTGAAACCGCTGGAGTTAACGCAAACCCATTGGGTAACGTTGCACAATATTCATCAGTTACCTCCAGACCAGTCGCAAATTCAACTGGCAAAAGCGATCGGCATTGAGCAGCCTTCACTGGTTCGTACGCTGGACCAACTGGAAGAAAAAGGGTTAATTTCGCGTCAAACTTGCGCCAGCGATCGTCGGGCTAAACGTATTAAACTGACGGAAAAAGCGGAGCCGCTGATTAGCGAAATGGAAGCGGTTATTAACAAAACCCGGGCGGAAATATTGCATGGAATTTCCGCAGAGGAAGTAGAACAGTTGATTAAACTCATTGCAAAACTTGAGCATAATATCACTGAGTTACAGGCCAAAGGGTGAAATGAAAGGGGCGTGTGGTCAGTGACCTGACCACACGTCAACTTGTTTAGCGCGGGGAAACCGTCACCTGGCTACCGTTGCTGGCCAGAATAACACGTTGTCCCGGAGAGAAGTGGGTATTGCCCTGTTTCTGTACCACCATAATGGTGTTGCCATCATCTTTACGAATTTCCAACTCCACACCCTGAGTTTTGTTCATTGCGCTCTGCACGCCCTGACCAGCTACGCCACCTGCGATAGCGCCTGCCGCAGTTGCCAGAGAACGCCCTGTTCCGCCACCAACGGTATTCCCAAGGAAGCCACCGAGAACCGCACCGCCAATTGCGCCGATAACGTTGGAATCATCACCGCCCTGAATTTGTACCTGTCGTACATTAACGATTGTGCCATAGCTGACATTCTGCACTTGCTTCGCTTCAGAGGCGGTATAGACATCGCCAGAAAGGGTATCGTTATTAACACAACCGACAAGAGACAGACCTACCATTGATACAACCAGTACGCGCTTAATCATTGAAAAATCTCCTGATTACCATGAAACGCCTCACAAGCATCCCTCATGGCCAAAGTAAATGGCATTGGTATAACTATGATTACATGTTCCACTAAAACATGATGGAATCATAATTAGAATACGGTTAACCAAGTATAAACAAAACATTCATAGTAATTATTGATATGAATATAATGTTTTCCTGGTAATGGTAAAAATCGGCGCTCATGCATGGAATTCGTGAGAGGTTTGTGTTTGAGTGGAGCGCAAACGACAGGTTGAAAAAGGATGAACTATGAAATCAGGCCGCTTTATTGGCGTAATGTCAGGCACTAGTCTGGATGGTGTCGATGTTGTACTGGCGACTATCGATGAACACAGGGTGGCGCAGTTGGCAAGTTTGAGCTGGCCGATTCCCCCATCACTTAAACAAGCAGTACTGGATATTTGTCAGGGGCAGCAGCTTACGCTTTCTCAGTTCGGTCAACTGGATACTCAACTTGGTCGCTTGTTTGCCGATGCCGTTAACGCACTGCTCAAGCAAGAAAATTTGCAGCCAAAAGATATCGTCGCCATCGGGTGTCACGGACAGACTGTCTGGCACGAACCTACTGGCGTTGCACCGCATACTCTACAGATTGGTGATAACAATCAAATTGTGGCGCGCACTGGAATTACTGTCGTTGGTGATTTTCGCCGTCGCGATATTGCCTTAGGTGGGCAGGGGGCACCGCTGGTGCCAGCGTTTCATCACGCATTATTGGCTCATCCGACGGAGCGGCGAATGGTTCTCAACATTGGTGGTATCGCCAATTTGTCGTTGTTGATTCCAGGGCAGCCGGTGGGGGGGTACGATACCGGGCCGGGTAACATGTTGATGGATGCGTGGATCTGGCGTCAGGCCGGTAAACCTTACGATAAAGATGCTGAGTGGGCGCGGGCGGGTAAAGTCATTTTGCCGCTGTTGCAGAATATGCTTAGTGATGCGTATTTTTCCCAATCCGCGCCAAAAAGCACCGGGCGCGAATACTTTAACTATGGCTGGCTGGAGCGCCATCTGCGTCAATTCCCGGGTGTTGATGCGCGCGATGTCCAGGCAACGCTGGCGGAACTTACCGCCGTGACCATTTCTGAACAGGTATTATTGAGTGGCGGCTGCGATCGTTTGATGGTCTGTGGTGGCGGAAGCCGTAATCCATTGGTGATGACGCGACTTGCTGCTTTGCTGCCAGGAACCGAAGTGACCACCACTGACGCCGTTGGCATTAGTGGTGATGACATGGAAGCATTGGCCTTCGCGTGGCTTGCCTGGCGGACGCTGGCGGGGCTGCCAGGCAACCTGCCTTCGGTCACCGGCGCAAGCAAGGCGACGGTGCTGGGCGCAATTTTCCCTGCAAACCCGCGATATCAGAGTTAACTGAATTTTTCCTACTGCGTCTGCCGTTACACTTGGAAGTTGAGGAGAGCGTTTTGCTCTCCGGACCAGGAAAGTCTTCGGGATGTGTTTATGAAAAAACTGTTACTGATCTGTTTGCCGGTGCTTCTCACTGGCTGTGGCGCGTTTAATCAACTGGTTGAACGTATGCAAACTGATACGCTGGAATACCAGTGTGATGAAAAACCGTTGACGGTAAAACTGAATAATCCGCGTCAGGAAGTCAGTTTTGTCTACGACAATCAATTAATTCACCTTAAACAGGGCATTTCAGCCTCTGGCGCACGTTATACCGATGGCATTTATGTTTTCTGGTCAAAAGGTGATGAGGCAACGGTCTATAAGTGTGACCGCATCGTCTTGAATAACTGTCAGTTACAAAATCCGCAGCGTTGAGATTTTTCCAGGGGCGGCGCACAATAGCGTCACCCACTGACAATCCGTAAAGAAAACCATGTCTGATAACGACGAATTGCAGCAAATCGCGCATCTGCGCCGTGAATACACCAAAGGCGGTTTACGCCGCCGCGATCTTCCCGCCGATCCTTTAACCCTTTTTGAACGCTGGCTCTCCCAGGCCTGTGAAGCCAAACTGGTTGACCCCACTGCGATGGTCGTCGCAACCGTTGATGAACATGGTCAGCCTTATCAGCGCATCGTGTTACTCAAACATTACGACGAAAAAGGGATGGTGTTTTACACCAATCTCGGCAGTCGCAAAGCGCATCAAATCGAAAATAACCCGCGCGTTAGCCTGCTTTTCCCGTGGCATACTCTTGAACGCCAGGTGATGGTGACCGGTAAAGCGGAGCGTCTTTCGACTCTCGAAGTGATGAAATATTTTCATAGTCGTCCGCGCGATAGCCAGATTGGCGCGTGGGTATCTAAGCAGTCCAGCCGTATTTCCGCGCGAGGGATCCTTGAGAGCAAATTCCTTGAGCTGAAGCAGAAGTTTCAGCAGGGCGACGTCCCGTTACCGAGTTTCTGGGGCGGTTTCCGCGTAAGTCTTGAGCAGGTTGAGTTCTGGCAGGGCGGTGAGCATCGTCTGCATGACCGCTTTTTGTACCAGCGTGAAAATGAGGCGTGGAAAATCGATCGTCTCGCACCCTGAAAAGATGCAAAAATCTTGCTTTAATCGCTGGCACTCCTGATTCCGGCACTTTATTCTATGTCTCTTTCGCATCTGGCGAAAAGTCGTGTACCGGCAAAGGTGCAGTCGTTATATACATGGAGATTTTGATGGCAAGCAGTAACTTGATTAAACAATTGCAAGAGCGGGGGCTGGTGGCCCAGGTGACGGACGAAGAAGCGTTAGCAGAGCGACTGGCGCAAGGCCCGATCGCGCTCTATTGCGGCTTCGATCCTACCGCTGACAGCTTGCATTTGGGGCATCTTGTTCCATTGTTATGCCTGAAACGCTTCCAGCAGGCGGGCCACAAGCCGGTTGCGCTGGTAGGCGGCGCGACAGGTCTGATTGGCGACCCGAGCTTCAAAGCTGCCGAGCGTAAGCTGAACACCGAAGAAACTGTTCAGGAGTGGGTGGACAAAATCCGCAAGCAGGTTGCCCCGTTCCTCGATTTCGACTGTGGAGAAAATTCTGCTATCGCCGCGAACAACTATGACTGGTTCGGCAATATGAATGTGCTGACCTTCCTGCGCGATATCGGTAAGCACTTCTCCGTTAACCAGATGATCAACAAAGAAGCGGTTAAGCAGCGTCTCAACCGTGAAGATCAGGGTATTTCGTTCACCGAGTTTTCTTACAACCTGTTGCAGGGCTATGACTTTGCCTGTCTGAATAAACAGTATGGTGTTACGTTGCAGATTGGCGGTTCTGACCAGTGGGGTAACATCACCTCTGGTATCGATCTGACCCGTCGCCTGCATCAGAATCAGGTGTTTGGCCTGACCGTTCCGCTGATCACCAAGGCTGACGGCACCAAATTTGGTAAAACTGAAGGCGGCGCAGTATGGCTGGATCCGAAGAAGACCAGTCCGTACAAGTTCTACCAGTTCTGGATCAACACCGCTGATGCCGACGTTTACCGCTTCCTGAAGTTCTTCACCTTCATGAGCATTGAAGAGATCAATGCCCTCGAAGAAGAAGATAAAAACAGCGGTAAAGCACCGCGCGCCCAGTATGTGCTGGCGGAGCAGGTGACGCGTCTGGTTCACGGTGAAGAAGGTTTGCAAGCCGCGAAACGTATTACCGAATGTCTGTTCAGCGGTTCCTTGAGTGCGCTTAGCGAAGCGGACTTTGAACAGCTGGCGCAGGACGGCGTACCGATGGTTGAGATGGAAAAAGGCGCTGATCTGATGCAGGCGCTGGTCGATTCTGAACTGCAACCATCCCGTGGTCAGGCGCGTAAAACTATCGCATCCAATGCCATCACCATTAACGGTGAAAAACAGTCCGATCCTGAATACTTCTTTAAAGAAGAAGATCGCCTGTTTGGCCGTTATACCTTACTGCGTCGCGGCAAAAAGAATTACTGTCTGATTTGCTGGAAATAATGCACTAAGTGGAAAGGGGGAGTGAGAAATCACTCCCCTGATTTTTATACAGGGAACACAATGAAAAATATTCTCGCTATCCAGTCTCACGTTGTTTATGGTCATGCGGGTAACAGTGCGGCAGAGTTTCCGATGCGCCGCCTGGGCGCGAATGTCTGGCCGCTGAATACCGTTCAATTTTCTAATCACACTCAATACGGCAAATGGACTGGCTGTGTGATGCCGCCCAGCCATTTAACCGAAATTGTTCAGGGCATTGCCGCCATTGATAAATTACACACCTGTGATGCCGTACTCAGTGGTTATCTGGGATCGGCGGAGCAGGGTGAACATATCCTCGGTATTGTCCGTCAGGTAAAAGCGGCGAATCCACAAGCGAAATATTTTTGCGATCCAGTAATGGGGCACCCGGAAAAAGGCTGTATCGTTGCGCCGGGCGTGGCGGAGTTTCATGTCCGTCACGGTATGCCAGCCAGCGATATCATCGCGCCGAATCTGGTCGAGCTGGAAATTCTTTGTGAACATCCAGTACATAACGTCGAAGAGGCCGTTAAAGCTGCGCGTGAGCTTATTACGCAAGGGCCACAAATCGTGTTGGTTAAACACCTGGCGCGTGCGGGCTACAGCACAGATCGTTTTGAAATGCTGCTGGTTACTGCCGATGAAGCCTGGCATATCAGCCGTCCGCTGGTCGATTTCGGTACGCGCCAGCCGGTAGGCGTTGGTGATGTGACGAGCGGTTTACTGCTGGTGAAATTGTTGCAGGGGGCAACGCTGCAAGAGGCGCTGGAACACGTGACGGCCGCAGTATACGAAATTATGGTGACCACCAAAGCAATGCAGGAATATGAGCTGCAGGTGGTTGCCGCGCAAGATCGTATAGCCAAACCGGAACACTATTTCAGCGCAACGAAGCTCTGAAATACCTCGGCCCACAGCTTCCTGTGGGCCGATGACGATTACTGCAATCCTTCCGCCGTTAACGCAGCTTTCACCGCAGGTCTTTCAGCCATACGCTGCATAAAGGCTGCAATGTGCTCTAAACCCTCCAGATTCAGTTTCACCGCATATGCCCAGCGCAGAACCGTAAACAGATAGGCATCAGCGATGGTGAAACGTTGCCCGCAGATCCAGTGTTCATCTTTCAGCGCGTCGTTAACATACTGTAGCTTTTTCTCCAGTTGTGCACGGGCAGCCTGTTTATACTCTTCCGGGGTATCCGGGCGGAACAGTGGTGTGAACCCTTTATGCAATTCGGTGGCGATATAGTTCAGCCATTCGATGGTTTTATAGCGAGAAATACTGTTTACCGATGCCAGCAACTGGCGGTCGGGAACACTGTCGGCAAGATACTGCATAATTGCTACGCCTTCCGTCAGCAAAGTACCATCGTCCAGCAGCAACGCAGGAACCTGTCCCTTAGGGTTAATGGCAAAGTAATCATCACCGTTCTCGAGACGTTTTTTCATCAAATCCACACTGACGAGCGTAAAGTCCTTTCCGCTCTCACGCAGGGTGATATGGGAAGCAAGAGAGCAGGCACCCGGTTTGTAGAACAGTTTCATCGGTAACTCCTTTTGGCTGTGGTTTAAAGTATGGTAGTGCGTTGCTGAACAAAAAAAAAGCCGTTAACGAAAAGTTAGCGGCTTGTAAAAGAGTTTCCCTGAAATTTACGCTACGGCAGCTTTTGCCGCTTTGTCTGCAGCATCGTCCTGGGTCATGCGATGCAGTTTCGGCGCGGTCAGCAGCATCAGCACAGCAATAACGGCAGTGGCGACCCCAATCTGCAAGAACACGCGACCATACACTTCCAGCGACATCAGCGGATCGGTTACGTTATCCGGAACAGCCATCATACCCGCAACATAACCACCAATCAGGTTTGCACCGGCAGTGGTCAGGAACCAGCTACCCATAATGAACCCCATCAGACGCTGCGGAACGAGCTGTGCAACCATCGCCAGACCCAGACCAGAGATCATCAGTTCACCGATACTCTGCAGGCCGTAGCTAGCTACCAGCCAGCTTACAGAAACGATACCTGCGTCAGACGCGAATTTCGCACCCAGCGGCAGGATCAGGAACGCACCAGAGCACATCACCATACCGATTGCAAACTTGGTCGGCATCGGCAGGGTATCGCCCATCTTGTTATAGATAGCGGCCAGAATCGGGCTACCAATGATGATCCAGAACGGGTTCAGCGCCTGATACTGCTCTGGCTCAACGGCCAGACCCAGAATAGTGTGTTCAACGTTACGAATCGCAAAGAAGTTCAGAGACGTCGGCATCTGGCTGTACAGCACGAAGAAGATGATTGCTTCAAGCATCAGGATGAAGGCAACGATCATTTTACGACGCGCAGCACCTTTCATGGCAAACGCTTCTTTACCGAAGATAACCACGATACCCAGAGCAACAACGCCCAGCGCCATACGTGCAACTTCCTGGTTGTGCAGCAGCCAGGTTGCAACTGCGATCAGGGCCACAACACCAATAATGGTCAGCAGCAGGTTACGGTAGTTGACTGGTTCAAAGTCAGGTTTTGAGCCGTACTGCTTAACCCAGCGTTGGCAGAAGGCGAAGTTAACGATAGTGATTAACAGACCTACTACGCTAAGGGCGAACGCGACGCTCCAGCCATATTTGGCAGCCAGCCATGGGGTTGCAATCATAGAGAAGAAAGAACCGATGTTGACGGACATGTAGTACATGGTAAATGCACCGTCCAGACGCGGGTCGTTTTTCTCATAGCAAGTAGAGAGCAGCGAAGACGGGTTGGCTTTAAACAGGCCGTTACCTACGGCAATGGCCGCCATACCCATATAGACGATACCGGCGTCGTGACCAGACCATGCAACCAGCGCATAACCAATGGCCAGTACAATAGCACCAAGCATAATAACGCGTTTAGTACCCAGTACCTTGTCACCTAACCAGCCGCCGATAGCGACCAGACCATAAACCAGGGCGCTAAAGGAAGAGAAAAGGGTGATTGAATCCGCTTCAGACATACCCAGTTGTTTAACCAGGTAGACAGCCATAATTCCTTGTAGGCCGTAATAACCAAAACGTTCCCATAACTCAATCGAGAAGATGAGATAGAACGCCTTCGGTTGTTTGAAAGCGTTCAAACTAACGCTTTCTGTTGGTTTTTGGTTTGCAGTGGACACTTTTACCTCTTTTTTTACATCCCATATTAACGGGGGTGCTTTCTCGCGTGATGTCTAAAAAACATACGCGCAATTGTTATAGTGGGAGGGGAAACGGCAGGTAATGTTCACTATCTTGCACTTTCAGACAAGTCTTTTGTAATAATCTGTTACATATAACTGGCGTGGGGAATTCATCGGCTCCGCGAAATGTTATCCAGCGTTAAATTTTTCAAAAAACGTAACGGCAGATTTTTTCACTACTGAGATAGGGTAATAATTCCAGTTTGGCGATATGTTCTGCTATAAGGTGTTTTATGTAGTGGGATAGTCCATTATCTGAAAAATAGCCAGTGTAATGTTTTGTAGGTTTCAGGACGGATTGAATCAATGCTTTGTCAAATTTAACTTTTAAAATGCATTGTTTTTACATTTCAGCATCAGTGTGATCTTGATCACGAATGGATAGAAAATTTCGCTATTAAAAAAACAATTAACCTGCATTTTTGGTTATTCACAAACGGATTGCCTGATGATGCCGCAGCGAGGCGGCATCATTAACGTTAGAAAGATGTTTTTGAAGAAGATAAGGAAAGGTAATGGATGGGTAGACGACGCTACCCATTTGTGTCAGATGTCAACTTTCTCTTTGTATTCACAAAGATCTTCAATAATGCAGGAGCCACAGCGGGGCTTGCGGGCGATGCAGGTATAACGTCCGTGAAGAATTAACCAGTGGTGGCAATCGACTTTAAATTCTGCTGGCACCACTTTCAGCAATTTTTCCTCGACCTGCTCGACATTTTTTCCTGGTGCAAATTGGGTGCGGTTGCAGACACGGAAAATGTGGGTATCTACAGCGATGGTCGGCCAGCCGAAAGCGGTATTCAACACCACATTAGCTGTTTTACGTCCTACGCCTGGCAAAGCTTCAAGCGCCGCGCGATCTTCCGGCACTTCGCCATTATGCTGTTCCAGTAAGATACGGCAGGTCTTTATGATATTTTCCGCTTTGCTGTTATAAAGCCCAATAGTTTTGATATAGGTTTTCACCCCTTCGACGCCCAGTTCGAGCATTGCTGCAGGTGTATTAGCCACCGGGTAGAGCTTCGCCGTCGCCTTATTAACGCTGACATCGGTGGCCTGAGCGGAAAGCAGTACGGCGATCAGCAATTCAAAAGGCGAACTGAAATTAAGCTCGGTTGTGGGGTGAGGATTGTTCTCACGCAGGCGTGTGAGGATCTCCAGGCGTTTTGCTTTGTTCATCAGACATTCCCTGTTTCACCGTTCGGCAAGTCGCGTTCGGCGACGGCTTCAGCGCGGCGCTTTTTCATTTTTTCGTCAATCAGATATTTCACTGCCAGCATCAGTCCCAGACCAATAAATGCGCCTGGTGGTAACATTGCCAGCAGGAAAGGTGAATCAGTGTGGAAGATCTCCACCCGCAATACTTTTGCCCAGTTACCCAACAGCGCATCAGCACCGTCAAACAACGTTCCATTGCCGATGATTTCGCGCAGTGAACCCAGCACGAACATTGCGCAGGTTGCGCCCATCCCTATCGAAAAACCATCAAGAGCCGAAAGCGCCGGACCTTTTTTGGCGGCGAAGGCTTCAGCACGACCCACAACGATACAGTTAGTGACAATCAGCGGAATAAAAATCCCTAACGACTGATACAGGCCGAAGGCGTAGGCGTTGATCAGCATCTGTACGGCGCTGACAACCGAGGCGATGATCATCACGTAGATCGGGATACGGATCTCAGCTGGCGTCCAGTGACGCAGTGTCGAGATAGTCAGGTTGGTAAGCGTCAGCACCAGCGTCGTCGCAAGCCCTAAACCCAGTGCGTTGGTGGCAGTGGACGTGACCGCCAGCAGCGGGCAGAGGCCAAGCAACTGAACCAGTGCGGAGTTGTTCTTCCATAACCCCTGAACAATAACGTCTTTAATTTCGCTCACGGTTTATTCTCCACAGGCAGGAAGTTGAGAAAGTTGTGCCGGTAACGTCTGAGCGTACAATCCGGCGCGTTTTACCGCATTCACCACCGCGCGAGGCGTAATCGTCGCGCCAGTAAACTGGTCGAAATCACCACCATCTTTCTTCACCGCCCAGTGTGCGTCGTCAGCACCGCTGATTTTTTTACCTGCAAAATGGGTGATCCAGTCTGAAAGGCGCAGTTCGATTTTATCGCCAAGCCCTGGCGTTTCGTGATGTTCTGTCACGCGCGTGCCAAGTACCGTGCCGTTAAAATCGGCTCCCACCAGTAGCTGAATCGCACCGGAATAGCCATCCGGCGCGGTCGCCTCCAGAACGGCGGCTACCGGCTTGTCATCCTGTTTAGCGATGTAAACCCGATGCTCACCTTTACCTAACTCTGGTGCCGTCACCAGGTAGCAACTCTGCGCCAGCGCATTGTTATAGCGTTCGGCTGGCAGCACCTGATCAAATAACGCCTTTTGTTGCAGGCTGGCCTGTTCGGCAATCGTCGTTTTGGTCATCTGGTTGATGGCCGCCGTTAAACCTGTTGAACCCGCAGCAAACAGCGCCAGTGTAATACCGTGTTTTCGGATAGTTTTCAGCATGGTTTATCCTTTGCGATGGCCGTAGACGCGCGGACGCGTGTAGTAATCGATCAGAGGAACCGTGATGTTCGCCAGCAAGACAGCAAAAGCCACGCCGTCAGGATAGCCGCCGAAACTGCGGATCAACCAGACTAATAAGCCCGCCAGCGCACCGAAAATCAGACGACCACGATTGGTCGTAGAAGCGGTCACCGGATCGGTCAGAATAAAGAATGCGCCGAGCATGGTCGCGCCAGAAAGCAGATGAATTTGCGGTGATGCCAGTGTTTCTGGTGAAAACAACCAGCCCAACGTTGCGCATAACGCCAGCGTTACTAAGAAGCTGACCGGAATATGCCAGCGAATCGCTTTCTGCCATAGCAACCACACGCCGCCAACCAGCCAGGCGAGGTTTACCCATTGCCAGCCAGCACCCGCCAGAATACCGCTGTAGATCGGATACTGCATAATCTGCTCAACCGAATGACCGGCGCGGACAGAAGTTTTGAACGTATCCAGTGGCGTTGCCTGGCTAATGCCATCAATACCTAAGCGTAGCGTGTTCATATCACCGCCGCTGGCAGTATGACCGCTGAAGATAACCTGTATGGCGTCGATGAAGCCAGGAATGTTGACCGCAATTTCATGCGGTGGCAGCCAGCTGGTCATCTGCACCGGGAAGGAGATCAGTAAGACCACATAGCCAATCATCGCCGGGTTAAACGGGTTTTGCCCCAGACCGCCGTATAACTGTTTAGCGATGATCACCGCAAACACCGTACCCAGCACGACCATCCACCACGGTGCGAGGGGCGGAATACTTACGGCGAGTAACAGCCCTGTTAAAAGCGCCGAATTATCTTTCAAGGTTGTGGAAACAGGCTGTTTGCGCAGTTTAAGTACAAGAGCTTCGGCTAACAGTGCACTGATCGACGCCAGGAGGATCTGAACGAGAGTACCCCAGCCAAAAAACCAAAGTTGCGCAGCGATTCCGGGCACGGCTGCGATCAGTACCAGCAACATAATGCGCGATGTCTGGCGCTGGTTATGGGTATAAGGGGAGCTAGCTATTCTGAATACCATTTAGTCCTCGTTTACAACCTTTTGCTGGGCGGCTTTTTTGGCCTGAACGCGGGCTATAGCCGCAGCAACTGCCGCTTTGCGCGGATCGACCTGTTCTTCTGGTTCTGCATTAGCCTGTTGCTGTTCCAGTTTGCGTGCTTTGGCGCGGGCAATAGCGGCTTCAACGGCGGCCTTGCGCGGATCAACCTGTTCTTCTGGTTCTGCGTTTGCCGGCTGCTGTTCCAGCTTACGTGCTTTGGCGCGGGCGATAGCAGCTTCAACGGCGGCTTTGCGCGGGTCGACCTGTTCTTCTGGTTCTGCGTTTGCCAGCTGCTGTTCCAGTTTGCGTGCTTTGGCGCGGGCGATAGCAGCTTCAACGGCGGCCTTGCGCGGGTCGACCTGTTCTTCTGGTTCTGCGTTAGCCTGCTGCTGCTCCAGCTTGCGTGCTTTGGCGCGGGCGATAGCGGCTTCGACGGCGGCCTTGCGCGGGTCAACCTGTTCCTGCGGCGATTCGTTAGCAGGTTGTTGTTCCAGCTTGCGTGCTTTCGCTCGAGCAATTGCGGCCTCTACTGCCGCTTTACGTGGATCAGCAACGCTTGCGGCGTCGTTAGTTTGCTGCAATTCTGCCTGTTTTGCTCTGGCTTGTGCTTTACGGGCTTCCCGTGCCGCAATAATCGCGCTGTTATCCGGGCGTTCGCCCGCTTTAATCACAATCGGTTGCGTGGCCTGAGCTTGTTTTTCTTTCACACGTGCCAGTGCGGCAGCAATCGCATCTTTGTCTTTGGCTGCCGGTTGAACTGCTGCGCTCTTATGTCGTTCAAGACGCGCAGCTTTTTCGCGTTCCAGACGTGCCTGACGAGCTTCAAAACGCGCTTTAGCTTCTGCGGCGCGTTTCTCTTCCTGACGAATGGCGACAATCTCGGCTTTTTCCTGACGGAAATATTGCACCAGGGGAATATTACTCGGGCAAACCCACGCGCAGGCACCGCATTCAATACAGTCGGCAATGTTGTGCGTGGTGGCTTTGTCGTGCTGTTGACCTTTGCTGAACCAGTACAACTGCTGCGGCAAAAGATCCGCAGGGCAGGCATCGGCACAGGCGCTACAGCGGATGCAGCTTTGTTCTTCCTGTGGTTCGCCCAGTTCACTGGCGGACGGAGCTAACAGGCAGTTGGTGATTTTGACTACCGGTACATCCAGCCACGGTAAGGTAAAGCCCATCAGCGGGCCGCCCATAATCACCATTTGATCGGCAGAAGGGCAGAATCCGGCATCGTTCAATAAATGACGCACCGGCGTACCCAGACGCGCCCAGACGTTGCCCGGACGAGCAATCGCTTCGCCGGTCAGCGTCACCACGCGCTCGGTAATCGGTTCACCATCGATTACTGCGCGTTTTACTGCGTAAGCCGTACCAACGTTTTGCATTAACACGCCGATATCCGATGAGCGACCGCCGTGCGGTACTTGTTTCCCGGTCAGGATGTACGTTAGCTGTTTGGCGCCGCCGGAAGGATATTTGGTTGGAATCACCCGCAGAGAAATATCGTGGGAATCCGCCAGCACCGCGCGAAGCATGGAGATCGCCTGAGGTTTGTTATCTTCAATACCGATAAGGATTTCGCGCGGCTGTAGGATATGCGCAAGAATGCGAATGCCTTCTACGACCTGAGCAGCGCAATCCTGCATCAGACGGTCATCAGCGGTAATATACGGTTCGCACTCGGCTGCGTTAATAATCAAGGTTTCGATTTTATCGCCGCCGCCCTGCAATTTAACGCCTGTCGGGAAGCCTGCACCACCCAGCCCGGCGACGCCAAACTGATGAATGCGTTCAATTAATTCTTCCCGGCTTCGTGAGCGGTAATCAGCCCAGCCGTCACGTGGGAACCAGCAATCTTCACCATCGGCATCAATAATCACGCTTAATTCAGCTAAGGCTGAAGGATGAGCCGTCGAGTGGGGTGCAATAGCCGTAACCGTGCCAGACGTTGGCGCGTGAACCGGCAGCATTTTGCCGCGACCACGGGTAAGCGGCTGACCGCGCAATACTTTATCGCCGACGTTAACACACAGCTCACCTTCAGCACCAATATGCTGTTTCAGTGGCATGACAAAACGCTGCGCCAATGGAACCTGGCGCAGGGGAGTACCGTTGGACTGAGTTTTCATCTCCGGTGGATGGATGCCGCCGTTGAAATCCCAGATTTTATTTTTTTTGAATGCAGAGAATAACTTAAGCATGGTGTTCCACGGGAATAATGCGCACGGGAATGGTGTTCAGATCCCATTTCCAGGAGTCAGGCGTTTCTGCGACCGGTTGCAACGAGATGCAGTGCGTCGGGCACGGGTCAACGCATAAATTGCAGCCCGTACAGAGATCACTCATTACCGTATGCATGGCACGGGTAGCGCCAACGATGGCGTCTACCGGACACGCCTGAATGCACTTGGTGCAGCCAATACAGTTATTTTCATCAATAACCGCCACCATCCGCGCAGGCGTCAACTCTTGCGCATCGCCATCCAGCGGCTGCGGCTCGACATTAAGCAGTTCGGCAATTTTTAGCATTACAGCTTCGCCGCCAGGGGCGCAGCGGTTGATTTTTTCACCATTACAGCTGATGGCTTCCGCATACGGGCGACAGCCAGGATAACCGCACTGCCCACACTGGCTCTGCGGTAAGATTTCGTCAATTTTCTCAACGACCGGATCGTCTTCCACCGCAAAACGGCGGGAGGCATAACCCAGAATGGCGCCAAACGCCAGACCCAGCAGGCTCACGGCGGCAACGGCAATCCAGATAGCATTCATTACAACTTCACCAAACCACTAAAGCCCATAAAGGCCAGAGACATAAGACCTGCGGTAATGAGAGCAATGGCATTACCGCGAAAAGGTGCCGGGACATCAGCCACAGCAAGGCGTTCGCGAATGGCGGCGAAAAGCACCATCACCAGCGAGAAGCCGACAGCAGCAGAAAAACCGTACAGTGCCGACTGCAAGAAATTGTGTCCGAGATTGATATTCAGCAATGCCACGCCGAGCACCGCACAGTTGGTGGTGATAAGCGGGAGAAAAATCCCCAGCAGTCGGTAAAGCACCGGGCTGGTTTTACGTACCACCATCTCGGTGAACTGCACGACCACGGCAATCACCAGAATAAAGGCCAGGGTGCGCAGGTAAATCAGATCGAGTGGGATCAAAATCCACGTGTCGATAAGCCAGGCGCAAATAGACGCCAGCGTCATCACAAATGTTGTTGCCAGCCCCATGCCCATTGCGGTTTCCAGCTTTTTGGAAACGCCCATAAACGGGCAAAGCCCCAGAAACTTGACCAGTACAAAGTTATTGACCAGTACAGTTCCGACAAACAGTAACAGGTAGTCAGTCATTTTTCGGCCTGAAATAAAAAAGCCGCCTATTATCCGTTAATCCAGAGCAGGCGACAACAGGTTAACTGTAAGGTTATTACGGATTCACAAACGTCGCTTTCACCCGCGACGAGCGTTTGAAATAGGGGACGATCAATGCGGTTGCCAGCAAAGTAAACAGCAACTGGCGAACGGCGACACCATCTTCAACTGGCGAAAACGCGAAGGCTTTAACCGCCAGTAATACGGAAATCAGTAACCAGATAATATAGTGTTTAGGAACACAACGCCGACGTTTAAAGAATGCAATAGTTAACCACAAGGTGTAATACCACATGGCAATGGCGGTAATAAACGAAACGCCCCATAAGATTTGCGTCGTTAGTGTTTGTTCGCCGAGCGTTTTAAATGTTTGAGGAGAGGATAACGCTGCACAGTACAGCAACAACGCCAGCGTCGTACTCAATAGGGCGACTAACAGCCAGGCTAACGGGCCAAGCAACCAGCCTCCAATACGTTGTGGCGTTGTGGTGGTCATACGTTCTCCAGAATAGCGACAGCAAACAGGCAAATCTAATTTTAGGGGCGTTATTATAAGGCTTTTATAACCGATCGCTACTTTCTTTATTGAACATAGTGCCAGACGGACTTTGGAACCTGGCCAAGGTCAAACAATCGACCGCCAGAGACCAGCTCAGCACGGCGGTGATCGGCTGCGCGATACATATTGATAATATCCTGATCGTCCGTCAGGGTGTAATTAAGGTGGTCGTAGAGTTTTTCCAGACTTTCGAGAGAATTGATTTTACGAAACTTTAATAAGTATTCCTGAGCAGTCATAAAAGATCCATAAAATAACTAATACCAAAGTGGTAGGCGTTATATGTTATGATAAAATTTCACCAGCGGTGAACGCTTTTGCAATAACAATAATAAGAATGCGCTGATGGCAAATATTCAGGGATGAAATACTGCTAATAAAAGAGTAACGCGCTTTACTATCCCTGACAATCGTCAACTCCACCGAGCAAGATAATAAATTCCTGGTTTAAATACCTGTCAAGTTAAAACATGCACCCGAATGGCTGCATGTTGTCTTGCAAACGCAGAGATTACTTGTGTTGCACCTGGGTACTCTGTTCTGGCGGCTGGTAGTTGTCAATGTGACTCGCCACGCCAAGAAGAATGACTGAAACAACAAGAACGATCCAACCTGTTAATTCAATAAGACGATTCATTACTGCCCACATCTATGTTGATTGATCCATTTACTAAGGCCGTAAATGTTACTTAGCAATAATTGCTCCAGCAAGATTTTTACTGATGTTTTTGCGATATTTATCTTTTTCCTTCGGAAAATTAGCTATTTTTTTGACTTAAGTTAAATAACATCCCTTATTGCAGGCAGGTTATTAAACTGTTGAGAGAGGGTAAAGGATAGTGTCAAATAGCAATCATACTTTAATGAGAGGCAATGACATGAGCGACAACATCCGTGTTGGGTTGATTGGGTACGGTTATGCGAGTAAAACCTTCCATGCGCCCCTGATTGCGGGCACGCCCGGGCTGGAGCTGGCAGTTATCTCCAGCAGTGACGAAACAAAAGTAAAGGCCGACTGGCCAACGGTTACGGTTGTCTCTGAACCGAAGCATCTCTTTAATGATCCCAATATTGACCTGATTGTCATTCCTACGCCCAACGATACTCATTTTCCGTTAGCGAAAGCGGCGCTGGAAGCGGGTAAACACGTAGTCGTTGATAAGCCCTTTACCGTGACACTGTCACAAGCGCGGGAGCTGGATGCGCTGGCAAAAAGCCTTGGACGCGTGTTGTCCGTGTTTCATAACCGTCGCTGGGACAGCGATTTTCTGACGCTGAAAGGATTACTTGCGGAAGGTGTGCTGGGTGAGGTTGCTTACTTTGAGTCACATTTTGATCGTTTCCGTCCGCAGGTACGCGATCGCTGGCGTGAACAGGGCGGTCCTGGCAGCGGTATCTGGTACGATCTGGCACCGCATCTGCTCGATCAGGCCATTACGTTGTTTGGCTTACCTGTCAGCATGACCGTGGATTTAGCACAGTTACGCCCAGGAGCGCAGTCGACCGATTATTTCCACGCCATTTTGTCCTATCCACAGCGGCGGGTTATTTTACACGGCACTATGCTGGCGGCAGCAGAGTCGGCGCGTTATATCGTTCATGGCTCTCGCGGCAGCTATATTAAATATGGCCTCGATCCACAGGAAGAACGCTTGAAAAATGGCGAGCGTCTGCCACAAGAGGATTGGGGCTATGATATGCGTGACGGCGTACTTACCCGCGTTGAAGGTGAAGAACGTGTCGAAGAAACACTGCTCACGGTGCCGGGAAATTATCCGGCTTACTATGCTGCTATTCGTGATGCGTTGAATGGCGATGGAGAAAATCCGGTTCCGGCAAGTCAGGCAATCCAGGTGATGGAGCTGATTGAGCTGGGCATTGAATCCGCCAAACATCGCGCGACGCTGTGTCTGGCGTAAATAATGTAGACATTCTTGATGAGTTTAATGCCTGATACGACGCTTACGTGTCTTATCAGGCATGTTCTTATTTCGCTGCTACTTTTTCTTTCAGTGCGCGTTTTTCCTCTGCGCTGAGGAAAGCCATTTCCAGACCATTAATCTGCGCCTGGCGGATTTGCTCGCGGGATAACCCAGCAGCCGGCGCGGCAACGGTATATTCGTGAATGATATCCACACCCTGTACGCCTGGATCGTCAGTGTTAATGCTGGCACAAATACCATGCTCAAGGAACGTTTTCAGCGGATGTGCCGCCAGAGACGCTACGGTGCTGGTCTGAACATTTGAGGTCAGACAAGATTCAATACCAATTTGCTGTTCAGCGAGGAAATCCATCAGCGCCCGATCTTCAATGGCTTTTACGCCATGTCCAATACGCTGCGCCCCCAGTTCACGAATAGCCTGCCAGATGCTTTCTGGCCCGGCGGCTTCGCCTGCATGGACAGTAATATGCCAGCCTGCATCACGCGCGCGATTGAAGTGAGAAAGGAACAGACTCCCCGGGAAACCAAGCTCATCACCGGCTAAATCCAGTGCGGTAATCTGATCGCGGTGAGCCAAAAATGCTTCCAGCTCTTGCTGACAGGCGGCTTCGCCAAAGGTTCGGCTCATAATACCGATAAGTTTCGCCTGCACGCCAAAGGTGCGGCAGCCTTCACGTACGCCATCAATGACTGCTTCGACGACGCCAGCGACAGGCAGCTGATGCGCCATCGCCATGTAACCCGGCGAAAAACGCAGTTCAACATAGTGCAGGCCATTACGGGCGGCATCTTCTATATTTTCAAACGCCACGCGACGGCAGGCGTCGAGCGTGGCAAGAACTTTAACGCCCCAGTCGAGTTTGGTCAGAAAGCTAACCAGATCGGGTTCGTTGGCGATGACCTGAACGTGAGGGATCAACGTTTCCAGGGACTGTGCAGGAAGCGAGATATTATACTGGCGGCCAAGTTCAAGAATGGTCTGGGGACGAATGTTGCCATCAAGGTGGCGATGGATATCGGTTAATGGCAGGGTTGTATCAATCATGGTCGCACTCTTTTTCTGTATATAAAAGTGCGCACCATTATAAAAACAAAACCGGGTGAAAATCTACGATTGCGCAACGATTATTTACGTTGCGCAATCGTAATCAACGTACAGTTCGGATGGCGTTAATCAAACCGGCAACACCTTTTTCCAGTTTTGAACGCGGGCATCCTGCATTGAGACGAACAAAGCCACGACCCTCTTCACCGTAGGTATATCCCGGCATGATCGCTACTTTTTCTTGCTTAATCAGGGCTTTTTGCAATGCGTTGTCGTCTATATTTAACGGACGTAGATCAAGCCAGGCAAGATAAGTGGATTGTGGGATCTGCCAGTTGAGTTCCGGGAACGCTGCATTCATCGTATTTGCGATATATGTCAGATTGTCTTTCAGATAGACACGTAAGGCATCCAGCCACGGCGCGCCTTGTTGATAGGCGGCAATATGGGCGGTAAGCGCCAGTACGGCTGGTGAGGACAATCCATCACGACCTTTCAGTGCCGATAAATACGCCTCGCGACTATCGCTATTTTCAATGATGCCGTAGGCTCCGGTCAGAGCGGGTATGTTGAAGCTTTTTGAGCCTGAGGTCAGCAGCGCCCAGTTTCCGCGCGCCACGTTACTCCAGGGAATATGCGGTTGCTCGCCCCATACCATATCCATATGGATTTCATCGGAGATAACGCGCACATCATGCCGCTCGCACAGGTCTGCCATTATCTCCAGTTCGTCACAACTCCAGACCTTACCGGTGGGGTTCTGCGGGCTACACAGGAGCATAATTTTACACTCCGGTTTTGCCAACACCGCTTCCAGTTTGGTCATATCGCAAAACCAGCCGTCTGCCCGTTTCTCTAAAGCAACGGGCATCACGGTGCGCTGATTACCTTCGATGGCTTTGTAAAATGCGTCGTAAGCTGGGGTATGGATCACTACACCTTCACCGACAGCAGACCACTGGCGAATCAATTCCGACACCATATAGATAACAGAAGGACCATAAACCACCGACTGCGTATCAATGGCGGTGTTATGCTGGGTGGAGAACCAGTGGGCAATAGCCGCGAGAAACTCATCGTTTTTCCAGCGGCTGTAGCCAAATACACCGTGCATCAGGCGTTGATTAAGCGCCCCGATAATGCAGGGGGCGGTGGCAAAATCCATGTCTGAAATCGTGAACGGTAACAGGTCAGCAGTGCCGAAACGGTCAGCGACATAGTCCCACTGTGTACACCATGTTCCATGACGATCCACGACCTTTGAAAAATCGAACATATTTTATCCTTATGCCTGAACAGTACGCATCAGACCAGCCATTTCGTCTTTTACAGACTGAACTTGCGGCCCGATAACAACCTGCAGGTTATGTTGATTAAGTTGTACTACGCCAATTGCCCGATTGTCCTTTAGCGCCTGCACATTAACAAGCGACATATCTTTCACTGACAAACGCAGGCGGGTAATGCAGTTATCCAGGCTGACAATATTGTCGGCACCGCCTAAGGCTTCGAGAATTGCTGGAACGTTGTAACCTGATTTACCCGGCGCACCAGCAACGGCTTTTTCGATTGAGCTGGCAACTTCACTGTCGCGCCCCGGGGTTTTCAGATTGAAGCGGGTGATAGCGAAACGGAAGATGAAGTAGTAAACGACAAACCAGATTGCCGCCACCACTGGCACCATGTACCACTTAGTCGACAGGCCATGCAAAATACCGAACACCACAAAGTCGATGATATTGCCGTCGGTATTACCGATGGTGACGCCGAGCACAGACATGACGGTGAAGCCGAGGCCGGTTAACAGCGCGTGGATCACATACAGAACTGGGGCAACGAACAGGAACAGGAACTCCAGCGGTTCGGTAGTGCCGCCAACAACACAGGCGATCAGACCAGAAATCAGCAGACCTTTAATTTTATGACGGTTTTCCGGGCGAGCACATTGATACATGGCTAATGCAGCACCTGGCAGACCGCCGAGGAATGCAGGCATTTTACCCTGGGAGAGGAAACGCGTGGCGCTTTCAGAGAAACCGTGAGTGGTCGGGCAGCTTAATTGCGCCTGGAAGATGGTGAGTGCGCCGCTGACGGTTTGTCCACAGACTTCCTGCGTGCCGCCCGCGTCGGTAAAGCGAATTAATGCCACCAGAATGTGATGCAGACCAAACGGCAACAGCAGACGTTCACCCGTACCAAACAGCATAGGTCCGAAATCACCCGCGCTGTTGATCATATGACCTAAGCCGCTAATACCCATGGCAAAAATCGGCCAGACTAACGGAATCACCAGACCGACAAGACCCATCACCAGCGAGGAGATAATTGGCACGAAGCGCGTACCGCCGAAGAATGCCAGCGCATCCG
The DNA here is from genome assembly GCF_013368915.2 of Escherichia sp. 93.1518. Taxonomy (NCBI): domain Bacteria; kingdom Pseudomonadati; phylum Pseudomonadota; class Gammaproteobacteria; order Enterobacterales; family Enterobacteriaceae; genus Escherichia; species Escherichia sp. 93.1518. The sequence goes on from NZ_JABWMT020000001.1 coordinate 243,224, forward strand.
GCAGGCGGATATTATGGAAACGCTCATGCAGCATCCAGACGATAATACCGGCGATCACCGCACCGAGGATCCCGGTGTCGATCGACTGGATCCCAAGAATGCTCTGGATGTTATTGGCTTTCAGAACGGCTGCATCGGTGGTTGGCAGAATGCCTTTATTGGTCAACCAGAAGTTAACCGCCAGGTTCATTACCGCATAACCCACGAAACCAGCGAACGCCGCTACGCCTTTGTTCTCTCGCGCCAGTCCTAGCGGGATCGCAATACAGAACATCACCGGCAGAAAGCTAAAAGCGAACGAGCCAATTTTACTCATCCAGGTAAAGATAGCCTGCAACACGGGGTTACCCAATGCCGGGATGAGGGTGATGACATCATGGCTACTAAGGGAACTACCAATCCCTAACATAATTCCGCAGAACGACAGTAATGCGACGGGTAACATAAAGGTTTTGCCTAACTGCTGGAAAAATTCCCACAGCGTGACTTTCGGTGCTGCTTTCGCCGTCATAAAACGACTCCTTGTTAAGAACAGTCTGGATTCAATAAATTGCGCGAGAAGATAAAACGTTTTATCAAACTTTAGTGAGGCATAAATCACATTACGCGACGATAATAGCGGGTATAAGATAAATTAAAGGTAAAACGTTTTATCTGTCACAAAATCAGGGAGTAGGTCATCTGTATGGCTACCGCCAAAAAAATCACCATTCATGATGTTGCGCTGGCTGCGGGAGTATCGGTCAGTACCGTTTCGCTGGTACTTAGCGGAAAAGGACGGATATCTACCGCTACGGGGGAACGGGTTAACGCAGCTATTGAAGAGCTGGGATTTGTGCGTAATCGCCAGGCGTCGGCACTGCGCGGCGGGCAAAGCGGCGTCATTGGTTTGATCGTGCGTGATTTATCTACGTCATTTTACGCTGAATTAACGGCCGGATTGACGGAAGCTCTGGAGGCGCAGGGGCGGATGGTTTTTTTGCTTCACGGCGGTAAAGACGGCGAGCAGTTGGCACAGCGGTTCTCACTGTTGCTCAACCAGGGCGTCGATGGTGTAGTGATTGCCGGTGCGGCGGGAAGCAGCGATGGCCTGCGGCGGATGGCAGAAGAAAAAGGTATCCCGGTGATTTTCGCTTCCCGTGCCAGTTATCTTGATGATGTCGATACGGTTCGCCCGGACAACATGCAGGCTGCACAGTTGTTGACGGAGCATCTCATTCGCAATGGACATCAGCGTATCGCCTGGCTGGGAGGGCAAAGTTCTTCATTAACCCGCGCGGAGCGGGTGGGGGGATACTGTGTGACATTATTAAAATTTGGCCTGCCGTTTCACAGCGATTGGGTACTGGAGTGCGCTTCCAGCCAGAAGCAAGCTGCGGAAGCTATCACGGCACTTTTGCGCCGTAACCCGACTATCAGTGCCGTGGTTTGTTATAACGAAACTATTGCGATGGGGGCATGGTTTGGTTTGCTAAAAGCAGGGCGCCAGAGCGGGGAAAGCGGAGTCGATCGTTACTTTGAGCAACAGGTTTCGCTGGCGGCATTTACCGATGCGACGCAAACCACACTTGATGACATACCCGTTACCTGGGCAAGTACACCTGCGCGGGAACTTGGTACAACACTTGCGGATCGCATGATGCAAAAAATCACCCATGAAGAGACGCATTCACGTAATCTTATTATCCCCGCCCGGCTCATTGCGGCGAAATAATCCTCTCTTTATCTGCTATACCTGGTAGTGTCCTTTCCTCAAGGTTAATGATAAAAAATGTGGCACACAGGCGGTGCCTTTTATTTTTACTGAAGTTCACAGGAGGTTTATGTGTTTAATTCTGACAACCTGAGACTCGACGGAAAATGCGCCATCATCACCGGTGCGGGTGCAGGTATTGGTAAAGAAATCGCCATTACATTCGCGACAGCAGGTGCATCTGTAGTGGTCAGTGATATTAACGCCGATGCAGCAAATCATGTTGTTGATGAGATTCAACAACTGGGTGGTCAGGCATTTGCGTGGCGCTGTGATATTACGTCCGAACAGGAATTATCCGCTCTGGCAGACTTTGCCATTAGTAAGTTGGGTAAAGTGGATATTCTGGTTAACAACGCTGGTGGCGGTGGTCCTAAGCCATTTGATATGCCAATGGCGGATTTTCGCCGCGCTTATGAACTGAATGTCTTTTCTTTTTTCCATCTTTCACAACTCATTGCGCCAGAAATGGAAAAAAATGGCGGTGGCGTTATTCTGACTATCACTTCCATGGCGGCAGAAAATAAAAATAAAAACATGACCTCGTATGCGTCCTCTAAAGCTGCGGCCAGTCATCTGGTCAGGAATATGGCGTTTGACCTGGGTGAAAAAAATATTCGGGTGAATGGTATTGCGCCGGGAGCAATATTAACGGATGCCCTCAAATCCGTTATTACACCAGAAATCGAACAAAAAATGTTGCAACACACGCCAATCAGACGTCTGGGCCAACCGCAAGATATTGCTAATGCGGCGTTGTTCTTGTGTTCACCCGCAGCCAGCTGGATAAGCGGACAAATTCTCACTGTCTCCGGCGGTGGGGTACAGGAACTCAATTAATTCGAATAAACCGGAAAACAACGCAACTCAGCGTTGTTTTCCGGTGCTGATGGGTTATCAGAAAAATGTCTCCATCTCGCTACTGGTTGCCACATTTCGATTGTTGGTTGACCAATTATCGTGTGAATAATACTCGAATGCGGGGGGCTTCGCACATTTGACCTGCAATGTTAGGCGCTTGCATAGCAAAGCGGTAAACTACTTATTCACGCTAACTATAATGGTTTAACGATGGATAACATGCAGACTGAAGCGCAACCGACACGGACCCGGATCCTCAATGCTGCCAGAGAGATTTTTTCAGAAAATGGATTTCACAGTGCCTCGATGAAAGCCATCTGTAAATCTTGCGGCATAAGCCCAGGAACGCTCTATCACCATTTCATTTCTAAAGAAGCCCTGATTCAGGCGATTATCCTTCAGGATCAGGAGAGGGCGGTGATCCGCTTCCGCGAACCTATCGAAGGGATTCATTTCGTTGACTATATGGTCGAGTCGATAGTGTCTCTCACTCATGAAGCCTTTGGACAAAGGGCGCTGGTGGTCGAAATTATGGCAGAAGGGATGCGCAATCCACAGGTCGCCGCCATGCTAAAGAATAAGCATCTGACGATTACGGAGTTTATCGCCCAGCGTATGCGCGATGCCCAGCAAAAAGGTGAGATAAACCCTGACATCAACACGGCAATGACCTCTCGTTTACTGCTGGATTTGACCTATGGCGTACTGGCCGATATCGAAGCCGAAGACCTGGCGTGTGAAGCGTCATTCGCCCGGGGATTACGCGCGATGATTGGCGGTATTTTAACCGCATCCTGATTCTGTCTTTTCGCGGGTCGGTGAAGACTGGCCTGCTTAATCCTGCATAGAAACTCTTTCCGTTTCGTCACAAAACCACCGTTAACACATACACAGTGGCCATATGACACGTAAATTTATCATTTAAAATCTATTCGAATGAACGTTCGATTGCTTATTTTGTGGCTTCTGTCAACGCTGTTTTAAAGATTAATGCGATCCGTATCACGCTGTGGGTATTGCAGTTTTTGGTTTTTTGATCGCGGTGTCAGTTCTTTTTATTTCCATTTCTCTTCCATGGGTTTCTCACAGATAACTGTGTACATCACAAAATTGGTTAACTAATCGGATTAAAGGTTGACCAGTATTTTTATCTTAATGAGGAGTCCCTTATGTTACGTCCTGTAGAAACCCCAACTCGTGAAATCAAAAAACTCGACGGCCTGTGGGCATTCAGTCTGGATCGCGAAAACTGTGGAATTGATCAGCGTTGGTGGGAAAGCGCGTTACAAGAGAGCCGGGCAATTGCTGTGCCGGGCAGTTTTAACGATCAGTTCGCCGATGCGGATATTCGTAATTATGTGGGTAACGTCTGGTATCAGCGCGAAGTCTTTATACCTAAAGGTTGGGCGGGGCAGCGTATCGTGCTGCGTTTCGATGCGGTCACTCATTACGGCAAAGTGTGGGTAAACAATCAGGAAGTGATGGAGCATCAGGGGGGATATACGCCGTTTGAGGCCGATGTCACGCCATATGTTATTGCCGGGAAAAGTGTACGTATCACCGTTTGTGTGAACAACGAACTGAACTGGCAGACTATCCCGCCGGGAATGGTGATTACCGACGAAAACGGTAAGAAAAAGCAGTCTTACTTCCATGATTTCTTTAACTACGCTGGGATCCATCGCAGCGTAATGCTCTACACCACGCCGAACACCTGGGTAGACGATATCACCGTGGTGACGCATGTAGCGCAAGACTGTAACCACGCGTCTATTGACTGGCAGGTGGTGGCAAATGGTGATGTCAGCGTTGAACTGCGTGATGCGGATCAACAGGTTGTTGCAACAGGACAAGGCAACAACGGAACCTTGCAAGTAGTGAATCCGCACCTCTGGCAACCGGGTGAAGGTTATCTCTATGAACTGTACGTCACAGCCAAAAGCCAGACAGAGTGCGACATCTATCCACTGCGCATCGGTATCCGGTCAGTGGCAGTGAGTGGCGAACAGTTCCTGATCAACCACAAACCGTTCTACTTCACTGGTTTTGGTCGCCATGAAGATGCAGATTTACGCGGCAAAGGGTTCGATAACGTGCTGATGGTGCACGATCACGCATTAATGGACTGGATTGGGGCTAACTCCTACCGTACCTCGCATTACCCTTACGCTGAAGAGATGCTCGACTGGGCAGATGAACATGGCATCGTGGTGATTGATGAAACTGCAGCTGTCGGCTTTAACCTCTCTTTAGGCATTGGTTTCGAAGCGGGCAACAAGCCGAAAGAACTCTACAGCGAAGAGGCGGTCAACGGGGAAACCCAGCAGGCGCACTTACAGGCGATTAAAGAACTGATTGCGCGTGACAAAAACCACCCTAGCGTGGTGATGTGGAGCATTGCCAATGAACCGGATACCCGCCCGCAAGGTGCACGGGAATATTTCGCGCCACTGGCGGAAGCAACGCGTAAACTCGACCCGACGCGACCGATCACCTGCGTCAATGTGATGTTCTGCGACGCTCACACCGATACCATCAGCGATCTCTTCGATGTGCTGTGTCTTAACCGTTATTACGGTTGGTATGTACAAAGCGGCGATTTGGAAACGGCAGAGAAGGTACTGGAAGAAGAACTTCTGGCCTGGCAGGAGAAACTGCATCAGCCGATTATCATCACCGAATACGGCGTGGATACGTTAGCCGGTCTGCACTCGATGTACACCGACATGTGGAGTGAAGAGTATCAATGTGCATGGCTGGATATGTATCACCGCGTCTTTGATCGCGTCAGCGCCGTCGTCGGTGAACAGGTATGGAATTTCGCCGATTTTGCAACCTCGCAGGGCATTTTGCGCGTTGGCGGTAACAAGAAAGGTATCTTCACCCGCGACCGCAAACCGAAGTCGGCGGCTTTCTTGCTGCAAAAACGCTGGACTGGCATGAACTTCGGTGAAAAACCGCAGCAGGGAGGCAAACAATGAATCAACAACTCTCCTGGCGCACCATCGTCGGCTACAGCCTCGGTGACGTCGCCAATAACTTCGCCTTCGCAATGGGGGCGCTCTTCCTGTTGAGTTACTACACCGACGTCGCTGGCGTCGGTGCCGCTGCGGCGGGCACCATGCTGTTACTGGTTCGGGTATTCGATGCTTTCGCCGACGTCTTTGCCGGACGAGTGGTGGACAGTGTTAATACCCGCTGGGGAAAATTCCGCCCGTTTTTACTCTTCGGTACTGCGCCGTTAATGATTTTCAGCGTGCTGGTATTCTGGGTGCCGACCGACTGGAGTCATAGCAGCAAAGTAGTGTATGCATATTTGACCTACATGGGCCTCGGGCTTTGCTACAGCCTGGTGAATATTCCTTATGGTTCACTTGCTACCGCGATGACCCAACAACCGCAGTCCCGCGCCCGTCTGGGCGCGGCTCGAGGAATTGCCGCTTCGCTGACCTTTGTCTGTCTGGCTTTTCTGATAGGACCGAGCATTAAAAACTCCAGCCCGGAGGAGATGGTGTCGGTGTACCATTTCTGGACGATTGTACTGGCCATTGCCGGGATGGTGCTTTACTTCATCTGCTTCAAATCGACGCGTGAGAATGTGGTACGGATCGTGGCACAGCCGTCATTGAAGATCAGTCTGCAAACGCTGAAACGGAATCGTCCGCTGTTTATGTTGTGCATCGGTGCACTGTGTGTGCTGATTTCGACCTTCGCGGTCAGCGCATCGTCGTTGTTCTATGTTCGCTATGTGCTGAATGACACCGGTCTGTTTACTGTGCTGGTACTGGTGCAAAACCTGGTCGGTACAGTGGCGTCGGCACCGCTGGTGCCAGGGATGGTCGCCAGGATTGGTAAAAAGAATACTTTCCTGATTGGCGCTCTGCTGGGAACCTGCGGTTATTTGCTGTTCTTCTGGGTTTCCGTCTGGTCGCTGCCAGTGGCGTTGGTCGCGTTAGCCATCGCTTCAATTGGTCAGGGCGTTACCATGACCGTGATGTGGGCGCTGGAAGCTGATACCGTAGAATACGGTGAATACCTGACCGGCGTGCGAATTGAAGGGCTTACCTATTCGCTATTCTCATTTACCCGCAAATGCGGCCAGGCAATAGGAGGTTCAATTCCCGCCTTTATTTTGGGATTAAGCGGATATATTGCGAATCAGGCACAAACACCGGAAGTTATTATGGGGATACGCACATCAATTGCCTTAGTCCCTTGCGGATTTATGCTACTGGCATTCGCTATAATCTGGTTTTATCCGCTCACGGATAATAAATTCAAAGAAATCGTGGTTGAAATTGATAATCGCAAACAAATGCAGCAGCAATTAATCAGCGATATCACTAATTAATATTCTATAAAAATAATCAGAACATCAAAGGTGCAACTATGAGAAAAATAGTGGCCATGGCCGTTATTTGCCTGACGGCTGCCTCTGGCCTTACCTCTGCTTACGCCGCGCAACTGGTTGACGATGAAGCGGGGCTACGTATCAGACTGAAAAATGAATTACGCCGGGCCGACAAGCCCAGTGCTGGTGCGGGAAGAGATATTTACGCGTGGGTACAGGGAGGATTACTCGATTTTAATAGTGGCTATTATTCTAATATTATTGGCGTCGAAGGTGGAGCATATTATGTTTATAAATTAGGTGCTCGCGCTGATATGAGTACCCGATGGTATCTTGATGGCGATAAAAGTTTTGGCTTTTCCCTTGGCGCGGTAAAAATAAAACCGAGTGAAAATAGTTTGCTTAAATTAGGCCGCTTCGGAACAGATTATAGTTATGGCAGTTTACCTTATCGTATTCCGTTAATTGCTGGCAGTTCGCAACGTACATTACCAACTGTTTCCGAAGGGGTATTAGGTTATTGGGCTTTAACACCTAATATCGAACTGTGGGGAATGTGGCGCTCAAGAGTATTTTTGTGGACCGACTCAACAACCGGTATTCGTGATGAAGGGGTGTATAACAGCCAGACGGGAAAATACGATAAACATCGCGCACGTTCTTTTTTAGCCGCCAGTTGGCATGATGATACCAGTCGCTATTCTCTGGGGGCATCGGTACAGAAAGATGTTTCCAATCAGATACAAAGTATTCTCGAGAAAAGCATACCGCTCGACCCGAATTATACGTTGAAAGGGGAGTTGCTCGGCTTTTACGCGCAGCTCGAAGGTTTAAGTCGTAATACCAGCCAGCCCAATGAAACGGCGTTGGTTAGTGGACAATTGACCTGGAGCACGCCGTGGGGAAGTGTATTTGGTAGTGGTGGTTATCTGCGTCATGCGATGAATGGCGCCGTGGTGGACACTGACATTGGCTATCCTTTTTCATTAAGTCTTGATCGTAACCGTGAAGGAATGCAGTCCTGGCAATTGGGCGTCAACTATCGTTTAACCCCGCAATTTACGCTGACTTTTGCACCGATTGTGACCCGTGGTTATGAATCCAGTAAACGAGACGTGCGGATTGAAGGTGCGGGCATCTTAGGTGGTATGAACTATCGGGTCAGCGAAGGGGCGCTACAAGGGATGAATTTCTTTCTTGCCGCCGATAAAGGGCGGGAAAAGCGCGATGGCAGTGCGCTGGGCGATCGCCTGAATTACTGGGATGTGAAAATGAGTATTCAGTATGACTTTATGCTGAGGTGAGAAAAAACGCCGGAGAGAAAACTCTCCGGCGTTTTGGCAGTGAATTACTGTTGCGGAATGGCTGGTACAGCCGGAACGTTTAATGCTGGCATTGCAAACATACCAACAAAATCTTCCAGCGGCATTTTCTGGCCATTCAACGTGATCTGACCGTTAGCATATTGCAGGCTGGTGGTGATGGTATTGTCCTGCAAGGTGGTCAGTCGGAACATCTGACCCATTGCTGATGCACCTTCAACTTGCTGTTTTGCCAGTTTTTTAGCTTGATCTTCCTGATAACCTTCCAGCTTCGCTACCTGGGTCATCAGCTCAGTTGCCATATCAACCGGAATGGTCAGTTTTGCCTCCAGAGACTTAACCGAGCGATCTACTTCCTGCGCCAGCGTTTGCGGCGCTTCTTTAGTCGTTGCCGGATCTTTCAGGAACAGCGACAGATTCAGCGCACTTTCACCCTGACTGTTTTTCCAGCTTAGCGGAGCGACAGTTATCACCGGATCGCCTTTCAACATCAGTGGCAGGGCGCTAAAGAAGGCTTCTGTCACTTTCTCCTGATAAAGTTCGGGATTGATGGCAATCTCTGGCTGTGCCAGCAGTGCCTGAGTTTGCGCGTTATATTGCTGGCTGAACTGATGCCAGGCTTCGCCATCAATCTGACCCACTTTTAAAGTCAGCTTGCCGCTGCCCAGATCCTGATTCTGTACCTTCAGACTATTTAGCGAGTAATCCAGTTGGCTATTGATCGTTTTACCGTCATTGACCAGGTCTGATTTACCGCTGATCTCCATGCCTTCCAGCAGCGCCAGTTCTTTGCCTTCCACCGAAATGGTCATTTTTTCCAGTGACAGTTTTTGGTTGCCCACGCGCTCACCAAAACTTGCCAGCGTGCTGGAACCGTCAGTTTTCAGATTATTAAAGGTCAACTGTACTTTCTGGTTGTATTCGTTAACCGCATCTACCCGACCGCTTTGCGCCTCCCCGGAAAGGGAGATAGCTTTGCCGTCTCTGTCTGCATTTAACTGGAATTCGCCGCCGCTAAAGGCGACTTTTTCATCTTTTTGTTCGTAATTCAGTGGCTTGAGAGAGATATCTGAGCTGGAATCACCGCTGTAACCAATGCGGGAGTTAATCTCAAAAGGTGTTTCTCCTTTTGCCATATCAAACAGTGGCTTGCTCACATTGTTGTTGACAAGCGTGGTTTGAATCGACGCCATCGATGGGATCAGGTTCAGTTTTTTCAGCTGAGCCAGGGGAAAGGGACCATGATCAACAGATTCGTTGAAGATGACGCTCTGACCACTTTTAATCCACGGATTTTCTTTCCCGGCAACGGGTTTCACCACCAGTTGTAACTGGCTGCTGAACACGCCGCGATGATAGTTTTGATAACTCACTTCCAGGTTGGATTCAGGAGCCGTCAGCTTAAGTTGCGCATTCGCCTGCGCGACCATGTCCTCGAGATGGGTTTCTATTTTCTTGCCTGTGTACCATGCGCCGCCCGTCCAGACTACGCCGAGCGCAACAATGACGCCTACCGCTACCAGCGATTTATTCATAGTGATTATCCATAAAATGAAATCAGGCGGACTGGCCGCCTGAAGTGTTATAAGCCTTTAATAAGCTTAGCAAGAGATGTTAATTTTTTCAGTAAGCTCTTACAGCTTGTTGTAAACACGGGCTAAACGTCCGTGGCCTTTCACTGTCACCGGTGACTCGTTGGCGGCAATAAACGCTGACTCACCCGGTTTAAGCTGTAACTGTTGAGAACCTTTACACAGAGTTGCTTCGCCTTCAACGCAGAACAAAATGGCGGCACTTTGCTGGCTGATGGTGGTTTCTTTATCGCTAAGGTCATGCAGCGAGAAGGCAAAATCATCCACCGGAATCGGGAAGTCCAGTTCTGCACCTTGCTTCACCGGCTGGGTCAACAACTGGTTAGCTGGTTTGGCTTCGAACTTCACGTTGGCAACCAGCTCAGGAATATCAATGTATTTAGGCGTCAGACCCGCACGCAGCACGTTATCGGAGTTCGCCATCACTTCCAGCGCCACGCCTTGCAGGTAGGCGTGCGGTGTTTCAGCGAACAGGAACATCGCTTCGCCAGGGTTCAGTTTCACCACATTCAGCAACAGCGGGGAGAACAGACCGCTGTCATCCGGGTAAAATTCAGAAATTAAACGAATCGTTTGCCATGGTTCGCCCTGTTGGCTGTCGAGTGCCGATTTTAAAATCGCCAGCGCGCGGGATTTTTCTTCACTCTGCATATTCAACAGGCTGGCGAACAGTTCGCTTAAACGTTCGGCATCAGGCTGTTGTAAAAAGTGAGCAATTGCCGGATGTGCACCTGCGACCGGCTGGAGCAGGGAGACAATCTCGGAGAACTCACGAAACGCGTTCATCGCGAGGAATGGTGTCAGCGCAAAAACCAGCTCCGGCTTGTGGTTAGGATCTTTATAGTTACGCTCGGCGGCATCCATCGGAATACCTGCGGCATTTTCTTTGGCGAAACCGATTTCAGAATTGTGTTTGTTCGGATGAACCTGAATGGAGAGCGGCTGTGCTGCGCATAATACTTTGAACAGGAAAGGCAGTTCGCCAAAGCGTCTGGCAACGGCCTCTCCAAGCAGAGTCGATTTATCACTCTCAATCACATCACGCAGTGAAACGATATCTCCTGCGGCATTGTGCACACGGGAACTGCTTTTCGGATGTGCCCCCATCCACAGCTCGGCCATCGGCTGGCTGGACGGATTTTCCATACCATAAAGTTCAGTCAACGCCGTTTTGCTGCCCCAGGCATAGTTTTGCACTGAGTTAATGAGTTTTTGCATGATCAATCCCTGTTTAAATGTGGAAATTAATCCCGCTATTAAAGCAAGAATCCTACGGGAAGTAACCTGGAGCCGCAAAAAGTCGTACTAGTCTCAGTTTTTGTTAAAAAAGTGTGTAGGATATTGTTACTCGCTTTTAACAGGGCAACGGAACACCCGCCCAGAGCATAACCAAACCAGGCAGTAAGTGAGAGAACAATGTCAAACAAACCCTTTCATTATCAGGCTCCTTTCCCACTCAAAAAAGATGATACCGAGTATTACCTGCTGACCAGCGAACACGTTAGCGTATCTGAATTTGAAGGGCAGGAGATTTTGAAAGTCGCGCCAGAAGCGTTAACTCTGCTGGCGCGTCAGGCGTTTCATGATGCGTCATTTATGCTGCGTCCGGCTCACCAACAACAGGTGGCCGACATTCTGCGTGACCCGGAAGCCAGCGAAAACGATAAATATGTGGCGCTGCAATTCCTGCGAAACTCCGATATCGCGGCAAAAGGCGTTCTGCCAACCTGTCAGGATACCGGCACCGCGATTATCGTTGGTAAAAAAGGGCAGCGCGTATGGACAGGTGGTGGCGACGAAGCGGCTTTGGCTCGCGGTGTCTATAACACCTATATCGAAGATAATTTGCGCTACTCGCAAAACGCGCCGCTGGACATGTATAAAGAGGTGAATACCGGCACCAACCTGCCAGCGCAGATCGATCTTTATGCCGTTGATGGTGACGAGTACAAATTCCTCTGTATTGCCAAAGGTGGCGGTTCGGCAAACAAAACGTATCTTTATCAGGAAACCAAAGCGTTACTGACGCCGGGGAAACTGAAAAATTATCTGGTTGAGAAAATGCGCACGCTGGGGACGGCGGCCTGTCCTCCGTATCACATTGCGTTCGTTATTGGCGGAACTTCTGCGGAAACTAACCTTAAAACGGTAAAACTGGCTTCCGCTAAATACTATGACGAACTGCCAACGGAAGGGAATGAGCACGGTCAGGCTTTCCGCGATGTGGAGCTGGAAAAAGAATTGCTGATCGAAGCGCAAAATCTTGGTCTGGGGGCGCAGTTTGGTGGTAAATACTTCGCTCACGATATCCGCGTGATTCGCCTGCCGCGTCATGGCGCATCCTGCCCGGTTGGTATGGGCGTTTCCTGTTCCGCTGACCGTAATATTAAAGCGAAGATCAACCGTCAGGGGATCTGGATCGAAAAACTGGAACATAATCCAGGCAAATATATCCCTGAAGAATTGCGTAAAGCGGGAGAAGGCGAGGCGGTGCGCGTAGACCTTAATCGTCCGATGAAAGAGATCCTTGCTCAGTTGTCGCAATATCCTGTTTCTACGCGATTGTCGCTTAACGGTACTATCATCGTCGGTCGTGATATCGCCCATGCCAAACTGAAAGAGCGCATGGACAACGGCGAAGGGCTACCGCAATACATCAAAGATCACCCGATTTACTACGCGGGGCCGGCAAAAACGCCGGAAGGTTATGCCTCCGGTTCTCTTGGTCCAACAACCGCCGGACGGATGGATTCTTATGTCGATCAACTGCAAGCGCAGGGCGGAAGTATGATCATGCTGGCGAAAGGCAACCGCAGCCAGCAGGTGACGGATGCCTGTAAAAAACACGGTGGCTTCTACCTCGGTAGTATTGGCGGCCCGGCGGCAGTGCTGGCGCAGGGTAGTATTAAGAGTCTGGTATGTGTTGAGTATCCTGAACTGGGAATGGAAGCTATCTGGAAAATCGAAGTGGAAGATTTCCCGGCGTTTATTCTAGTGGATGATAAAGGAAATGACTTCTTCCAGCAGATACAGCTCACGCAGTGCACCCGCTGCGTGAAATAAACAGAGCCGTCCTTCGGGGCGGCTTTTTTACATGGCACGAAAGACCAAACATTTGTTATTAAATAGTAAATAATGAGTGAGCTAAAAGTTGCTTAACGTAAGCAAAATAGAAAGAAAAAATTAATCAGGTGAGGAGCAGTCCATGAAAACAGTACGCAGCGAAAAAGATTCGATGGGTGCGATCGATGTCCCGGCAGATAAGCTGTGGGGCGCACAAACTCAACGCTCGCTGGAGCATTTCCGCATTTCGACGGAGAAAATGCCAACCTCACTGATTCATGCGCTGGCGCTAACCAAGCGCGCAGCGGCAAAAGTTAATGAAGATTTAGGCTTGCTGTCCGAAGAGAAAGCGAGTGCCATTCGTCAGGCGGCAGATGAAGTGCTGGCGGGACAGCATGACGATGAATTTCCGCTGGCTATCTGGCAGACCGGTTCCGGTACGCAAAGCAATATGAATATGAACGAAGTGCTGGCTAACCGGGCGAGCGAATTGCTTGGCGGCGTGCGTGGGATGGAACGTAAAGTTCACCCTAATGACGACGTGAACAAAAGCCAAAGTTCCAATGATGTCTTTCCGACGGCGATGCATGTTGCGGCGATGCTGGCGCTGCGCAAGCAACTCATTCCGCAGCTTAAAACACTGACACAAACGCTGAGTGAAAAATCGCGCGCATTTGCCGATATCGTCAAAATTGGTCGTACCCACTTGCAGGACGCCACGCCGCTGACGTTGGGGCAGGAGATTTCTGGCTGGGTAGCGATGCTGGAGCATAATCTCAAACATATCGAGTACAGTCTGCCGCACGTGGCGGAACTGGCGCTGGGTGGTACAGCAGTAGGGACGGGGCTGAACACTCATCCGGAATATGCGCGTCGCGTTGCGGATGAACTTTCGGTAATTACCTGCGCGCCATTTGTTACCGCGCCGAACAAATTTGAAGCTCTGGCGACCTGTGATGCGCTGGTTCAGGCGCACGGCGCCTTGAAAGGGTTGGCTGCGTCACTGATGAAAATTGCCAATGACGTCCGTTGGTTGGCATCTGGCCCTCGCTGCGGAATTGGTGAAATCTCAATCCCGGAAAACGAGCCGGGCAGTTCAATCATGCCTGGGAAAGTGAACCCAACGCAGTGTGAAGCGTTAACCATGCTTTGCTGTCAGGTGATGGGGAACGACGTGGCGATCAACATGGGTGGTGCTTCCGGAAACTTTGAACTGAACGTCTTCCGTCCGATGGTTATCCACAATTTCCTGCAATCGGTACGCTTGCTGGCAGATGGCATGGAAAGTTTTAACAAACACTGTGCAGTGGGGATTGAGCCGAATCGTGAGCGAATCAATCAATTACTCAATGAATCGCTGATGCTGGTGACCGCACTCAACACCCACATTGGCTATGACAAAGCCGCCGAGATTGCCAAAAAGGCGCATAAAGAAGGGCTGACCTTAAAAGCCGCAGCCCTTGCGCTGGGCTATCTTAGCGAAGCCGAGTTTGACAGCTGGGTACGACCAGAACAGATGGTCGGTAGCATGAAAGCAGGGCGTTAATCTGCAACATACAGGTGCAGCCGTGGGATGATCAAACGAAGCGGCTGCGCCTGCGGTTTATAACGGTGCTGCACATTGTCGGCATCGTAATTCAACAACTCGCCAACGTCCGGCACGCCCGCGCCATTATCCCGATTAATCAGTGCAATCAGAGGCGTCGGGCAGGCGTGTTGTACCTGTTTTTGATCTCCCTTGTACCAGACGCGGGCAATCGGCTGCACCTTCACCGGACGTTTGATTTTTAACTTCGCGTCCTGTGGCAGGGCGGCAATATCCTGATATTCACGCTCCAGTTTTCCCTGCCACTCCTCACGCGTCCACGGTGCGACGCTGCGGGGTGATTTCAGACTTTTTTCCAGCTGCGCCAGCACTTCATCACGATGCAAATTCTTAATGATATGTTTATTCGCCCAGCCAAAACGTAAAGTTGCGGGGTCATGCAGAACGGTGAGGGTGCGGTAAGCGTTAAGTGTGATCAGCCCCGGCAAATGGCGATGCACCCATTCAAAACGCGCCGCCGTAGGAAGTTCTGACTCAACCGTGACGATATGCTCGAAAGTGGTTTTAAGTTGATTGATGCGCTGAATATGACTTACCAGCGCCGCTTGTGAAAGATTATCGACCTGATAACACAACACGCCGGGCAGACGAACAGCGGCCTTGCTGCTGCGATTTTCAGACTGTTGCTGAATAAACAAATGGCGGAAATGACGTAACGCGAGCGCCTGCGCCTCTTTGCCGAGATGTTGCTTAACTTCAATGCAGTTCAGCGGATTATGCTCATCTTCTTTTTTGACTTCCGGTAAAGAGAACACCCGGGCAACCAGCAACTTGTGCTGTTCAAGCTCAGCGGCAAATGCGGCCAGTTCTTGCTCCATCTGGCGAAAGGTAGTATTGAGTCGATCTACGAGATCGTAACGAGCCATAAAATCACCACTTAGTTACAACATACTTATTTTATAGCACAGTGGCGACGGCTTGACCACCGTGCGCGTAGCGTCAGGCAGAGGTAAATTGCGCAATGTTGTGCCATAACGGCCAGCTAAACGAGAAGCGGGCACCACCCAGTTCGCTGGTATCACAATTAACCGTTCCGCCCATAGCCAGCGCAATAGAGCGGACAATTGCCAGTCCCAGCCCGCAGCCGCCGGTTGCACGGTCACGGCTGGGGTCGAGGCGAACAAAGGGTTCAAAAATATGCTCTCGATCCTGTGGTGCAATCCCTGCACCATCATCTTCAACAATTAATGTCGCTCTGTTTCCTGTCAGTAGCAGGCTGGTTTCAACGGTTGAATGGCAGTAGCGCAGGGCGTTATTGAGCAAGTTATCCAGCACGCGCTCCATTAAGCGCATATCCAGCGCCGCATAATGACCTTGTATGATGGTTTTTATCCGTACCGTTTTATCGGGAGTTAGCGCCTGAATGTCGGTCAGATGCGTTGACAGCCACAACGGCAGGTCTGGTTCGCTAAGATGGAGCTCATTTTGCGGGCGATCGAGTCGGGCATAAGTCAGCAGTTCTTCAATTAAAGCTTCCAGTTGGCTGATATCGCGATTCAATGCCTGGGATTCTGTTGCGCTCAGGTTATCGCTCATCTCCAGTCGATAACGCAGGCGCACTAACGGCGTTCGCAGTTCGTGGGCGATACCGTCGATAAGCTGTTTTTTGCTGGCAATCAAGGCGTTGATATTGTCCGCCATCTGGTTAAACGCCACGCCAAGTCGTTCAAAACTCGAACCATCATCAAAGTGAATACGTTCATTGAGATGCCCATCGCCAAATCGTTGTGCCGCTGCTTCCAGTTTTAGCATGTCCTGCCAGTGCGGACGCATCCAGATAAACACCGGAAAGGCGAGGGAGATGGCAATAAAAGCGATCAGCGCGATATCCAGTAATCGCATTTGATGGAGGTAATAAAGATAAGGCACGGGACCGACTGCCAGCACGTAGTGGCTGCGCGGTATACGTTGCAAAAAAGTGTACTGATCGTCCAGGGCGACAATTTCGCCGCCATGCAGCCGATGCATGGAGATTTCATCGAGATGATATTTACTCAACGGTTCGACGCGCAGATCAAAAGAGAGATTTAAATCCATCTCCTTCAGTGTTTTCCCCCAGTCGTGCGGGGGGATCTCGCGCAATTCACTACGCATCAGGTATAGCGAACTGTTCATCAAATCATCCAGCGACTGTTTGCCTGCGCGTTCGGCGGTAAATTTGTACACCAGCCCAACCAACAGGGACATCACCAGAAAGCAGACAAACAGTAAAAGATAAAACTGGATAAACAGTTTTTTCATCGCTTATTCCCACGCATGAGGCGCAAACAGATAGCCTTTGTTTCGCACGGTTTTAATGCGATAAGGTTCGGCAGCGTTATCGCGCAGTTTTTTTCTTAACCGCGAAATAGCCACGTCCACGCTACGATCCAGACCGTCATAGCTGACGCCGCGTAAATTTTTCAACAACGCATCTCTGTCCATAATTTGCCCCGCGTGGGTGGCTAACTCCCAGAGCAGTTCAAAATCGGCGGTAGAAAGTGAAATTTCACGGTTAGCAAGCGTAACTACACGGTTAATGGGATCGATGGTCAACGTACCGAAATGCAATGCCTTGTAAGGAGTAAGAGGTGCTTCTTGTATACCTTTGGTCAGCGTGGTTTGCTCATTCTGACGCAAATGTAAACGTAACCGCGCCAGCAGGACTGCGGGGGGCGTCGTTTTGAGAATATAGTCGCAGGCGCCCATTTCCAGAGCCAGAATGTGGTTCATATCACTATCGAGAGATGTCAGCAGAACTATAGGCCCGCTCCATTTAGTGCGTAAATCACGACAGACAGTCATGCCGTCCTTGCCTGGTAGCATGATATCGAGGAGCACCAGATCCGGATTTTCCCGCAGAATTGTTTCTTCTGCATGGTCGCCGCGAGGTTCAATGGTTACCTGTATATCATGTTTCGCCAAATACGCGGCAATCAGTGAACCGACTTCTGCGTCATCTTCCACAAATACGATAGTGTTCATATTATTCACGGTAGATATAAAAACGTCACAATACACCGCGTTGTTTTTACTTACTATCAATCGTTCCTAAACAAGTTTGCATCAGGTATTCTACGGATGACTTGTTATGGAAGTGTTAAGGTAAAAAGATGGGGCTGGTAATCAAAGCCGCGCTTGGTGCGCTGGTGGTGGTGTTAATTGGTGTATTAGCAAAAACGAAAAATTACTATATCGCCGGGCTGATTCCGCTTTTCCCGACCTTTGCGCTTATTGCGCATTATATTGTTGCCAGCGAACGCGGCATTGAAGCCTTACGCGCAACCATCATTTTCAGCATGTGGTCGATTATTCCCTATTTTGTTTACCTGGCGTCGCTGTGGTATTTCACCGGAATAATGCGCTTGCCCGCTGCTTTTGTGGGTTCCGTTGCGTGCTGGGGGATAAGCGCATGGGTGTTGATTATATGCTGGATGAAGCTGCATTAACGCAGATGTCGACCGCCATCAAGCGGAAAACTGCGTCCGGTAACAAAGCAACTGGTGAGTAAATAATCGACCAGATCGATCACTTCTTTCTCACCAGGCGCGGTTTTCATCAGTGATTTATTCAGCGCCTGTTGACGATATTCAGCATCATCATGCTCATTAAACAGGATCAGCGATGGCGCGATAGAATTCACTTTCACTTCCGGTGCCAGCTTGCGGGCAAATGAGCGGGTCATATTATCCAGCGCCGCTTTGCTCGCAGCATAGGCAATATGTTTGTCGCTTCCGCGCTCCACCACATAATCGGTAAAGTGAATGATATCGCTGGCGGCGTGTCCGTGCCCACGCAGTAATCTTTCCAGAGCGTGGTTAAGAAGGTATGGAGTATTAACGTGGATCTGCATCATGCTGGCCAGCACGTCAGTCAGTGGCGTACCTGGTTTTTCAGCCATCCACGCGCTGGCGTTATGCAAAATAGCACGCAGGCCGTGGGTGCTTTTTAGTACCTCATCGGCAAACGCCATCACACCGTCGTTGGTTGAAAAATCAGCCTGAATACATTGCGCACCCGCATTAATCAGCCCATCAATGGCAGGATAGTGCGTCCGATAGCTGACAATCACCGGTTGCTTTTGATTAATGAAATGCCAGGCGAGGGCGAGGCCAATGCGACGGCCTCCGCCAGTAATTAATATTGGCAAGGGGTGGGTTTTACCCATCGTTATCTCCTTTGCTATCCAACGATGGGACGAACGTTATCCCACCAGCATCCAGGTCGCCGGAACTGCGGCAATTAACAACATGCTAATTAGCATCATTTCCTGACGATTCAGTACATTATCATGTGTATGCGTTTTACGCGCGTACAGGAATACCAGAAGCCCAGGTGCATACAGAACGACGGACAACAGCAGGTGCATTGGGCCAGAGGCGTACAATAACCATAAGCCATAAATGCAGGCACCGATACCTACTGCTTTATGCAGTGGACGGGTAGCGATTTTCAGCAGGAACGCGCCAACCAGGAAATAGGGCACCAGAATCATTTCTGAGGCGATGGTCAGCAATGTGTTGTAATCGGAACCGGTTAGCCAGATGAGTACCAGGCAAATTTGCACGCAGATGTTGGTCAGCCACAGTGAGGCAGACGGTGCAGCTTGCGCATTCTGGCGAGCAAAAATGCGCGGGAATGCTTTATGTGTGGCCGCCAGGAAGGGGACTTCTGCCGCCATAATGGTCCAGCTTAAGTACGCGCCGCAAACGGAAACGATCAGTCCGGCAGCGATGATAATCTCGCCCCACGGCCCCATCATTTTCACCATCAGGCCGGCCATAGACGGGTTACGGATTTCAGCCAGTTCCGGGCGTGCTACCACGCCCAGCGAAAGCAGTGTTACCAGTAAATAAACGCCCAGCGCGGAAAGTACCGCCAGAAGTGTTGCTTTGCCGACATCATGTTTATTACGCGCTCGCGCAGAAACGACCACTGCACCTTCCACGCCAATGAATACCCACAGTGTGATCAACATTGTGTTTTTCACCTGTTCCCATACTGGTATGCCAAGTGCAAGGCCAGTGAAGTCGAGTTTGAAGGTGTCCAGTTTGAACATCATCATCGCCAGCACAATAAACAGACCTAGCGGCAATAATTTTGCCAACGTCGCCACCAGGTTAATGCTGGCAGCAGTCTGCACGCCGCGCAGGATCAAAAAGTGAACAATCCATAATAAGGCGGATGCACCGACAATCGATTGCCAGGTATTGCCATCGCCAAACAGGCGCAATTCCGGCGTGTCAGTAAAAAAGCTTAATGCGGAAAAGACGATGACCAGATAGGAGACGTTGGCGATAACTGCGCACAGCCAGTATCCCCATGCAGAGCAGAAACCGATCAGTTCGCCAAATCCTTCACGGGCATAGGTAAAGATACCGCCGTCAAGGTCGGGACGAATACGCGTCAGGATCAGCATCGCGAAGGCCAGTAATAAAATCCCTGCGCCGGTGATACCCCAGCCGATCAATAATGCTGCCGGGCTGGCTACCGCCGCCATATTTTGCGGCAGACTGAAAACACCTGCGCCCAGCATTGAGCTTAATACCAGCGCAGTGAGCGCGCTCAGTCCCAGTTTCTTTTCCATCTGTATCCAGTGATCAAAACGTGTTCGGAAGAATAAATATTAGGACAAAACGCATAAAAATGGTGTTTGTCACTAAGGCGCGGGATTTTACGAAGAGATGTATCGTCATGCAATGGTTAGGGGAAAATTTGTGACTAAAAATGCTAAAGGCGGCATAAAGCCGCCTTATCGTGATACTGAATAGTTATTTATACAGGTCTGCGCTGATGGTCAGGTTATTGCCACGTTCCTGCCACTGGCGGGTGATGTGGTAATACTTAGCCCCTTTCTTCGCGGCACGTTTAGCAACCTGGTAGGAAACTTCGGTCATGTTGCCGTAGTTACCTGAGAACTTAATGCTGTCGAACGGCACCATCATCGCTGCGGTCGCTTTGTTCAGTTCTTCTACTTTAGTGCCGTCAGGTAGCGTGACAGTGTAACGTCCGCCTTTTGATGACTGGGTTTCAAAGAAACGACCGACTTCGGAACTTGGTGACGCAGTAGTGGCAACGCCAGGGATTTCAACTTTCTTCGCAGCTTCGCCACCGGCAGCCAGGGCTGCACGTCCCGCGTCGGAATCCGCCGGGATCACATCCGGGCTTTGTACTACGCGTTTCTTAGCATCTTTTTTATAGATGAATGCGGTAATACGCTGGTTGCCGCCCTGGTTGGCATCGATTTGACGAACAATATAGAAAGAGTATGCGCCTTTTGCTTTCGCCGCTTTGGTGATGGCGTCATTGACTTCAGGCTGGCTACGGTAAAAGCCCTGGACGGTAACTGTATCAAACGGTTCGATCAGAACGGCCTGGTCTTTGGGCAGTTCCACCACGCCATTAATCACGCGATTTTTTTCGGTTTCTGCTTTTTCAGCATCAGACTTATAGAGATCGGCAACTACACGCCAGTTACCGCTGTTACCGAAATCTGACGTATCGACAACATAAAAAGAGGCTGCGCCTTCTTTATCAGCGCGGCGGGATACGGCTTTCACCGCCTCGCCAATGGCATTGAAACGTCCGGTAACCACTACACGGTCAAAAGGTTTAACCGCTGCCGCTTGCTCCGGTGTCAGTTCTGTTGCTGCGTTAACGGAGAATGCCGTAGCAGAAAGCAGTGCCGACGCCAGGAGGGTGTTCTTAAGCTTCATAAAAATAATCCTTCGCCTTGCGCAAACCAGGTACTGGTATTGTTATTAACGAGAAACGTGGCTGATTATTGCATTTAAACGGTGTAACTGTCTGCGTCATTTTTCATATCAGACTTCTTGATTTGATTTTAAACCTGTTCGAATAACCATGTGTGATTAAAAAGTGAGCGCAGTGGCATAGGCGGCTGAAATGGCTGAATTGTATAAGTTAATTTAATGTTAACTGGTGGCTTGCGACGGGGTGATCTCATGTTTTACCTGGCTATTGAAGACAATTATCGCCCTTTATCCTGTGTTCTATGGTGTTTATCCCACTATCAAGGCTGAATCGTTAATATTTTTCGAGTTAACGCCGAAATACTGATTTTTGGCGCTAGATCACAGGCATTATTTTCAGTACGTTATAGACGTTTGTTACTAATTTATTTTAACGGAGTAACATTTAGCTCGTTCATGAGCGGCTTGTGTACCGTGAAACACAGGCAAACCATCATCAATAAAACCGATGGAAGGGAATATCATGCGAATTGGCATACCAAGAGAACGGTTAACCAATGAAACCCGTGTTGCAGCAACGCCAAAAACAGTGGAACAGCTGCTGAAACTGGGTTTTACCGTCGCGGTAGAGAGCGGCGCGGGTCAACTGGCAAGTTTTGACGATAAAGCGTTTGTGCAAGCGGGCGCTGAAATTGTAGAAGGGAATAGCGTCTGGCAGTCAGAGATCATTCTGAAGGTCAATGCGCCGTTAGATGATGAAATTGCGTTACTGAATCCTGGGACAACGCTGGTGAGTTTTATCTGGCCTGCGCAGAATCCGGAATTAATGCAAAAACTTGCGGAACGTAACGTGACCGTGATGGCGATGGACTCTGTGCCGCGTATCTCACGCGCACAATCGCTGGACGCACTAAGCTCGATGGCGAATATCGCCGGTTATCGCGCCATTGTTGAAGCGGCACATGAATTTGGGCGCTTCTTTACCGGGCAAATCACTGCGGCCGGGAAAGTGCCACCGGCAAAAGTGATGGTGATTGGTGCCGGTGTTGCAGGTCTGGCCGCCATTGGCGCAGCAAACAGTCTCGGCGCGATTGTGCGTGCATTCGACACCCGCCCGGAAGTGAAAGAACAAGTTCAAAGTATGGGCGCGGAATTCCTCGAGCTGGATTTTAAAGAGGAAGCGGGCAGCGGCGATGGCTATGCCAAAGTGATGTCGGACGCGTTCATCAAAGCGGAAATGGAACTCTTTGCCGCCCAGGCAAAAGAGGTCGATATCATTGTCACCACTGCGCTTATTCCAGGCAAACCAGCGCCGAAGCTAATTACCCGTGAAATGGTTGACTCCATGAAGGCGGGCAGTGTGATTGTCGACCTGGCAGCCCAAAACGGTGGCAACTGTGAATACACCGTGCCGGGTGAAATCTTCACTACGGAAAATGGTGTCAAAGTGATTGGTTATACCGATCTTCCGGGCCGTCTGCCGACGCAATCCTCACAGCTTTACGGTACTAACCTCGTTAATCTGCTGAAACTGTTGTGCAAAGAGAAAGACGGCAATATCACTGTTGATTTTGATGATGTGGTGATTCGCGGCGTGACCGTGATCCGTGCGGGCGAAATTACCTGGCCGGCACCGCCGATTCAGGTATCAGCTCAGCCGCAGGCGGCACAAAAAGCGGCACCGGAAGTGAAAACTGAGGAAAAATGTGCCTGCTCACCGTGGCGTAAATACGCGTTGATGGCGCTGGCAATCATCCTTTTCGGTTGGCTGGCAAGCGTTGCGCCGAAAGAGTTTCTTGGGCACTTCACCGTTTTCGCGCTGGCCTGCGTTGTCGGTTATTACGTGGTGTGGAATGTATCGCACGCGCTGCATACACCGTTGATGTCGGTCACCAACGCGATTTCAGGGATTATTGTTGTCGGAGCACTGTTGCAGATTGGCCAGGGCGGCTGGGTTAGCTTCCTTAGTTTTATCGCGGTGCTTATAGCCAGCATTAATATTTTCGGTGGCTTCACCGTGACTCAGCGCATGCTGAAAATGTTCCGCAAAAATTAAGGGGTAACATATGTCTGGAGGATTAGTTACAGCTGCATACATTGTTGCCGCGATCCTGTTTATCTTCAGTCTGGCCGGCCTTTCGAAACATGAAACGTCTCGCCAGGGTAACAACTTCGGTATCGCCGGGATGGCGATTGCGTTAATCGCAACCATTTTTGGACCGGATACTGGCAACGTTGGCTGGATCTTACTGGCTATGGTCATCGGTGGGGCGATTGGTATCCGTCTGGCGAAGAAAGTCGAAATGACCGAAATGCCGGAGCTGGTGGCGATCCTGCATAGCTTCGTTGGTCTGGCGGCGGTGTTGGTTGGTTTTAACAGCTATCTGCATCACGACGCGGAAATGGCGCCGATTCTGGCCAATATTCACCTGACGGAAGTGTTCCTCGGTATCTTCATCGGTGCGGTGACTTTCACGGGGTCGGTCGTGGCGTTCGGTAAGCTGTGCGGCAAAATTTCGTCTAAACCGCTGATGCTGCCAAACCGTCACAAAATGAACCTGGCGGCTCTGGTCGTTTCCTTCCTGCTGCTGATTGTATTTGTTCGCACGGATAGCGTCGGCCTGCAAGTGCTGGCATTGCTGATAATGACCGCCATTGCGCTGGTATTCGGCTGGCATTTAGTCGCCTCCATCGGTGGTGCAGATATGCCAGTGGTGGTGTCGATGCTGAACTCTTATTCTGGTTGGGCAGCGGCGGCGGCGGGCTTTATGCTCAGTAATGACCTGCTGATTGTGACCGGTGCGCTGGTCGGTTCTTCTGGTGCCATCCTTTCTTACATTATGTGTAAGGCGATGAACCGTTCCTTTATCAGCGTCATTGCGGGTGGTTTCGGCACAGATGGTTCTTCCACCGGTGATGATCAGGAAGTGGGCGAGCATCGCGAAATCACTGCGGAAGAGACGGCAGAATTGCTGAAAAATTCGCACTCGGTGATCATCACCCCCGGCTACGGCATGGCGGTCGCGCAGGCACAATATCCGGTGGCAGAAATCACCGAGAAATTGCGTGCCCGTGGTATCAATGTGCGTTTCGGTATTCACCCGGTTGCGGGGCGTTTGCCCGGACATATGAACGTATTGCTGGCAGAAGCGAAAGTGCCGTATGACATCGTGCTGGAAATGGACGAGATCAACGATGACTTTGCTGATACCGATACCGTACTGGTGATTGGTGCTAACGATACGGTTAACCCGGCGGCGCAGGACGATCCGAAGAGTCCGATTGCTGGTATGCCTGTGCTGGAAGTGTGGAAAGCACAGAACGTGATTGTCTTTAAACGTTCGATGAATACTGGCTATGCTGGTGTACAAAACCCGCTGTTCTTCAAGGAAAACACTCACATGCTGTTTGGCGATGCCAAGGCCAGCGTGGATGCAATCCTGAAAGCTCTGTAACCCTGACGGCCTCTGCGGAGGCCGTCACTCTTTATTGAGATCGCTTAACAGAACGGCGATGCTTTGACCTCCCGCCGTTTGTTCAAGCGCAATTTTGACAATAATTGTCAACGGCACGGAAAGCAGCATACCCACCGGTCCTAACAACCATCCCCAAAAAATTAACGACAAAAAAACTACCAGTGTCGAAAGCCCCAGCCCGCGCCCCATGATGCGCGGCTCCAGAATATTGCCGAAGACCAGATTAATCAGCAGATATCCCGCCAGCACCAGTAACGCCTCATAGAAACCATTAAACACCAGTACCTGAGCGATAGGGGGGATAGCCGCGAGAACAGAACCAATGTTAGGGATGTAATTAAGCGCGAAGGCCAACAATCCCCAGACAAAAGCGAAGCGAACATCGAGTGCGGCGAGCATCGCCCAGGCGACCAGACCGGTGATGATGCTGATGGCTGTTTTCAGCACCAGGTAATGCGACACACTGTCAATGGCGCGCTGGATCGCCGCCATACCTTCGACCGGGCGCGCCATCATTTGCTGGAGTTTGCCGGGAAGTTGTGGCACTTCGAGCAGCATAAACAACACCGTCAGCAACAATAAAAATATGGATGACATGGCGTTAGATAACTGCGTCAGCAAGTTGGTGAGCAACGTCATCGCCGCGTTCGGATCAATATAATGCGCCAGTTGGTCAACCGAGATATCAATACCCGCGCGTTGTAACAAAGGTTCCAGAACTTGCAGGGGTTTTATGATTGAGCTGCGATACTGTGGCAAAGTGCGGGTCAGCTCATTGAGCGTTGAGCCGAGATAGGCCAGTAATAGCACCATCGCCATCACGATGATGACCATTAAAATCGACACAGCCAACACACGCGGCACTCGCCAGCGAACCATACGTTGTACCAGCGGATTAAGAATGACTGCAATAAATAGGGCGAGGATAAAGGGGACGATGATATCGGCGGCAAAACGGATACCGCAGAGAATAATGACCAGCATTCCCAACATAATGACTATTTTTAGGCCATTGAGCGTGATGATCGGCTTTGCCATGCGTATCCCCGTTTTTTCTTCCTTCGCTAATAATATTTTCTTTTTAGCCGTGGCATTATAACGAAAATCAAACTACTCAGGTAAAGAAATGAAAATGTTTTGAGTTAATTCTTAAGCTATGATACAAATCAGACGTGTACAACTACCGAGGACAATTATCATCCGCGATGACGAGAAGCAACACTGCGGATAATTGTAATATTATGGACAATTTGTTCAGGACGTTATTTTCTACATTTACTCATTTCCGTACCTCAACCACCATCTTGCTCGCAGGTGAGCAACACTGGCGCAACGCGCTTTAGTCCCTTCCTCTGCCAAAGCTGGCGCTCTGCGCTGGACTGAATACTTTTCTTTTGGTTTCGCTGAGTCGAGCGAACGTTAAAATAATTCTCTTGCAGGGGAAGGACGATGTATATTTATTGGGTTTTATTAGGTCTGGCTATTGCCACAGAAATTACCGGCACGCTGTCAATGAAATGGGCGAGCGTTAGTGAGGGAAACGG
The DNA here is from genome assembly GCF_013368915.2 of Escherichia sp. 93.1518. NCBI lineage: Bacteria > Pseudomonadati > Pseudomonadota > Gammaproteobacteria > Enterobacterales > Enterobacteriaceae > Escherichia > Escherichia sp. 93.1518. The sequence continues at coordinate 269,484 of NZ_JABWMT020000001.1, forward strand.
CGGTTTTATTTTAATGCTGGTGATGATTTCGCTGTCATATATATTTCTCTCTTTCGCCGTGAAAAAAATAGCACTTGGCGTGGCTTATGCTCTGTGGGAAGGCATCGGTATTTTATTTATAACGCTCTTTAGTGTTCTGTTATTCGACGAAAGTTTATCGCTGCTAAAAATTGCCGGGTTAACAACCCTGGTGGCTGGGATTGTGTTGATTAAATCGGGTACTCGCAAAGTGCGTAAATCCTCGCTGGAGGTGAATCATGGCGCAGTTTGAATGGGTTCACGCCGCCTGGCTGGCACTGGCAATCGTGCTGGAAATTATTGCTAACGTCTTTTTGAAATTTTCTGACGGCTTTCGCCGTAAAGTCTATGGCTTGCTCTCACTGGCGGCGGTGCTTGCGGCCTTTAGCTCACTCTCCCAGGCAGTAAAGGGCATAGATTTGTCGGTAGCGTATGCGTTGTGGGGCGGGTTTGGTATTGCCGCCACGTTAGCCGCTGGCTGGATCTTGTTTGGTCAACGTTTAAATCGTAAAGGCTGGGTTGGTCTGGTCTTGCTGTTGGCTGGAATGATTATGGTGAAACTTGCATGATGAACACGCTGCCCGACAATGCGGGCAGCGTTTGAAATGTTATTGCCGGGTCAGTTCTTCTAGTTTGTCGCGAAAACCAGTGACAGAAATGGCCCGGTTATCAGCACGCCAGCGATCTTTCGCTGCAGGAGCTGAACTTTGCACCCCAATTAACTGCCAGCCGTCATCAGTATGAAGCATCAACGGCGAACCACTGTCACCCGGTAGGGTATCGCACTGGTGCGACATTACCGAGGTTTGCGCCCAGCCGGTTATTTCGCAATTTTGATGACTGTACAACGTATCGAGATGATCTTCAGGATATCCCGCCTGAGTCACTTTACGACCCGCTGCTTTTAATGCGGCGATAAGCGCGGTTTTATCTCCCTCAAATAACGGCAATGGCGTAATACCCGAAGGCGGATTGCGCAGCACAATCAAACCGAAATCCCACGGCGCGGCTGCGGGGGGAACAATCCAGCCATCCCCATCCGGCTTTAACCGCTTCCCTAGTGTCGGATCAACGCGGCCTTCGATGTCGTGGATCTCATAGCGCCAAAGACCTTTATTCGACACAAAACGCAGCGCAACTGCTTTATCCGCTTTACCCTTCGGCGGCGTTAATAAACAGTGTCCTGCCGTTAATGCCAGGTTCGGCGCAATTAGCGTCGCCGTACATAAATTGCCGCTGGCCGTTTCTAGTTGCCCAACCGCATCCCACGGCGATTGGCTCGTGTTATTTACTGATACACGATCATCATGACCAAAAAATAGGGTGCTGACCTCATTATTGGTCGATTTATGATCGTCCGGTTTATCCGCAAACACAAATGCAGATGTCAGACTAATTGCACCCAGCACTACAGCAATAGTTATACGCATATCATACTCTGGTGAGTAATTATGATTATTAAAAGCAAACCCTCATGAATACTATAGACGGGACGGGATGAAAGTGGGAGTAAAATCAGATAACTACGCTCAGAAAAGATAAAAACGGGTGGCAATCAGGGCACATAAAATAAGGATGATAAGAATGAACTCAAAGCGATAACGGCCCACCATAGTACCCTCCGCTAAAGGCGGTGTTAAACGTTATCCGTTTAACACCGTAATTTTCAGGCACGAGGGGGCGCGCCATTATTGCTGCCGAAAACTTACGCAGCTGGTTGTACAACTGGTTTTGCAGATTGCTGCTGGCTGTGTTTTTTGCTGTGTTTTTTGGCTGCCTGTGCTTTTTGCTCAGGCGCTTTCTGTTCATTTTTCGCTTTTTTATGATGCTTTTTAGCCGCCTGCGCTTTTTGGGCAGGTGCCGCTTTATGCTGTTTTTTATGATGCGCTGTTTTTGCAGCCGCTGCTTTGGACACTGTAGCCGTCGGAGCAGGCGTGGTCGCAGTTTCCGCAGCAAATGCGACGGAAGAGAGACCCATAGTAGCGGCAACAACCAGAGCTAATACTTTTTTCATTGTCATACCCTCAATTTTGTTTTTTATGCAACCCCACTGCGGGGCCGATGTAATGACTATATCTCTGGAAATGACAGGCTTCAGTGAGTGGTTGGTTTCGGCATGTAACGATATGTACAAAGCGAATAGCGATGACGTGGGAAATAATAACGCATTGTGACGTAAGGATAATTTCCCACCAATATAGGTAGTATTGAATAACTTAGCTTTTTCACTACCTATAAATCGGTAAAATCACTGTGTATTAGCAATAAATGACACACAGCAAAATGAATCCGCTAATTTGGGTATTTATTATCCTGATGACGTTAGATGCCCTGCGAGAAATGGCAGGCGCTTCGTCTGTTTTAGGGTGGTTATTAACGTTGAGTTGAGCAGGCAATAAGTCCGGACAGTAATTTAACACATCGTCCGGACTTATTTTTTTTCAGGCGTGCAGGCGATGATGTAAACGTGTTCCGACCAGAATAGCGACCACCAGCATCAGGGCAATAAATGCACCGACGCCGTTCCAGCCATAGTTATGCCAGAAGACGCCACCTAATGTACCGGCAATGCTTGAACCCAGGTAGTAACAGAACAGATACAGCGAGGAAGCCTGACCTTTGGCGCGTTTAGCACGAGGACCAATCCAGCTACTGGCGACAGAGTGAGCGGCAAAAAATCCGCTGGAGAAAAGCATCATACCGACAAAAATCAGCCACAGTGAGCTGAACAATGTCAGGATAAGACCCAAAAGCATAACACCTGTCGAAAATAACATCACCGGGCCACGACCGAAGCGGGTAGTCATGGTGCCTGCTTTTGGCGAACTCCAGGTGCCTGTCAAATAGACCAGCGATAATAACCCAACCACTGCCTGGCTAACATGCCATGGTGAAAGCATCAACCGATAGCCGATGTAATTAAACAGCGTTACGAATGAGCCCATCAACAAAAAGCCTTCGACGAATAATAAGGGGAGTCCCCGATCGCGCCAGTGCAGACGGAAGTTAATAAACAGTGTTTTTGGGCGCAGCGAAGAAGGACGGAAATGACGAGATTCCGGGAGAATTTTCCAGAACATTAATGCTGAGGTCAGGGCGAAACAGCCGATAGCCGCCAGCGCAATTCGCCAGTTAAAGAAGTCAGTAAATACACCGCTGATTAAGCGCCCACTCATGCCGCCAATCGAGTTGCCGCTGATATACAACCCCATTGAAAAGGCCACAAAACTGGGGTGGATCTCTTCGCTAAGGTAGGTCATACCAACGGCAGCTACGCCACTTAACGACAGACCAATCAAGGCGCGCATAATCAAAATGCCGTGCCAGCTGGTCATCATTGTCGAAAGTAACGTACAGATGGCGGCCAGCAGTAGCGCCGTTACCATCACCGGCTTGCGACCAATGGCATCGGATAGCGGGCCAGTAAACAGCAAACCGATAGCCAGCATCGCCGTTGAAATGGACAGTGAAATACTACTGTTAGCAGGCGTTAAGCCAAATTCTTGCGAAAGCACCGGAAGAATAGGCTGCACGCAATAGAGAAGCGCGAAGGTTGCCAGCCCGGCAGAGAATAGCGCCAGAGTGACACGCATAAATTGCGGTGTACCGCGTTTAATGAATTCGTTTGGCTGGGAAAGGGGTTGCTCGTCAGTGTCGCTTGCCGGAGCGCCATCAACAGTTGTAGTACGACTCACTTGAAATCCTTGCTAATTATGCCTGTGATGTGGGATCAGGAATAGAGTAGGAAAATCGTATTGTTATGTCTAATATATTAATAATCTCAAATAAGATGTTTAAAATATGAATATTGAATTGCGTCACCTCCGTTACTTTGTTGCCGTTGCGGAAGAGCTGCATTTTGGGCGCGCGGCTGCCCGCCTGAACATTTCGCAACCGCCGCTAAGTCAGCAGATTCAGGCTCTGGAGCAACAAATTGGCGCGCGACTGTTGGCACGAACCAACCGCAGCGTGCTGCTAACGGCAGCAGGGAAGCAGTTCCTTGCTGATAGTCGGCAAATTCTGTCTATGGTGGATGACGCAGCCGCTCGCGCTGAACGTCTGCATCAGGGAGAAGCGGGAGAGTTACGCATTGGCTTTACCTCGTCGGCACCCTTTATTCGCGCAGTGTCTGATACCTTATCCCTATTTCGCTGCGAATTTCCTGATGTCCATTTGCAGACGCGTGAGATGAATACTCGCGAGCAAATAGATCCTCTTACCGAAGGGACGCTCGATATGGGGTTGTTACGAAATACCGTGTTGCCGGAGACGCTGGATCACTCGGTAATCGTGCATGAACCGCTTATGGCAATGATCCCGCACGATCATCCTTTGGCAAATAAACCGGACGTAACGCTGGCGGAACTGGCAAAAGAACCGTTTGTTTTTTTTGATCCACACGTAGGGACGGGGCTGTATGACGACATTATTGGCCTGATGCGGCGTTATAATCTGACTCCGGTCATCACCCAAGAAGTGGGCGAGGCGATGACTATCATCGGTCTGGTTTCCGCCGGTCTTGGTGTTTCGATTTTGCCCGCCTCTTTTAAACGTGTCCAACTCAATGAAATGCGCTGGTTACCTATTGCTGAAGAGGATGCGGTTTCTGAAATGTGGCTGGTTTGGCCAAAGCATCGTGAACAAAGCCCGGCAGCACGAAACTTTCGTATTCAGCTGATGAATGCACTCCGGTGAGGGAAATTTCAGCAAAAAAAACCGAAAAATGTGCTGTTAATCACATGACGAAGTAAAAATTTGACGACGCATATTGAAGTACTTCACCATAACCTACAGATTATTTCGGAGCGCGAAAATATAGGGAGTATGCGGTGGTTGCTGAAAACCAGCCTGGGCACATTGATCAAATAAAGCAGACCAACGCGGGCGCGGTTTACCGCCTGATTGATCAGCTTGGGCCAGTTTCGCGTATCGATCTTTCCCGGCTGGCGCAACTGGCGCCAGCCAGTATCACCAAAATTGTCCGCGAAATGCTCGAAGCGCACCTGGTGCAAGAGCTGGAAATTAAAGAAGCGGGAAACCGTGGGCGTCCGGCGGTGGGGCTGGTGGTAGAAACAGAAGCCTGGCACTATCTTTCTTTGCGCATTAGTCGCGGGGAGATTTTTCTTGCCCTGCGCGACCTGAGCAGCAAGCTGGTGGTGGAAGACTCACTGGAGTTGGCGCTTCAGGACGAATTGCCACTGCTGGATCGCATAATTACTCATATTGATCAGTTTTTTATCCGCCATCAGAAAAAACTCGAGCGTCTGACATCTATTGCCATTACGTTGCCGGGAATTATTGATACGGAAAATGGCATTGTGCATCGTATGCCGTTCTATGAGGACGTAAAAGAGATGCCGCTCGGCGAAGTACTGGAGCAGCATACCGGTGTACCGGTTTATATTCAGCATGATATTAGTGCATGGACGATGGCTGAGGCTCTGTTTGGCGCATCACGCGGAGCGCGCGATGTGATTCAGGTGGTGATTGATCACAACGTGGGTGCGGGTGTGATTACCGATGGACATTTGTTACACGCGGGAAGCAGTAGCCTTGTGGAGATTGGTCACACTCAGGTCGATCCCTATGGGAAACGCTGTTATTGCGGTAACCACGGCTGCCTGGAAACCATCGCTAGCGTTGATAGTATTCTTGAGCTTGCACAATTACGGTTGAATCAATCTATGAGTTCTATGTTACATGGGCAGCCATTAACCGTGGATTCATTGTGCCTGGCTGCGTTGCAGGGCGATCTGCTGGCAAAAGATATTATTACTGGCGTGGGGACGCACGTCGGGCGCATTCTTGCCATCATGGTGAATTTATTCAACCCACAAAAAATACTGATTGGTTCGCCGCTAAGTAAGGCTGCAGAGATCCTGTTCCCTGTAATTTCTGACAGTATCCGTCAGCAGGCGCTTCCAGCCTACAGCCAGCACATTAGCGTCGAGAGCACCCAGTTCTCTAATCAGGGGACGATGGCGGGGGCGGCGTTGGTAAAAGACGCGATGTATAACGGTTCTTTGTTGATTCGTCTGTTGCAGGGTTAACATTTTTTAACTGTTCTACCAAAATTTGCGCTATCTCAAATTGGGCCAGGAACGCATAACTTAGACTTCCAAAGTTGAATTATTTTCCTGGCTTATATTTGTGAAGCATAACGGTGGAGTTAGTGATGCTGAAGCGTTTCTTTATAACAGGTACAGACACTTCTGTGGGGAAAACGGTGGTTTCCCGCGCATTGCTACAAGCGTTAGCCTCCCAGGGAAAAACGGTTGCGGGGTATAAACCCGTGGCGAAGGGGAGCAAAGAGACACCTGATGGGCTACGTAATAAAGATGCCCTGGTGTTGCAGAGTGTTTCATCAATTGAACTGCCTTATGAAGCAGTCAATCCCATAGCGTTAAGCGAAGAAGAAAGCAGTGTGGCGCACAGTTGCCCGATCAATTACACCCTCATTTCAAATGGTCTGGCTAATCTGACTGATAAAGTCGACTATGTGGTTGTTGAAGGTACTGGCGGCTGGCGTAGCCTGATGAATGACCTGCGTCCGCTCTCTGAATGGGTGGTTCAGGAGCAGCTACCCGTGTTGATGGTGGTAGGTATTCAGGAAGGCTGTATTAACCATGCGCTTCTGACCGCACAGGCGATTGCAAACGACGGACTGCCGCTGATTGGCTGGGTGGCTAACCGTATCAACCCAGGGTTAGCACATTACGCTGAAATCATTGATGTATTGGGTAAAAAACTCCCGGCGCCGCTTATTGGTGAGCTTCCTTATCTGCCTCGCGCAGAACAGCGAGAACTGGGGCAATATATCCGTTTATCCATGCTGCGCAGTGTGCTGGCGGTAGATAGAGTCACGATGTAACGTCCGCGACATTACTGACGCAATCACACAAGCAATCAATAAACCGGGGAGTAGCTGATACTCCCCGGTCATTTCACATATCATCAGTGTCGACATAATGGGCGCATGTGTGGTCGCAGCCAGAAGTGTTGCCATCCCGGTTAACCCAAGTAAAAGCGTAATTTCTTCGCTGCCAGTAAACCATAACCCCAGGCTCCGGCCATACAACATGCCAATTGCCAGTCCGATAAATAGCGTCGGCGTAAACACCCCCCCAGGTGCGCCGGAACCACTACTGGCCAGCACGGCAACTAGCTTGCAGAGGAAGATCCCGGCAATGACCATAAACAGTGGCGGGGCAGTTAAAAAGGATTGCACCGTACTATAGCCGTTGCCCCACACGGCAGGAGTGAGCAGGGAAAGCAGACCCACGATCAAACCTCCCAATGCCAGTTGCCAGGGCGGCGCAAGTTTAAGATTAACAAAACCCCGATGACTGGCGTTCATTAGCTTTAAAAACAATGGACCGCACAAGCCCATCAACACGCCCGTACTGATAATCAGTGCATAGTCGCGAGTCTGAACTATCACAGAGAGTTGCACGCTGTAGAGCAAAGCATTGCTGTGATTAAGAAGATTGCTAATAAGCAATGCCACTACGGCAGAGATCACTACTGGTCCGAGGGAGGCCAGCATCATGGTGCCAAACAAGACTTCGGCAATAAATAAACTCCCGGCAAGTGGGGCGCGATAGGCTGCTGCCATTCCCGCAGCCGCGCCACAGGCAATCCACAATTTCCACTCTTCACGTGGGGTAAAACGTTGGGCAAACCAGGAGGCAGCAAGTGCCGCCAACAGGATCATCGCACCTTCACGACCAATGGCGCTGCCGCTGGTCACCACCAGCAAAGAAGCGAAGGATTTAATCAGACTGGTGGCGTAATCAAACTGCCCATCGGTTTGTAACGCCTCCATATAATCGGTAGGTGCATGGGGGCGTTGCTGAGAGAGTTTCTGCCAGAACATCAGCAATAAACCTGCCGCCAGTCCGCCGAGCGCCGGCGTTAGCAGTCGTCGCCACGGAGAAAGGTTCGTTGCTGCATTGACCAGACTGCCGGAGTCGTTATTGAGGAACAGCCACTCCAGTAGCAGCATCGCATGACGAAACCCTGCAACGGCAAAGGCCGCCAGAATGCCTACGACCATTGCGATAAGCAGGCGGCGAAACATGGTGCGCAGATCCGGGTAGATGTGTAGATGTTGCATGAGCAGAAATGGCAAATTAAACACGGGGCTCTATTTTGCGGGAAAAGAGGCCTGGTGCAAAAGCTGTGCGTGCTGTATGTGGAATTAAACGTGACGTTGTCACTTATTGGATTTGAAAGGCGTGCAGTTTACGCCTTTCGATAATACTAAGGATTATTCAGCGAAACAGGGGTTTTACCGCGACAGGGATCAGCAACTGTGACTGCCATTGTGTCAGCGTTAAACGAGCCAGCTCACCGAGTGCGCGATAAAAAGGGTGTTCCGCCTTTTCGATAAACACTTCAAGAAAACGCGTGGACCACGGTAAAAGATGCCAGGCCAACAACTCTTCACACTCGGTCTGACGACCGTTCTCTGCCAGCCATGCAGCCATCAACAGCAGCGAACCAAAATGATCTTCTGGTTCGTTTTGTTTCATTTCAAACTGAATGCCTTTTTCGCGCATCCATTGACGAAGCGCCAAAGTAGAATCGCCAAACAGCACCGATTCGCGATCCAGCCAGACAGATCCCCACGGAGGAGAGGGTAATGCCCACGGCCCGACAAATAATCGTTGCCATGCCTGACTACGCGACTCTTCACATTCTTCCTTAAAAGCCGTTGCCAGCGGCGCTAATGACGTTTGTGATAAAGGCCACTGGGTGACCCAATCGTCACTGGTTAGCGCAGAAACCAGTGGAGAGGCTTCTTTACTCTCAGGAGCGTAATAAAACAGCGCGCCCAGCACGCGCGCTGCGACAGAAAAATTATCTTGTTGTGAGAAATGCGTCATTCCTATCATCCTGAAACGTGCGGTTTACCCCGCACCAATTTGTTAACCTGCGATGGTCATTCCGAGCATTATGTGCAGGCCATAAACGAGCGCACGCCCGATCATCTCAGCAGGTATCCCGGCTAGCGGGCACAGCCAGCGCATAACAATACCACACGGCAGGCCTGATATGTGCGTAAGCATCGTATCAGGCAGCCTCAGGTTTATTAATGCGATTCAGCAGGCTCATTATCATGGGTTGGCTGGGGGTGGGCAGAAACATTACCGCTGGTGGTGCGGGTGTAGAGAATTTTATGCGTGTCGTTAGCGCAATGCCCGACGACCTGTGAATCAGGCTGGTCGACCTGATCATTCGGCACAATACTTAAAGTGAAGCCACTTTCTGGTACGCCGTTATTGATAATGCGCTGTGAAATATCACTTTTTATGCGCTCACATGAATCCGACGCGGCGAGCACTGTGGATGAGGCCAGGGTGAGCAGAAGTGCGGCACTGCAGGCTAAGATTTTCATCATTGGCTCCTTACATGAATATTACTAACTAAGCATAGCATTTCACGTGTAAATTACTGTATTTACTACTATGATTGAGAATCATCTCTACTGTCTGGTGATTGATGTGAATTACAAATTACTGCCATGTTTACTTGCGATAATACTCACAGGATGTGACCGCACAGAGGTAACACTTTCATTTACGCCAGAAATGGCCAGTTTCTCTAATGAATTTGATTTTGATCCGCTGCGTGGACCGGTTAAAGATTTCACTCAGACGTTAATGAATGAGCAAGGGGAAGTGACGAAACGTGTTTCGGGGAATTTATCGGAAGAAGGCTGTTTTGATTCCCTCGAATTACTGGATCTGGAGAATAATACCGTGGTTGCCCTGGTGTTGGATGCAAATTATTACCGGGATGCACAGACACTGGAGAAAAGAGTACGTCTACAGGGAAAATGCCAGTTAGCAGAATTACCTTCTGCCGGGGTAAGTTGGGAAACTGATGATAATGGCTTCGTGGTTAAGGCCAGCAGTAAACAGATGCAGATGGAATATCGCTATGATGATCAGGGTTATCCGCTGGGGAAAACGACGAAAAGTAACGACAAAACGTTATCTGTCAGCGCCACTCCATCAACGGACCCGATCAAAAAACTGGATTACACGGCAATTACTTTACTGAATAATCAACAGGTTGGTAATGTCAAACAGACTTGTGAATATGACAGCCACGCGAATCCAGTGGACTGCCAATTAATCATTGTGGATGAGGGAGTAAAACCCGCCGTCGAACGGGTTTACACCATCAAAAATACCATTGATTATTATTAATACTATTGCGCGGTTGGTTTTAGTAGAGTCTGCCCTTGCGTTTTATGTTCCGCCAGATACTGATGCTGGAATATGCACATGCGAATAGCATTGCGATATTGACCGTTAATAAAGAATTCATGCATCAGTTCACCTTCGACCGTAAAACCGAGCTTACGATAAATATGAATCGCTTTCTCATTCTCTTTATCGACAATCAGATAAAGCTTATAGAGATTAAGAACAGTGAAACCATAATCCATCGCTAATTTCGCGGCGCGGGTTGCCAGACCTTTACCCTGGTATTCCGGGGAGATGATTATCTGAAATTCTGCGCGGCGATGGACGTGGTTAATTTCTACCAGTTCCACCAGACCTGCCTTTTCGCCATCGCATTCCACGACGAAACGACGTTCACTCTGATCGTGAATATGCTTATCGTACAGATCAGAGAGTTCAACAAAGGCTTCGTACGGCTCCTCAAACCAGTAACGCATCACGCTGGCGTTATTGTCGAGTTGATGTACATAGCGTAAATCTTCACGCTCCAGCGGACGTAGCTTAACACTGTGGGCGCTAGTCATAACGTGTCCTTACATTCCTTATATCAATAACAGGTTAGGGGATGATTACGCGACCAGTACGACGGTCCAGGCAGCGTAAAGTATTCGGCTCCCAGTAGGCATTAATATTGGCACTCTGCTCGCATTTATCGCGGCTATCAAATGCGGCGTCAGCTTTATCCCATTCTTTCTCGGTGCGTTTGTTGATTTTTTGACGCAGATTACGCGTGTCATTCCATTGCTCTTTTTCCATTGCTGCCTGCTGGCGACTCTGTGCGCTGTCGCCAGATTCAATCACCAGTTTGTTGGTTTCTGCATGGGTAGTTGCGCTAAATGCCAGTGCGCAAGGCAGCAGAAAAGCGAGCAGGCTGAGTTTTTTGCAGAGAGTGATATTCATGATTCATTCCTTACATGAATGGTTAAGGGCGATTTTACACGATCCACTGTGAACGCGAAACGTACCAGAAGGATGTCTATGTTGATGATATTATGTCGCCCTATAAATATACATGATGTCAATGAGTGACAAAGATGATTAAAACAACGTTACTGTTTTTTGCTACCGCTTTGTGTGAAATCATTGGTTGTTTTTTGCCCTGGCTGTGGCTGAAACGGAATGCCAGTATCTGGTTGTTGGTTCCAGCGGGGATTTCTCTGGCGCTTTTCGTCTGGCTGTTAACGTTGCATCCGGCAGCAAGTGGGCGAGTTTATGCAGCGTATGGCGGTGTTTATGTCTGTACGGCGCTCCTGTGGCTGCGGGTGGTAGATGGGGTGAAGCTCAGTCTCTACGACTGGACGGGAGCGATAATTGCGCTTTGCGGCATGTTGATTATTGTTGCTGGCTGGGGACGCACCTGACTTTTCTGATATGAATAATTATTTGTTATCAATAAGATACGTACTAGTCGAACCCCGGAAAAATAATAAAGTTTGACTGTTTTAGAACTATTCACGGCGCAAATATGCGCCTTTTTTTGTGATCGTTCTGGCTTTTCTTGATCTTAATACTTGTATGGTAGTAGCTCAGTTGCGTAGATTTCATGCATCACGACAAGCGATGCAAGGAATAGAACATGAAGATCGTAGGGGCTGAAGTTTTTGTTACCTGTCCGGGACGTAATTTCGTCACCTTAAAAATCACCACCGAGGACGGTATTACCGGTCTTGGTGATGCCACTCTGAACGGGCGCGAGCTTTCCGTTGCGTCCTATTTGCAGGATCATATCTGTCCGCAACTTATAGGCCGCGATGCCCATCGTATCGAAGATATCTGGCAGTTTTTCTATAAAGGCGCTTACTGGCGTCGCGGTCCTGTCACCATGTCGGCTATTTCCGCTGTTGATATGGCGCTGTGGGACATTAAAGCCAAAGCCGCAAACATGCCGCTTTACCAACTGTTAGGTGGGGCTTCCCGTGAAGGCGTAATGGTCTATTGTCATACCACCGGTCACAGTATTGATGAAGCACTGGATGATTATGCTCGTCATCAGGAACTGGGATTCAAAGCCATCCGCGTGCAGTGTGGTATTCCCGGAATGAAAACGACTTACGGTATGTCCAAAGGAAAAGGGCTGGCTTATGAACCTGCGACCAAAGGGCAGTGGCCAGAAGAGCAGTTGTGGTCAACGGAAAAATATCTCGACTTCATGCCAAAACTGTTCGACGCAGTGCGCAACAAGTTTGGCTTTAATGAGCATGTGCTGCATGACATGCACCATCGTTTAACGCCCATTGAGGCGGCACGCTTTGGCAAAAGTATTGAAGATTATCGCCTGTTCTGGATGGAAGATCCGACACCCGCAGAAAACCAGGAGTGCTTCCGCCTCATTCGCCAACATACCGTAACGCCAATTGCGGTGGGTGAAGTCTTTAACAGCATCTGGGACTGCAAACAGCTGATTGAAGAACAACTTATCGACTATATCCGTACAACGCTGACCCACGCTGGCGGCATCACAGGTATGCGCAGAATTGCCGATTTTGCTTCGCTTTACCAGGTTCGTACTGGCTCACATGGTCCTTCCGATTTGTCACCAGTCTGCATGGCTGCGGCGTTGCACTTTGACTTGTGGGTGCCGAATTTCGGCATTCAGGAGTATATGGGCTATTCAGAACAAATGCTTGAAGTCTTCCCGCACAACTGGAGCTTCAATAACGGCTATATGCATCCTGGTGATAAGCCAGGCATTGGTATCGAATTCGATGAAAAGCTGGCGGCGAAATATCCCTACGAACCTGCCTATCTGCCAGTCGCACGTCTGGAAGATGGCACGCTATGGAACTGGTAAGGAGTCATACAATAATGAAAAGTATTTTAATTGAAAAACCGAATCAACTGGCGATTATCGAACGTGAAATTCCGACCCCGGCAGTGGGCGAAGTACGAGTAAAAGTGAAACTCGCGGGAATTTGTGGATCGGATAGTCACATTTATCGCGGTCATAATCCGTTTGCAAAGTATCCGCGTGTCATTGGTCACGAATTTTTTGGCGTGATTGATGCCGTAGGTGAAGGTGTGGATAACGCCAGAGTTGGCGAACGTGTTGCGGTAGATCCCGTAGTCAGCTGCGGACATTGTTATCCGTGCTCAATGGGTAAGCCCAACGTTTGCACAACTCTGGCTGTATTAGGTGTTCACGCTGATGGTGGTTTTAGCGAATATGCAGTCGTTCCGGCGAAGAATGCGTGGAAAATTCCCGATGGAGTGGCTGATCAGTTCGCTGTAATGATCGAACCATTTACCATTGCGGCGAACGTTACCGGACACGGACAGCCGACTGAAGATGACACCGTGCTGGTTTATGGTGCCGGTCCAATTGGTCTGACTATCGTTCAGGTATTAAAGGGTGTTTATAACGTTAAAAATGTGATTGTCGCCGATCGCATTGATGAACGACTGAACAAAGCGAAAGAGAGCGGGGCAGACTGGGTGATTAATAACAGCCAGACAACGCTTGGCGAAATATTCGCTGAAAAGGGCATCAAACCAACATTAATTATTGATGCTGCTTGCCATCCTTCCATTTTGAAAGAAGCAGTTATGCTGGCTTCTCCGGCGGCACGAATTGTGTTAATGGGCTTCTCCAGTGAACCGTCTGAAGTCATTCAGCAGGGAATTACTGGCAAGGAACTCTCTATTTTTTCTTCCCGGTTAAATGCCAATAAATTCCCGGTCGTTATCGACTGGTTAAGCAAAGGGTTAATTAATCCTGATAAATTAATTACCCATACCTTTGATTATCTGCGTGTTGCTGATGCCATTTCATTATTCGAAAAGGATCAAAAGCACTGTTGCAAAGTTTTACTCACGTTTTCTGAATAATACCAATAATAGCGAATAAGCAGTACGCATCTTACCTCTTATTTAGAGATAATAATTATGACAATAGAAAAACATGAAAGAAGCACTAAGGATTTAGTGAAGGCAGCGGTATCAGGATGGTTAGGTACGGCACTTGAATTTATGGATTTTCAGTTATACTCGCTCGGTGCAGCGTTAGTATTCCATGAAATATTTTTTCCGGAATCATCAACCGCAATGGCGTTAATTCTGGCAATGGGAACCTACGGTGCTGGTTATGTTGCACGTATTGTCGGAGCATTTATTTTCGGCAAAATGGGCGACAGAATAGGGCGTAAAAAAGTGCTCTTTATTACCATCACCATGATGGGGATCTGTACTACCTTAATTGGTGTGTTGCCGACCTATGCGCAGATTGGTGTTTTTGCGCCAATATTGCTGGTGACGCTGCGTATTATTCAGGGGCTGGGGGCAGGCGCTGAAATTTCCGGTGCTGGTACGATGCTGGCGGAATATGCGCCGAAAGGTAAACGCGGCATTATCTCCTCATTCGTTGCGATGGGAACGAACTGCGGTACGTTGAGCGCAACGGCAATCTGGGCCTTTATGTTCTTTATTCTTAGTAAAGAAGAACTGCTGGCATGGGGATGGCGTATACCGTTCCTGGCGAGCGTTGTCGTGATGGTCTTTGCTATCTGGTTGCGTATGAACCTGAAAGAAAGCCCTGTCTTTGAGAAGGTTAACGACAGCAACCAACCTACAGCAAAACCTGCACCTGCTGGTAGCATGTTCCAGAGCAAATCTTTTTGGTTGGCAACGGGTCTGCGTTTTGGACAGGCAGGAAACTCAGGTCTGATTCAAACCTTCCTTGCTGGTTATTTAGTGCAAACTTTGCTGTTCAATAAAGCAATTCCCACAGATGCATTAATGATCAGTTCTATTATCGGTTTTATGACGATTCCTTTCCTCGGTTGGTTATCTGATAAAATTGGTCGTCGTATTCCTTACATCATTATGAATACTTCAGCTATTGTCCTGGCGTGGCCAATGCTTTCTATCATTGTAGATAAAAGCTATGCACCGGGCACCATCATGGTTGCTCTCATTGTGATTCACAACTGTGCGGTGTTGGGATTATTTGCCCTGGAAAATATTACCATGGCAGAGATGTTCGGCTGTAAAAACCGCTTTACCCGAATGGCAATATCTAAAGAAATTGGTGGTCTTATCGCTTCAGGTTTTGGTCCTATTCTGGCCGGTATTTTCTGTACCATGACAGGATCCTGGTATCCGATTGCAATAATGATTATGGCTTATTCCGTCATCGGCTTAATTTCCGCGCTGAAAATGCCAGAAGTTAAAGACCGCGATTTGAGTGCGCTGGAAGATGCTGCAGAAGATCAACCGCGCGTTGTAAGAGCTGCGCAACCTTCAACAAGTCTGTAAATCCAGAATCCCTTCTCTTAGTGAGGAGGGATTTTTTTATTCATATAACAAACCATTCAGCTTGCCATATTGAAATTAAAGGAATTTTCATGGGAAATAATTTGTTATCAGCCAAAGCGACACTCCCTGTTTATGATCGTAATAACCTGGCGCCCAAAATTGTTCATTTAGGGTTTGGTGCATTTCATCGCGCGCATCAGGGCGTGTATGCCGATATCCTGGCAGCCCAGCATCACAGCGATTGGGGCTACTATGAAATGAACCTGATTGGCGGTGAACAGCAAATCATCGATCTAAAACAGCAAGATAATCTCTATACCGTTGCAGAAATGTCGGCTGATGCGTGGACCGCTCGCGTCGTCGGCGTCGTGAAAAAGGCGCTGCACGTACAAATAGATGGCTTAGAAGCCGTGCTGGCCGCGATGTGTGAACCGCAAATCGCAATTGTCTCTCTGACAATCACCGAAAAAGGGTATTTCCACTCTCCGGCGACCGGACAGTTAATGCTGGATCACCCGATGGTAGCTGCCGACTTGCAAAATCCCCACCAGCCTAAAACAGCAACAGGCGTGATTGTCGAGGCGCTGGCTCGCCGTAAAGCCGCAGGACTTCCAGCGTTTACCATCATGTCATGTGACAACATGCCAGAAAACGGTTACGTTATGCGTGACGTTGTCACTTCATATGCCAGGGCTGTAGATGTAAAACTGGCGCAATGGATAGAAGAAAACGTGACTTTTCCGTCGACAATGGTGGATCGCATTGTACCCGCAGTGACGGCAGAAACGCTGGACAAAATCGAATAACTTACCGGCGTGCGCGATCCGGCAGGCGTGGCCTGTGAGCCTTTCCGTCAGTGGGTTATTGAAGATAATTTTGTTGCCGGACGCCCTGAATGGGAAAAAGTCGGTGCTGAACTGGTCAGCGATGTACTACCTTATGAAGAGATGAAACTGCGTATGCTCAACGGCAGCCATTCATTCCTGGCGTATCTGGGCTATCTGGCGGGATATCAGCACATTAACGACTGTATGGAAGATGGAAATTATCGTCATGCAGCACATGCCTTGATGTTGCAGGAACAGGCGCCCACGCTGAAAGTGCAGGGGGTGGATCTGCAAGATTATGCCGATCGACTGATTGAACGCTACAGCAACCCTGCTTTACGCCACCGAACCTGGCAGATTGCAATGGATGGTAGTCAGAAACTGCCGCAGCGGATGCTGGATTCAATTCGCTGGCATCTGGAACATGACAGCGCGTTCGATCTGCTGGCGTTGGGTGTTGCTGGTTGGATGCGTTATGTTGGCGGTGTTGATGAACAGGGAAATCAGATTGAGATTAGCGATCCGTTACTACCGGTCATTCAAAAGGCTGTGCAAAGTAGCGCCGAAGGGAAAAAGCGTGTGCAGTCGTTGATGGCGATTAAGGCGATATTTGGCGATGATTTGCCGAACAATAGCTTGTTTGTTGCAAAGGTGACGGAAGCGTACTTGTCTTTATTAGCGCATGGCGCGAAAGCGACCGTAGCGAAATATATCGTGAAGTAAAAACAGCAATGCCGCCATCGGCGGCATTCACACGCTTAGTTCATGCCGAGACGAATCAGGTCCAGAGGCGCGAGTTTTTCATCACAACCTTCAACAACCACGGTTTTACCGCGACGGATTTGCTCTGCGGTCAGACCTTCAGTGTCAATCGACAGGATCTTGCCAGTGTGACCGGTGCCGCTAACCATAACACGGCTGCCAGTGGTGATTGCGTTACGGTTACGATCGTAGGTCGTCATAGGTGTTTTCTCCTTTCTGATTTACAGTCGAAGCCCACGTAACGGGCACAATATAAATACTCCTGTCGAGTGAATATTTTTTTGTTTATGATCAAGTTCACATCTTTTTTGATGCTTGCATGAACCAGAAGAAGGGGATGGACTCTCACCCCGGATGGGATGAGAGGAAATGAATTACTCTTCGCTAAACCAGTCGCTATTTTCCTGGCGGATCAGCTGCACGGATTCACTTATTTCCTGCAAATGCAGAGTCATTGCTTTTTCTACCGCATCGCCATCATGTTTTTGTAGAGCAGTAAAAATATCCATGTGTTGACGTAATAACATATCGGGCGGCGATACGTGGTCAAAGCTCATATAGCGCACGCGGTCAACAGTTGCTTTCAGGTTTTCAATGGTGTCCCACGCAAGCTGACAGTCGGCAATCTGCGTCAGAATTTGATGGAAGTTATCATCCAGCTCAAAAAAATCATCCAGCTGTTTGCGTTCAATGGCAATACGTTGTTGGTGGAGATTTTGCTCAAGCTGATAGCACTGGCTATCGGTAATCATGGTCGCCGCCCGGCGGGCAACGGCACACTCAATAGCCTGACGAATAAAACTACCGTTGCGTACCTGAGTCATGGAAATTTTATTGACGTAGCTGCCACGCTGCGGGCGAATTTGAATCAGGCCGTTTTCTGCCAGTTTAATGAAGGCTTCACGAACCGGCTGGCGTGACACATTGAAACGAACAGAAACTTCTTTTTCCGACAACGGTGTGCCCGGTGGAATTAGGCAATGGACAATGTCGCGGCGAAGAATACGATAAATTTGCTGATTGACAGGTTGTGTGGGATTAAGTTGCGTTTCGACGGTCATTCGTTCTTGCTTGTGAGTGGGTTAACTGCGTGAGTCTACCACTTTTTTGTGACAAGCAATAACCCGGCGGTTAAGCCGGGTATAAAAATTAATGGCGATGGACATTCAGTCCGGCATAGCTTTGGGTAACCGGCATCATTTCCAGAGTATTGATGTTGACGTGAGCAGGGAGTGTGGCAACCCACCAGACTGCTTCGCTGACATCTTCTGGCGTCAATGCAACGGTATTTTGATAGGTTTTTTCCGCTTTATCGTCGTCGCCTTTAAAGCGGACATTGGAAAACTCGGTGCCACCCACCAGACCTGGCTCGATGTCGGTGACACGTACTGCCGTACCATGCAAGTCAGTGCGCAGATTCAGGCTGAACTGACGAACAAACGCTTTTGTCGCGCCATAAACGTTACCACCAGCATACGGCCAGCTACCCGCCGTTGAGCCAATGTTAATAATATGACCATGATTACGCTCGACCATGCCAGGCAGGACAGCGCGGGTCATATACACCAGGCCTTTATTGTTGGTATCAATCATGGTTTCCCAGTCTTCAACGCTGGCTTTATGTGCAGGTTCCATACCCAGCGCCAGTCCAGCATTGTTTACCAGAATATCGATATTACGCCACTCGGCAGGAAGCGAAGTCAGCATCTCTTCAATGGCGGCGCGGTTGCGAACGTCCAGTTGGGCGATATACAAATTATCGCCCAGTTCGTCTTTTAACTCCTGCAACCGTTCCTGGCGACGGCCAGTGGCGATAACTTTATGCCCTTGTTGAATAAAACGACGCGTAATGCATTCACCAAAACCTGCCGTTGCTCCAGTTACTAAAACGATCATCTCACTGTTCCTCAACGATTTTGTGTGTCAATAACATAGCACGTGATGCTTAAGAGCGGGTAATACTGGTTTGCAAGATTGCACTCCGTTATTAGTAAGCCTACGCTATGAAACACCTCGTTTTCAGGAGTAGAAAATGTCAACGACGAATCCTTTCCTTACGCAGAGTACTCTGCCGTATATGGCTCCCCATTTTGATCAGATTGAAAATCAACACTATCGCCCGGCATTCGATGAGGGGATGCGGCAAAAGCGGGTTGAGATAGAGGCGATAGCTTTAAACCCGCAGACGCCCGATTTTAATAACACTATTCTGGCTCTCGAAAAGAGCGGGGAATTACTCACTCGTGTTACCAGCGTCTTCTTTGCCATGACCTCGGCGCATACTAATGATGAATTACAGCGTCTTGATGAACAGTTCTCGGCGGAACTGGCGGAACTGGCGAATGATATCTACCTGAATGGTGAATTATTCGCGCGGGTAGATGCTGTCTGGCAGCGGCGCGAAACGCTGGGTCTTGATAGTGAATCTATTCGTTTGGTTGAAGTTATTCATCAACGTTTTGTTCTTGCCGGTGCCAAACTTGAAAATGCTGATAAAGCAAAATTAAAAGTGCTGAACACAGAAGCCGCAACCCTGACCAGTCAGTTTAACCAGCGATTATTAGCCGCGAACAAATCCGGTGGGCTGGTGGTTGACGATGTTCAGCAACTGGCAGGCATGAGTGAGCAAGAAATTGCGCTGGCGGCTGAGGCGGCCCGCGAGAAAGGTCTGGAAAACAAATGGCTTATTCCATTGCTGAATACCACGCAACAACCGGCGCTTGCGGAACTCCGCGATCGTTCTACACGTGAAAAACTGTTCACTGCGGGGTGGACACGCGCGGAAAAAAACGATGGCAATGATACTCGTTCCATTATTCAACGGCTTGTGGAGATCCGCGCCCAACAGGCGAAACTACTTGGTTTCCCTTATTATGCCGCATGGAAAATTGCCGATCAGATGGCAAAAACACCAGAAGCAGCACTCAACTTTATGCGGGAAATTGTTCCGGCGGCACGTCAACGTGCGAGCGATGAATTAGCGTCTATACAGGCGGTTATTGATAATCAGCAGGGCGGGTTCAGCGCCCAGCCGTGGGACTGGGCATTTTATGCTGAACAGGTGCGGCGGGAGAAATTCTGTCTCGATGAGGCGCAGCTTAAACCTTATTTCGAATTAAACACGGTGTTGAATGAAGGTGTATTCTGGACCGCCAATCAGCTCTTCGGTATTAAGTTTGTCGAACGTTTTGATATTCCTGTTTACCATCCTGATGTCCGCGTATGGGAAATTTTTGATCATAATGGCGAGGGACTGGCGTTATTTTACGGTGATTTCTTCGCCCGTGATTCAAAAAGCGGCGGCGCATGGATGGGTAATTTTGTAGAGCCATCTACGCTCAATGAAACACGCCCGGTAATCTATAACGTTTGTAATTATCAGAAACCGGCAACAGACGAACCCGCATTGTTGCTGTGGGACGATGTTATTACATTATTCCATGAGTTTGGGCATACGTTGCACGGTCTGTTTGCCTGCCAGCGTTATGCCACGCTTTCTGGCACCAATACACCACGCGATTTTGTCGAATTTCCTTCGCAAATCAACGAGCATTGGGCAATGCATCCGCAGGTATTCGCGCGCTACGCCCGGCATTATCAGACCGGGAAAGCAATGCCGGAAGAGTTGCAACAAAAAATGCGTAATGCCAGCCTGTTCAATAAAGGTTATGAGATGAGCGAACTGCTTAGCGCCGCACTTCTTGATATGCGCTGGCACTGTCTGCAAGAGCATGAAGCGATGCAGGATGTGAATGATTTCGAACTGCGGGCGCTGGCGGCGGAAAATATG
This sequence comes from Escherichia sp. 93.1518, assembly GCF_013368915.2. Classification (NCBI taxonomy): domain Bacteria; kingdom Pseudomonadati; phylum Pseudomonadota; class Gammaproteobacteria; order Enterobacterales; family Enterobacteriaceae; genus Escherichia; species Escherichia sp. 93.1518. The sequence goes on from NZ_JABWMT020000001.1 coordinate 290,387, forward strand.
GATCTTCCCGCCGTACCGCCACGTTATCGCAGCAGTTATTTCGCCCACATTTTTGGTGGCGGATATGCGGCGGGATATTACGCCTATTTGTGGACGCAAATGCTGGCAGACGATGGTTATCAATGGTTTGTCGAGCAGGGCGGCTTAACGCGTGAGAATGGGCAACGTTTTCGCGAGGCGATTCTTTCCAGAGGCAACAGCGAAGATTTAGAACGCCTGTATCGTCAATGGCGCGGTAAGGCACCACAGATTGCACCGATGTTGCAACATCGCGGGCTGGACGTCTAATTTTCTGTAAATATGGCTGGTCTGGCGTGAAGCCAGGCCAGAACGTCACTCCAGTAATTTCAAAAGCTGCGCCAGTGCAAATCGAACCGCCAATGCTAATACCGTTTCGCAATCGCCATCAAAATGCATAACCGCAGTATGCATTTTTCCTTTAATATTCCATGCGAACCAGACTGTGCCTGCGGGCGTACCATCCTGCCCACCTTCAGGCCCACCGTAGCCGGTAATGGCAATACTAATATCGACATCTGCGCGCTCTTTGGCACCAGTTGCCATTTCTGCCGCTATCTTCTCACTCACTGCCGTATATTTCTCAAGAGATTGCTGACTGACGCCAAGGATTTTCATTTTGGCTTGATCGGTAAAGGTGACAAAGCCTGCGCCGTAAAACTTTGGTGTGTCTTCAGCAGCACACAGCGCGCAAGCCAACTTACCGCCAGTGCATGATTCGGCGGTAGTTAAGCGTAATTGATCAGCGATAAGTCTTTGGCTCAACGCGGATGTCAGGTTTTCAATGGTATCGCTATCTGCAAGTTGTACAATTTTATTGCTATTAATGTTCATCGTTGTTTGTCCACGTTATTAGCTGCAAAGATGATTTGCCTTTTTTGTATGTTCTTTCACTATAATAAAAATCAAATTTATAAAGCCGATTATTCTGAAAATATACTTAGGACTTAAACACAGCTTTCTTTAATCTTTTTATTGTCTTTTTGAGTTAAATTTGCTGAAGATTTTGTTGCTAGCTGACTGATTTTAATTGTTTTATAACAATCAGTATGATTCTTATTTGTCAATTATAAAAATAGCAACCAGACTTAAAAAGTCAAACCAAACGCAATTAAGGAGTCAGTATGAAATTTCAGGCCATTGTATTAGCAGGTTTTCTTGTCATGCCTTATGCGTTAGCGGATGACCAGGGCGGCTTAAAACAGGATGCTGCGCCACCACCGCCACATGCAATAGAAGACGGCTATCGCGGAACTGATGATGCAAAAAAAATGACCGTTGATTTTGCGAAAACTATGCATGATGGTGCCTCAGTTTCATTACGAGGTAATTTGATTTCCCACAAGGGTGAAGACCGTTACGTTTTTCGCGATAAGAGCGGTGAAATTAATGTTGTTATTCCTGCTGCCGTTTTTGATGGACGACAAGTTCAGCCTGACCAGATGATCAACATTAGCGGGAGTCTGGATAAGAAAAGCACCCCAGTCGTCGTTCGAGTCACACATCTGCAGAAATAGTCACAAAAATAAATGCGTCTGATGGCCCAATCAATTGGGGCATCAGGCTTTGCTGTTTATGTTATTTGCCTCTGTTTTATGGCGCAAGGAAGAGATAATTTACAGAATTAAACACTTTTTTATCTGCTTATTTTGTTTTAAATCACAATGTTATCTTTAACGTCGTCTCAGATTAGGATTTCTATTAAAATATTGACGTAATTTTTCTTTTCTCTCGGTAGAATACCGCGCACAAGGAACTGTGAAAAAGGAGTGGCAATGATCAAGAAGACAACGGAAATCGATGCCATCTTGTTAAATCTCAATAAGGCTATCGACGCCCATTACCAATGGCTGGTGAGTATGTTTCACAGCGTGGTAGCGAGAGATGCCAGTAAGCCAGAAATTACGGATAACCATTCTTATGGACTGTGCCAGTTCGGTCGCTGGATTGATCATCTGGGGCCACTCGATAACGATGAATTACCTTACGTTCGGCTAATGGATTCTGCCCATCAACATATGCATAACTGTGGTCGGGAATTAATGTTGGCTATTGTCGAAAATCGCTGGCAGGACGCTCATTTTGATGAATTTCAGGAAGGGTTACTTTCTTTTACGGCAGCATTAACCGATTACAAAATTTATTTGCTGACTATTCGTAGCAATATGGATGTTCTGACTGGATTACCTGGTCGTCGGGTTCTTGATGAATCCTTTGATCATCAATTACGTAATGCTGAACCACTGAATCTCTATTTAATGCTGCTGGATATAGACCGATTTAAATTGGTTAATGATACCTACGGGCATTTAATCGGTGATGTGGTATTACGCACCCTGGCAACTTACTTAGCTACCTGGACACGTGATTATGAAACGGTTTATCGCTATGGCGGCGAAGAATTTATCATCATTGTCAAAGCTGCAAATGATGAAGATGCCTGTCGTGCCGGAGTACGCATTTGCCAGCTAGTCGATAACCATGCAATCGCACATTCTGAAGGGCATATCAACATAACCGTGACCGCAGGTGTGAGCCGTGCATTTCCTGAAGAACCGCTGGATGTAGTCATCGGAAGAGCAGACCGGGCAATGTATGAGGGTAAGCAAACCGGAAGAAATCGCTGCATGTTTATTGACGAACAAAACGTGATTACCCGAGTTTAAGCGCCGTTTAACATTCATTGAGAAAAATAGTGCTACTGTGTCAATGATCCGTTACCAGTGCAGAGAAACGCCTGTTAGCGCAAAAGTAAAAACACAAATCTATCCATGCAAGCATTCACCGCCGGTTTACTGGCGGTTTTTTTTCGCCATCAGAAAAATCAGGCCCCTTGTACACAATTGTAACAAGGGGCCGGTTAGGTGAGGGATTATCTCCGTTCATTAGTCATCCCATTTGTGGCTGAAATACGCGGCCAGAAAGCCAGAAAATAAAATTATTCCCAGCACAGCTATAAAAACATTCATATTACCCAGCATTATTTGCCTCCGTTTATGGTGTGGTGTGTTTCCTCTCTTACCTTAATTTTCATCTCAATGAGAAAGATATTAGCAGAGGTAACCTAAACGAAGGCTGAATTAGAGGGTTAATGTGATGAGGAGCGGCTGTTTTTCCGATATTGTGAAGGGGATAATAAAAAACGCTGGTGAAAATGATGACGCAGTAAAGATGAATTACCAAACCCCGTCAGCTCGGCAATTTTATCGATGCTAAACGACGAATTTTGCAGATAATCCTCCACTCGCATTAATCGCTCATTGAGAAGCCAGCGGGCGGGTGTCATACCCGTTAAGGCGACAAAACGTCTTAAAAAAGTACGTTGACTCATATTCACTCGTCCGGCGAGAGAGGCAACGGTATGCGTTTGTGCCAGATTTTGCTGTAAAAAGTCGAATAATGCGCCTAACGTATGGCTTTCACGCGGCGCAGCCATCGGGCGTGTCAGGTTTTGTGGTTGCTCACCGTGGCGATGTGGCTGAATGACCAGCCGCCGGGCGACATTATTAGCAATTTCGTGACCATAATCTTTGCGCACGATATGTAAGCACAGATCGATCCCTGCTGCGCTTCCGGCGGATGTCATCACTTGTCCTTCATCCTGATATAACACATTGTCACTTACGTGAATTGAAGGGTAACGATGCTGGAGTTGTTCAGTGTAGCGCCAGTGGGTGGTCGCTTTTCGCTGGTGAAGAAGGCCTGCGGCGGCAAGGACAAATACGCCCGAGCATATCGATACCAGACGACTACCGCGTTGATGTGCTTCGCGCAACACCTGACATAGTACTTCTGGTACTGTTGCATCTATACCGCGCCAGCCTGGAATAATAATCATATCGGCTTCAGTCAGTAGCTCCAGCCCGCCATCCGCAACTACGTGGATCCCGCCAGTAGCTTGCAGCGCGCCGGGTTCTACCGCCGCAACAGCAAACCGATACCAGTTATCGCCGAGTTCCGGGCGTGGCAGACCGAAGATTTCAACGGCTACACCGAATTCAAAAGTACAAAGCCCGTCATAGGCCAGCACAGCGACTAGCGGTCGTTGTACTGTTGTCATCATTTTGCTTTTTTCTGGCATATCGGAAGGCGGTCAGTGAAAGGTTGATTGGTTACATTATTGTTAACACAACAACCCAAAAGGAAAAAGCAATATGCGTTATGTCACTGAATTTACCGCAGCGATGCCAGAAGCTGCCGAAGCTCATTTTCTCGCGCGTTTGAGTGTCGAAACGGATTGCGCCGATGTTCATGACTCGCTGGCCTACATTGGCGATGATTTCGTTTTGCTGCATGTGGTCGGGCGTGAAGAGGATTTCGCCCGTCGGCATGTCCCCGGCGCGATTCATCTGCCCCATAAGCAAATGACCGAAGAGAGAATGGCTCAATGGTCGGAAGATACTCTGTTTGTGGTGTATTGCGCGGGGCCACATTGTAACGGCGCAGACCGTGTGGCACTCAAACTGGCTCGGTTAGGAAGGCCAGTTAAAATCATGATCGGCGGGGTAACCGGCTGGGAAGATGAAGGCTACGCCTTTGCAACAGGAAAATAATGAGTCAAGCCGTGCCGTTAAGGCACGGCAGTGAGTCAACAAAGAACCGGCTGTCCCCAGGGTCTTGCGTGAATGCCTTTTAACATCAGCACCCACGCAGCAATGATCGCCAACGCTAAGATGACAAACAGCGAGGACGGCGGCAGGCTGGTGAGCACTACGCCACTCACTAATGGGTTAATCGCTGCACCAAGCCAGCCTAAAGACTGGGCGGAAAAATAGCTGGCTTTCATCCCTGATGGTGCAATATGGTCAATCAACATATATTCGCCAGGGGCATAAATGATTTCGCCAAGAGTAAACACGGCGGCTGAAATTCCCCAAAGTAGCAGGCTGTTGCCCGAAAGGATAAACCCGACCAGACCGACGACAAAACAGAGAGTGCCGGCCGTCATTAGCGCGCGGATGTTGGTCGGATTAATGCGCCGGCCCACGGAATATTGCAACGTAACTACCATCGCAGCATTAACCGGAAGAACAACCGCGACCACCTTTTCGGCAAAATCACCATCAGCAATCACCATCACGTATTGTGAAATGCACGAGGCAAAAGCACCGCTCACGAAAGAGGCCAGAAAGGCTGAGCAGGTGAACCACAGCAGAGCTTTATCCTGTAACAAAACCTTTGGTGACCAGACGCTGCCCGTCTCTGTGGCGATGATTTTCTCGCTGCGTTTCACCCAAATTTGAATGAAAAGCACAGGAAACGCAGAACAGATGGCTGCCAGCCAAAAGGGCAGATTGATACTTTGCATTACTAACAGCGTGCCGAGCGGTGGGCCGATGGTCCAGCCAATGTTGAGCATGGTGTAGTTGATCGAGAAGATCTTCGTTTTACTGGCGGAGGAAAGATTATCGGCAAACCAGGCTTTCAACACGGTAGCAAAAACGGAATACGCACAGTTGATGAGCGCGAAGAACAGCACCACCAGCGTCACGTTGTCCACCAAGGGAATGGCGATAAAACCGCTGGCGAAGGCGGTAATTGCCAGTAACATATAACGTTTCTTGTCGAACTTATCCGCCAGAATGCCAAATCCAAGGCTGAAAACGACGCCGATAGTGAGCGCAATTGTCATCGCATAACCAATCAAATCGACACCCAGACCGTACTGGCGACTCAAATAAATGGTCATAAACGGCAGCGTAGCGCCGCGTCCGATGGTTAATAACAACGACGAGGCAAGAAGGGCGCTGGTAGAGCGTCGCAGAGATAAGTTCATTTGGCTGTCCGGCAGTGCGTTTCGTTATGTTTTGTTTTAGAGATGTAAAGAAATAGCATGGCAAAAATCCGAAGTATAGCGACTTATTTGCGCATTAATGCCGTCGTAAACGGTGACTAACGAATCAACTGTTAAAGAAAAGTAAATTCCGCTAAGTTGATTGCTTACAAAAGATGAAAATTCAGGGGCGGTAGAATGTCGCGAAAAGATGGGTTGTTGGCGCTACTGGTAGTGGTTGTGTGGGGGCTTAATTTTGTGGTCATCAAAGTGGGGCTTCATAATATGCCACCGCTGATGTTGGCCGGTTTGCGCTTTATGCTGGTAGCCTTCCCGGCAATCTTTTTTGTAGCACGACCGAAAGTACCGCTGAATTTGCTGCTGGGGTATGGTTTAACCATCAGTTTTGCGCAGTTTGCCTTTCTGTTCTGTGCCATTAACTTCGGTATGCCTGCAGGTCTTGCTTCGCTGGTTTTACAGGCTCAGGCGTTTTTTACGATTGTCCTCGGCGCGTTTACTTTCGGTGAACGACTACATGGCAAGCAACTGGCGGGGATTGCCTTAGCGATATTTGGCGTGCTGGTGTTGATTGAAGATAGCCTGAACGGTCAACATGTGGCGATGCTCGGTTTTATGCTGACCCTGGCGGCAGCATTTAGCTGGGCGTGTGGCAACATCTTCAATAAAAAGATCATGTCGCACTCATCGCGCCCGGCAGTGATGTCGCTGGTAGTGTGGAGCGCATTGATCCCGATTCTCCCGTTTTTTGTTGCCTCGCTCATTCTCGATGGTTCCGCAACAATGATTCACAGCCTGGTCACTATCGACGTGACCACCATTTTGTCTCTGATGTACCTGGCGTTTGTGGCGACAATTGTCGGCTATGGGATCTGGGGTACGCTGCTTGGGCGTTATGAAACCTGGCGCGTGGCACCGTTATCGTTACTTGTCCCGGTGGTCGGTCTGGCAAGTGCGGCGTTATTGTTAGATGAACGATTAACGGGTCTGCAATTCTTCGGTGCGGTGCTGATAATGGGCGGGCTGTATATCAATGTGTTTGGTTTGCGGTGGCGTAAAGCGGTGAAGGTGAGAAGTTAATAAGCCCCGAGATGTCGGGGCCAGAATTAACTACATGACGTGTTGATTATAATAGGGCACGCCCAGCGCATCCGACTTATCACTGCCTGTACCCATGTGATTTAAATCAAACGGTGGTTGTTCCTGCGATGGGGGAACAATCACTTCATCACCACAGGGAATAACCGTCGGCTGCGTGGTTTGTTCCGCAAAGCCTTGCGCAGAAAAGACAATAAGCGCGGTTATCATTGCGGATAAAAGTGGTTTCATGATTGCCTCAGTGACGTTGTCACGTTTCAACTAGCTATTGTAATGATTTAATGGATGTAAAAAGCGCGATTCGCCCTGAATATTAGCCATCCGGTATTTATGCGGCGGAACATCAAAGTAGTTTTTGAAGGTTCGGGTCAGCGTTTGCTGGGACTCGAAACCATAACGTTCTGACAGATAGAGTATCGGCTCGTTGCTTTCTTTCAGCTTTTGCGCGATTTCTGTCATCTTACGGCTGCGGATATATTGGCCTAATGAATGGCCGGTTTCTTTTTTAAACATCCGTTGCAGGTGCCATTTAGAGTAACCCGAACGCTCTGACACTTTCTCCAGTGACAGTGGCGATTCCAGGTTGTCCTCGATCCAGTCCAAAATGCTATGAATGGTAATAGCGTCAGTGTTGCGTCTGGACATCGTCATACCTCTTTTTTTGTTTACGGCAGGACTTTCTTAAGCAAATGCTCAAGCGTTGCCACTTCGTCCGCCGTCAGGTTTTTTGTTAATTCTTGATGCAGGTCCTGGCCAACTAATTGATGGCATTGTTCACATATCGCTGCGCCGCTGGTGGTGAGCTTTACCAGCACGCCGCGCTTGTCATTTGGGTTCGGCAACCGTTCTACCCAGCCTTTACAGACTAGGCGATCCAGCATACGGGTCAGTGCCCCAAGGTCGACCGACAACACTTTTTTCAGTTCAACCGGTGTAATGCACGCCGCGCAGCGGATAGAGCAGAGCACCTTAAACTGTGCCGCCGTGATATCCAGCGGAGACAGATAATCGTTAAGCAGACGGTCTTTCTTCTGATTAACCATATAGATTAAGCGACCCAAGGGGATGATTTCATTGAACAGGTCGCTGGTACTTTTCACAATGGTTGCCCTGGCAAGTAATTAGTTGCAGGGGATAATATTGCCCAGGCAAGTATATGTCAAATGAATGAATTGTCTGATGCCACGTTTTGCTAAATCGGTTCAAGTTTTGGTCAGTGCTATGCAAGATTAGTTAAAGAGTGAAACTTTCTCTTTGTTTTCCCTTTATACTTTTCGCTGATTACTCAGACACACAGGACAACAACCACCAATGTTAGATTTGTTTAAAGCAATTAGTCTGGGGCTGGTGGTGTTGCTGCCGTTAGCCAACCCATTAACGACAGTCGCGTTATTTCTTGGTCTGGCGGGCAACATGAACAGCGCCGAACGTAATCGCCAGTCGTTGATGGCCTCGGTATACGTATTTGCCATCATGATGGTGGCGTATTACGCCGGGCAACTGGTGATGGACACGTTCGGAATTTCGATTCCCGGTCTACGTATTGCCGGTGGTTTAATTGTCGCGTTTATCGGTTTCCGTATGCTCTTTCCTCAGCAAAAGGCAACGGATTCACCGGAAGCAAAAAGCAAATCAGAAGAACTGGAAGATGAACCCAGCGCCAATATTGCTTTTGTGCCACTGGCAATGCCAAGTACCGCCGGACCGGGAACCATTGCGATGATCATTAGCTCGGCGTCAACGGTGCGTCAGAGTTCAACCTTCGCGGACTGGGTTCTGATGGTTGCGCCGCCGCTGATCTTTTTCCTGGTGGCGGTCATTTTATGGGGAAGCCTGCGTAGCTCTGGTGCCATTATGCGGCTGGTGGGGAAAGGGGGAATTGAAGCAATCTCCCGCCTGATGGGCTTCTTGCTGGTTTGTATGGGCGTGCAGTTTATTATTAATGGCATCCTGGAAATTATTAAAACTTACCATTAAAAAAGACCCGAATGGGTCTGAGGCAGATGACAAATGCAACATTGCCTGATGCGCTACGTTTATCAGGCCTACGTAATCTCTGCAATGTATTGAGCTTGAGTGCTTTTGTATTTACCGACCCGAACAAAGCGGCCTGTTCGGGTCTTTAAACTACCGTGTTTGTTCTTCGAGTGTCACTGGCCAGCGGCGGAATATGATGATTGACCATATCAACGCGGCGAGTGCCGGAACTGCACCCACATAACCAATCATCGACATCGACCAGTGCAGACTTACCTGATTACCCACCAGTGCTCCGGCGCCAATGCCAATATTAAATATCCCGGAAAAGAGCGCCATCGCAACGTCGGTGGCATCCGGTGCCAGCGCCAGTACTTTAACCTGCATCCCAAGCCCGATGATCATCATCGCAATCCCCCAGAAAATGCTCAGCACGCCGAGGTGTATCTCACTACTTGCCGAAGGTAACAGAAGCGCCAGACACACCAGCAATAGCGCAATCGCCGCGCTGACCAGCACAGATGCGTACTGATTACCCAGCTTACCGAAAATCACGCTACCAATGATGCCTGCACCACCGAGCATCAATAGCAATGCTGTGGCAAAGTTGGCGCTGAACCCCGCAACGTTTTGCACAAAAGGTTCAATATAGCTGTATGCCGTGTAATGGGCGGTGACCACGACTACCGTCAGCAAATAAATGCTCATCAATGCCGGGCGACGAAACAGCAGCGGAAGACTTTTTAACGAACCAGAGTGCTCACTGGGCAGTAATGGAAGTAATTTGATCAGGCACAAAAGGGTGATAAGCGCCCCGATACCAATTGCGAAGAAGGTCATTCGCCAGCCGAAATACTGCCCCACAATGCGCCCGAGAGGTAAACCTAATACCATCGCCAGTGCTGTGCCGGTGGCAATTAAACTCAATGCCTGCGCTCGCTTCCCGGCTGGTGCCATACGGATTGCCAGAGACGCCGTAATCGACCAGAAAATAGCATGGGCGAAAGCCACACCAATACGACTGATCACCAGAACGGTAAAGCTCCACGATAAAAACGACAGTATGTGGCTGGCGATAAACACCACAAACAGACAGATCAGTAATTTGCGGCGTTCAACCTGGCTGGTCATTAGCATAAAAGGCAGTGACATTAGCGCCACTACCCACGCATAAATGGTCAACATGATACCGACTTGTGCGGTTTGCATATGAAAGCTTTGCGCAATATCAGAAAGCAAACCTACAGGCACAAATTCGGTGGTATTGAAGATGAAGGCGGCAACTGCCAGCGTAACGACCCGTAGCCACGCCACTTTGCGGGAAACAATATTTGTTGTCATAACCGATTATCGGATGAGTTGCGAAAAGGTAATGAAATGATCTTAAAACGGTTAATGATCTGAATACAACGGTTTTGTGATCTATGTCGCGTTTCGCCGATTCATGCTGTATCAACGGCAGCGTGAGTAGCAGGTACAACATTTAGTCTGGTACATCCAGCAGTTCAATAAACGCCTCAAGCGGACGCGTTTTCGCCCCGCGACGCCAGACCAGCCAGGTCGTTAACCAGCGCCATTTCTCAGCCAACGGCCACGCTTCAACCTGATGATGCCCGGGCATACTTTCCAGCATAGATCGTGGGATAAGCGCAATGCCCGCACCCGCGACCACACAGGCCAACATCCCGTGATACGATTCCATCTCATGAATAGTCCCCGGAGCTGCGCCGTCAGCATGAAACCAGCTCTCAAAATGACGGCGGTAAGAACAATTGGCGCGAAAGGCATAGATGTTGTAACCATTAGCCTGACTGGCGCGGGTTACTGGCGCATGTCCTTGTGGCGTGACGATCATCAGCTCTTCGCGATATACCGGTATCCCGTCGATGGCGGTATGGTTAATCGGCCCATCAATAAATGCCGCATTCAGTTTTCCTTCCAGTACGCCGTCCAGCATCGTGCCAGAAGGGCCGGTGGAAAGTGAAAACTGAATTTTGGGGTAACGGCGGTTAAATTCTGCCAGCGTTGCCGGAATACGCACTGCGGCGGTGCTTTCCAGCGATCCGAGAGAAAACAGACCTTGCGGCTCATCGCCAGCCACGACATTTCGCGCTTCATCCACCAGCGCGAGAATTTGTTGGCTGTAGCGTAAAAAGTTATGCCCGGCGGGAGAGAGCCGTAAACGCTGATTTTCGCGGATAAACAGCTCAACACCGAGCTCTGTTTCCAGTTGACGTATACGAGTCGTGAGATTCGACGGCACACGATGAACTTTAGCCGCAGCCTGGGTAATGCTGCCAGCCTCGGCAACTGCGTTGAACATCTCCAGTTGAGTCAGATCCATAGTATTCTCGATTTGTGAATAAGTGGCTTAATATTATTCATTTTTAAACAAGAGTAAATCTACGTATCTTCAAACCATAACTCATAAAGGAGATACCCCAATGACCATCACTCCGGCGACCCATGCCATTTCGATAAATCCAGCCAATGGTGAACAACTTTCTTCACTGCCCTGGGCTGGCGCTGACGATATTGAAAACGCTCTTCAGCTTGCAGTGGAAGGTTTTCGCTGCTGGCGCGAGACAAGCGTAGATTACCGGGCGGAAAAACTACGTGATATCGGTAAAGCTCTGCGCACTCGCAGCGAAGAGATGGCGCAAATGATCACCCGTGAAATGGGTAAACCCATCAAGCAGGCACGTGCCGAAGTGGCGAAATCGGCGAATTTGTGTGACTGGTATGCAGAGCATGGCCCGGCAATGCTGAAAGCGGAACCAACGCTGGTTGAGAATCAGCAGGCGGTTATTGAGTATCGACCGATGGGGACGATTCTGGCGGTTATGCCGTGGAACTTTCCTTTATGGCAGGTGATGCGTGGCGCTGTTCCCATCATTCTTGCAGGTAACGGTTACTTACTTAAGCACGCGCCGAATGTGATGGGCTGTGCTCAGCTCATTGCCCAGGTGTTTACAGATGCGGGTATCCCACAAGGCGTATATGGCTGGCTGAATGCTGACAACGATGGTGTCAGTCAGATGATTAAAGATTCACGTATTGCGGCGGTCACCGTAACCGGAAGTGTCCGTGCAGGAGCGGCTATTGGTGCACAGGCTGGTGCGGCACTGAAAAAATGCGTACTGGAGCTGGGCGGTTCAGATCCGTTTATTGTGCTTAACGATGCCGATCTGGAACTTGCGGTGAAAGCGGCGGTAGCCGGGCGTTACCAGAATACCGGACAGGTTTGTGCGGCGGCAAAACGCTTTATCATCGAAGAGGGGATTGCTTCGGCATTTACCGAGCGTTTTGTAGCGGCTGCGGCAGCGTTGAAAATGGGCGATCCCCGTGACGAAGAGAACGATCTTGGTCCGATGGCACGTTTTGACTTGCGTGATGAGTTGCATCATCAGGTGGAAAAAACCCTGGCGCAGGGCGCACGTCTGTTACTGGGTGGGGAAAAGATGGCTGGGGCAGGTAACTACTATCCGCCAACGGTTCTGGCAAATGTCACCCCAGAAATGACCGCGTTTCGGGAAGAAATGTTTGGCCCCGTTGCGGCAATCACCGTAGCGAGAGATGCAGAACATGCGCTGGAACTGGCTAATGACAGTGAGTTCGGCCTTTCTGCGACGATTTTTACTACTGACGAAACACAAGCCAGACAGATGGCGGCACGTCTGGAATGCGGCGGCGTGTTTATCAACGGTTTCTGTGCCAGCGACGCACGGGTTGCTTTTGGCGGTGTGAAGAAGAGCGGTTTTGGGCGTGAACTTTCTCATTTCGGCTTACATGAGTTCTGTAATATCCAGACGGTGTGGAAAGACCGGATCTGACGTCACATATTTAGCTCTGTTATACTCGCAGGTCTTTTCAGACCTGCGAGCAAGGAGCAGAGAGTGGCTGTCGCCATGGATAATGCAATTTTAGAGACCATTTTGCGGCAAGTGCGACCGCTGATCGGTCAGGGTAAAGTCGCTGATTATATTCCGGCACTGGCAACCGTTGATGGTTCCCGTCTGGGGATTGCTATCTGTACCGTTGATGGGCAGCTTTTCCAGGCCGGAGACGCGCAAGAACGTTTTTCCATTCAGTCTATTTCCAAAGTGCTGAGTCTCGTTGTCGCCATGCGTCATTACTCCGAAGAGGAAATCTGGCAACGCGTCGGCAAAGATCCGTCGGGATCTCCGTTCAATTCCTTAGTGCAACTGGAAATGGAGCAGGGCATTCCGCGTAATCCGTTTATTAATGCCGGTGCGCTGGTGGTCTGCGATATGCTGCAAGGGCGATTAAGCGCACCACGGCAACGTATGCTGGAAGTCGTGCGTGGCTTAAGCGGCGTGTCTGATATTGCCTACGATACGGTGGTTGCCCGCTCCGAGTTTGAACATTCCGCAAGAAATGCGGCGATCGCCTGGCTGATGAAGTCGTTTGGCAATTTCCATCATGATGTGACAACCGTTCTGCAAAACTACTTTCATTACTGTGCACTGAAAATGAGCTGCGTTGAGCTGGCGCGGACGTTTGTCTTTCTGGCGAATCAGGGAAAGGCTATTCATATCGATGAGCCCGTAGTGACGCCAATGCAGGCACGGCAAATTAACGCGCTGATGGCAACGAGCGGAATGTACCAGAACGCGGGGGAGTTTGCCTGGCGGGTAGGGCTTCCGGCGAAATCTGGCGTTGGCGGCGGTATTGTTGCGATCGTCCCGCATGAAATGGCTATTGCGGTATGGAGCCCGGAACTGGATGATGCAGGTAACTCGCTTGCCGGTATCGCAGTACTTGAACAATTGACGAAACAATTAGGACGCTCGGTTTATTAATGCAGTCACTTGATCCACTCTTCGCGCGTTTATCCCGCTCAAAATTTCGCTCTCGCTTTCGTCTGGGCGTCAAGGAGCGTCAGTATTGTCTGGAGAAGGGCGCGCCGGTTATTGAACAACATGCGGCAGATTTTGTCGCTAAGCGTCTTGCTCCGGCATTACCGGCGAACGACGGTAAGCAAACCCCCATGCGCGGGCATCCGGTGTTTATCGCTCAGCACGCTACCGCGACCTGTTGCCGTGGCTGTCTGGCTAAGTGGCATAACATTCCGCAGGGTGTTTCGTTAAGTGAGGAACAACAACGTTATATTGTGACGGTTATCTATCACTGGCTGGTTATTCAGATGAATCAGCCATAAGAATGGTGGTAAAAGCCAAAAGATCATCTGATTGATATCTTTCTTTGTCGCCGCTGTCAGCGAACATGCTATCCTTTATGAGAATTTACTTATTGCGTTGAGATAATTGCCACTCGCAATTGTATGGACAGATAATTAATGCATGTACACCCCATATCCACTTTCCGTTTGTTCCAGGAAGGTCATCTACTACGTAATAGCATTGCAATTTTTGCGCTAACGACGCTGTTCTATTTTATAGGTGCAGAGCTACGCCTGGTTCACGAACTTTCTCTTTTCTGGCCACTGAATGGCGTGATGGCAGGGGTATTTGCCCGCTACGTCTGGCTTAATCGTCTGCATTACTATGCCATCTGTTACGTGGCAATGCTGGTTTATGATGCCATGACCACCGAATGGGGGCTGGTTTCACTGGTTATCAATTTATCCAATATGATGTTTATCGTAACTGTCGCCCTACTGGTTATGCGGGATAAGCGTCTGGGGAAAAATAAGTACGAGCCAGTAAGCGCATTACGGTTATTTAATTATTGTCTGATTGCCGCTTTATTATGTGCCATCGTCGGGGCGATTGGTTCGGTCAGTATTGATAGTCTGGATTTCTGGCCTTTGCTTGCTGACTGGTTTAGTGAACAATTCTCAACAGGCGTGTTGATTGTTCCTTGTATGCTGACGCTGGCAATTCCTGGGGTATGGCCGCGCTTTAAAGCAGAGCAGATGATGCCAGTCATTGCGCTTATTGTGTCGGTTATTGCCTCGGTCGCCATTGGCGGAGCGGGGAGTCTGGCGTTCCCGCTGCCCGCATTAATCTGGTGTGCGGTGCGTTATACGCCACAGGTGACGTGTCTGCTGACTTTTATCACCGGAGCAGTGGAGATCGTACTGGTGGCAAATTCGGTAATTGATATCGCCGTCGGTTCGCCGTTCTCTATTCCGCAAATGTTCTCCGCACGTCTCGGCATAGCGACGATGGCGATTTGCCCAATTATGGTTTCCTTTAGCGTGGCAGCGATTAATTCGCTAATGAAGCAAGTTGCGCTGCGAGCCGATTTTGATTTTCTGACTCAGGTTTACTCACGATCCGGTCTTTATGAGGCGCTGAAAAGTCCATCGCTGCAACAGACACAATATCTGACCGTCATGCTGCTTGATATCGACTATTTCAAAAGCATTAACGATAACTATGGTCATGAGTGTGGCGATAAAGTGTTAAGCGTGTTTGCCCAGCATATTCAGAAAATTGTCGGCGATAAGGGGCTGGTGGCAAGAATGGGAGGCGAAGAGTTTGCCGTAGCCGTGCCTTCAATGAATCCCGTTGATGGTCTGCTGATGGCGGAGAAAATTCGTAAAGGCGTGGAACTGCAACCGTTCAACTGGCAACAAAAGACGCTTTATCTGACGGTTAGCATCGGCGTCGGTAGTGGGGATGCTTCATACCGCACACTAACCGATGACTTCAATAAATTGATGGTTGAAGCTGATACGTGTCTCTATCGGTCGAAGAAAGACGGGCGTAACCGCACCAGTACCATGCGTTATGGTGAGGAAGTTGTCTGACAGCTTTGTTATTTTGTCACGGTTTTAGCGTAATGTGTTCTACCACTCTGTTGACTGGAGAAAGAGGAGAATCCTCGATGGAACCATGATCCGCGCCACATTTTTATCTTAAACCTGCTAATTAATCATCACGAGTTGATCAAAACAGGGGTTCAGTGTATTAAAGTTTGCTAACCTGTCGTACCAATTCAAACAGGTTGTATGACTAATCAAAAGGGAACCCATTGTGAAAACACTAAATCGTCGCGATTTTCCCGGTGCACAGTATCCAGAACGAATCATTCAGTTTGGTGAAGGTAACTTTCTGCGCGCCTTTGTTGACTGGCAAATTGATCTCCTGAATGAACACACCGACCTGAATTCTGGCGTGGTCGTTGTTCGTCCGATTGAAACTTCATTCCCGCCGTCACTGAGCACGCAGGATGGTCTGTATACTACCATTATTCGTGGCCTGAATGAGAAGGGAGAAGCGGTCAGCGATGCGCGTCTGATTCGTTCTGTAAACCGTGAAATCAGCGTCTACGGTGACTACGATGAATTCCTGAAACTTGCGCATAATCCGGAAATGCGCTTCGTCTTTTCCAACACCACAGAAGCGGGTATTAGCTATCATGCGGGCGACAAATTTGATGATGCGCCAGCGGTAAGCTATCCGGCCAAACTGACGCGTCTGCTGTTCGAACGTTTCAGCCATTTCAACGGTGCGCCGGATAAAGGTTGGATCATCATTCCGTGCGAGCTGATCGACTACAACGGCGACGCGTTGCGTGAACTGGTGCTGCGCTACGCACAAGAATGGGCACTGCCAGAAGCATTTATTCAATGGCTGGATCAGGCTAACAGTTTCTGTTCTACGCTGGTGGACCGCATTGTTACCGGTTATCCGCGTGATGAAGTGGCTAAACTGGAAGCTGAACTCGGCTATCACGATGGTTTCCTCGACACCGCTGAACACTTTTACCTGTTTGTGATTCAGGGGCCGAAATCCTTAGCGACTGAACTGCGTCTGGATAAATATCCGCTTAACGTGCTGATTGTTGACGATATTAAACCGTATAAAGAGCGCAAAGTAGCAATCCTTAACGGTGCACATACCGCGCTGGTGCCAGTGGCGTTCCAGGCAGGGCTGGATACCGTCGGCGAAGCGATGAACGATGCTGAAATTTGCGCATTCGTTGAAAAAGCCATTTACGAAGAGATTATTCCGGTGCTGGATCTGCCACGTGATGAACTGGAATCTTTCGCCAGTGCCGTCACCGGGCGTTTCCGTAACCCGTACATTAAGCATCAGCTGCTGTCTATCGCGCTCAACGGTATGACCAAGTTCCGCACCCGCATCCTGCCGCAGTTGCTGGCAGGGCAGAAGGAAAACGGCACACTTCCGGCGCGCCTCACTTTCGCATTAGCGGCATTGATTGCGTTCTATCGCGGAGAGCGTAACGGAGAAACGTATCCGGTACAGGACGATGCGCACTGGCTGGAACGTTATCAACAACTCTGGAGCCAGCATCGTGACCGTGTTATCGGCACCCAGGAACTGGTTGCGATTGTGTTGGCAGAAAAAGATCACTGGGAGCAGGATCTGACGCAAGTGCCTGGTCTGGTCGAGCAGGTTGCTAATGACCTGGAAGCGATTCTGGAAAAAGGGATGCGCGAAGCTGTACGTCCGTTGTGCTGATCCTTGCATTATTTTGTATGCTGGATAAGGCCTATACACCGCATCCAGCATGATTTACCAACTAACTATATGGTTTCAGTTAGTTGTAGCCCTGATAAGCGTAGCGCATCAGACAATTAACGGCACAATCACTGAACCCGGTTTCGACCGGGTTTCTTAGCATTCCATATTAGTTACAACATCCTATATGCTTTAATATAAACAGGTGCCAAATGTAGCTCCTGTGAATGTTGTAGTCTTGTAGGTGATTTGTAATTAGGAACTTGAGAATGTGATCACAATCACGTTTAATAGGGCGACTTTTCCACGCCTGAAGATAATCATGATTGTTCGCCCACAACAACACTGGCTGCGCCGTATTTTTGTCTGGCACGGTTCAGTATTATCCAAAATATCATCGCGCTTGCTACTAAACTTTCTCTTTTCTATCACGGTTATTTTCATGCTGCCCTGGTATACGCATTTGGGCATCAAATTTACCCTCGCGCCGTTCAGCATTCTCGGGGTTGCTATCGCCATCTTTCTGGGGTTTCGTAATAACGCGGGGTACGCCCGTTATGTTGAAGCGCGCAAACTTTGGGGGCAGTTGATGATTGCCTCACGGTCGTTACTGCGTGAGGTAAAAACGACATTGCCTGATTCGGCAAGTGTAAAGGAGTTTGCCCGGCTACAAATCGCCTTCGCCCACTGTTTACGCATGACATTACGCAAACAGCCACAGGCGGAAGTGCTGGCACATTATCTTAATACTGGAGATCTTCAGCGAGTACTGGCTTCCAACTCTCCAGCTAACCGTATTTTATTGATAATGGGTGAGTGGTTAGCCGTTCAGCGGCGGAACGGGCTACTTTCTGACATTCTGTTTATTAGTCTGAACGATCGTCTTAATGATATTTCTGCGGTACTGGCAGGGTGCGAGCGTATTGCATATACACCAATTCCCTTTGCTTACACCCTGATTTTGCATCGCACCGTTTATCTTTTTTGCATCATGCTACCATTCGCCCTTGTGGTGGATCTGCATTACATGACGCCTTTTATCTCTGTGCTAATTTCCTACACCTTTATTTCGCTGGATTGTCTGGCGGAAGAGCTGGAAGATCCGTTCGGTACTGAAAACAATGATTTACCGTTGGATGCCATTTGCAACGCTATTGAAATTGACCTGTTACAGATGAACGACGAAACAGAAATTCCGCCGAAGATTCTTCCCGATCGCCATTACCAGCTGACGTAATAATTACTCCGTGCGCCGGGCAACAATAAACAGACGCGGAAATGCCAACAGTATCTGCCCGTTCTCCTGCAGTGGATACTGTTCTTCCAGCATCTGATGGTAGCGCGTAAGAAAATGCTGCTGCTCACTCTCCGTCAGATCCTGCAACCATGGGCGTAATCCGGTGGCTGTCACCCAGTCAATAATCGCCTGGTGCGACGGCATCTGGTGATAGTAGGTGGTTCGCCAGATATCAACCTCACATCCAGCTTCGCTCAGAATATCGTAGTAAGCATGAACGCCTGCCAGCGGTTCGCGTCCACGATCCGGATAATGCTGCTCCCAGGCGACTTCGCGCATTAATACATGCGTCGGCTCCAGCCAGTTGTCCGGCATTTGCACCGCCAGCACGCCATGCGGATTGAGTAACGATACCAGATGCGGAAACAGTTCATAGTGTTCGGGCAGCCATTGCAGTGAGGCATTGGCAAAAATCAGATCGAGTGCATGGTTCGGTTGCCAATTGCGGATGTCTGCTTCCACAAACTGACATTCTGGTAAAATTGCGCGCGCTTCGGCAATCATCGCCGGAGACGAATCAATGCCGGTAATTTTAGCCGTTGGCCAACGTTGATGTAGCAGGGCGGTGCTATTGCCTGGGCCACAGCCAAGATCAGCTATTTCCCTGGCGTTTTCCAGAGGGACTCTGGCAAGCAGTTCTACCGCCGGTCGTGACCGTTCGGCGTTGAAGTGCAGATATAAAGAGGGGTTCCAGTCAGCCATTTTTTTACTCCCGTCAGCGCATTATCCCAAGTGTAGATAAAACTGATGGATTCGCCTCACGTCATCAATCCATTGAACACGCGCTTTGTACGTGGCCTACGTGATTAACTCAAATGTAGCCAAGCGTAAATTTTAATTACAACCACTTTAAAACAAATAAAATCCATATATTAAGCTTTTTGTTGATTTTATATGAATCTATTAACATACAGAATATTCAATATCTAATTTTAATACTTGCCAGCTAAATATCCATGAAGGGAATAATTCCACAGTGGCTTTTTTTTGATATCCTTAGGGCAGGAGCCAGGTTTGAAGGAGTTTTTTGTGCAAAAATCATGGCATTTTGGACACTAACTCTATCGGATATAGAGATATAAAATATGACGAGAAAATTTGCATTCAACATTTTATACATCATTGATGTTTTAGGTGATGAAGATCTTGATTCCCCGAGTGACATCAAAATCAATAATAAGCCAGATGATATAACGCTTAAAAGTAATACCGCCTCAAAACTATTTAAATCCATATCAAGTCTGAAAGTGCCAATTCCTATTGTTTTTGTTAAGATACATAATATCCCCATGCTGAATTCTTTCTTTAAAGAACTGGAAAAAGGAGTCATAAAAAAAGGGTTAATTCCTATAGTGCATTTTGAGTGTCATGGTTCACCTGAGGAAGGGATGTTTTTCCCTGGAATTAAAAAGTATATCTCCTGGGGGGAGATGAATGATTTATTTTTAATGATAAACAAACATACAATGAACAACCTACTGGCCATTGTCGCGGGATGTGACAGTTTCAAATCAACAGAAAATATAAAGTTTGCAAAAGGAAGTCCTTATGGCTGCTATATTGGTGCAAACAAAGTTACTGACGCAAGTATAATTAGCAGGTTTAAAGATTTTTACCGTTATATCTTTTTATATAATGATTTCGATGGGGCTTGTGATCTTTTAGGTGCCGATTTTTCTATGGTTTTCTCATATGATATCTGTATGCAAAGCTTTTTACTTCCGTTGGTCTTGAGTTATTTCGGAAAAGATAAAAAAGAGTTTGTTGAGTATACAATCAACCGACTAATAGACAATGGACAACAGGGCTCTATAGGTGAAATAAGAAAATTAGCAAAATACAGGTTAAAACATATTGATAAGTATTATGAACGTTCTGGTGTTCAATTCTTACATGGGCAAAAGCCGCTTGCGTTTACGGAATTAAAGCGAATTGCACAGGAGCTTAAGGACAAACTTATTGACGAGGCTAAATTCAACCTCGAACTGAGGAATGCAATTAAATTGAAAAGAAATACAATTATGGGGAAGGGGGCTTGACCCTGAAAACACTGGATTTACTACTGTAGAATACCTGGTGTACATCAAGTCAGATGATATACACCAGGTGGCACAACTTACGAAGTGGTTATAATAATCAGCTTGCGCTCGTACCCGAATCAGACATGCAAACCTCGCTGGAGAGTTATTTAACAATGGGCATGTCTGCGAGAAGCTTAACAAAACGCTTCCTCACTTCCTGATAACCGTGGCTTTCATAAAACTTGTGTGCTCTGATTCTACGTTCACTGCTTGAAAGCTCAATTTGAGAACATCCCTTATCCAGTGCGATTTGCTCAGAGGCAATGAGAAGCTTCTTTCCGATACCTGTTCCTCGCGACGATTCATCTATGACCAGAGCTGAAATTAATGCCCACAAACCGTTTTCATGTACAGGGGTGATAAAATTCATCACAATAACCCCGCAGAGTTCCTTTTCTGCTTCAGCAACCAAAATACTAAGACTGGTATGCTTCTGGTTAATATGATTTTCTAAGCGTTCTACATCTGTCTGATAACCCAATTGCAGAAAGAGCTTTTGTAGAGATGGTATATCTTTTAATTCAGGGGTCCTGATTAAGACCATTGCCATAACCTTTGTCAGAAGAGTTAAGTAAAAATATCCCAATCTCTCTAAAGTTGCCAGGGTTGCTTTTCGCTGTGAATTCAACTGATGGACGCACAATGTTGCTGAATGAGCTCACCAGTACAAGCATGTCGATCCTTGGCTGCTGAATTTTGGGGGCGCGAAGCCTGCGTGGAACCAAACACGTCCTGTAAGAGCCTGAGTTGATTAACATCGGTCATTGAGAAAAACTCAGTTCCGAGTGTAGTTATGAGTCTCATCCTTTGAAAGCAGTGGTGAGACTGTAGCGCGGACATGGCTATATTTGCCAGAAATGGACATCTCAATTTAGCCTCTACAATCTATGTCAAAGCTAAGTTCAGATGTCCGGGGCAGGGTAAAGCTGAAATGTCCGCTGTGTGCCAGGAACGGACGTTGTTTTCCAACTATTACCCAGGCCTGCGAATCATCTCATCTTCATCCCTTAAATTCTCAATGTATCGATAACCGCTCGTAGAGCGGGTGACACATTTCTGTGCGGATAATAGATATATGAACCTTCCAGGCGTTGGCTGTAGCATTGCAAAACTCTGATCAGCGCCCCCTGTTCTATATCATCAGACACCAATTCCTCCGGAACATAAGCCAGTCCCAGACCTAGCCTCGCGGCTTTGGCTTCCATATAACTGTCAGCAAAGGCCCATTGTCCCTGAGGCTGATGGGTGATCTTTTTACCGTCCTGATTGAGTTCCCAGGCATACAGGCTGCCGTCGCCGAACTGGTAAGCGATGCAGGGATGACCCACTAAATCGGTGGGGGTTTGCGGAAATCCGTAGCGACGAAAGTGCTCGGGTGTGCCGACAACGGCCATCTCCATATCGGGCGAAATACGCACCGCGACCATACCGCTATCCACTTCCGAGCCCAGACGTATACCGGCATCGAAGCGTTCAGTAATAATATCGACAAACCGGCTTTCACTGATGAGCTCCAGCCGAATATCCGGGTAGCGTTGTTTAAACACCGCCAGCTTCGGCAGCAGTACTTTGTCAATGGCGTGCTGGCTGGCATTAATACGGACCGTACCCGATGGTGTATGGCGATAATGGGCCAGCGTGGCAAGCCCCATATCTAAGGCGTCAAATCCAGATTCGACGTTTTTATAGAGCAACTCGCCAGCATGGGTGAGCGATAGCTTGCGCGTGGTGCGTACCAGAAGCTGCACGCCCAGTCGTTCTTCCAGCTCGCGCACTGCACGGCTAATTCCTGACTGCGCCAGACCAAGCCTCTGTGCGGCGGCGGTAAAACTCCCTTCTCGCACGACCTGCATAAACAGATAGAGATCGTTATAGTTTTCCCTTTTCGCCATCATTCTTCCTCTGCTGCTGCATCACAATTCAGAACAATATGGTATTAATCTTAGCATTATTTACCCTCTAATCAGCACTATTAGTGCTAACTATAATATGCGCGTTGCAACAAAGCACGGCAGCGTTGGCCGTATGAAACCAGTATCTGGCACATTTTATGAAGGGGATTTTGATGACTGCTTTCACCCAAAAATTGACAGCTGCGATACCCGCCATGCTGTTATGCGCATCATTAAGTGGAGTCACAAAAATGAGTTACGCTGATACAACCAATCCGAACGCGCCCGTTTCGCTGGTTGAGAAATGGGATAAAACTTTTGCTGAGAGCACGAAAGTTGATCACCGTAAGGTGACCTTTCCGAACCGGTACGGGATCACCTTAGTCGGGGATCTCTACATACCGAAGGATCGTGGAGATCGCAAGCTGGCCGCTATTGCTGTTAGTGGCCCCTTCGGGGCGGTGGAAGAGCAATCCAGCGGCCTGTATGCGCAGACGCTGGCTGAACAGGGATTTGTCACTCTGGCTTTCGACCCTTCATACACGGGTGAAAGCGGCGGCTACCCGCGAAACGTCGCATCTCCGGATATCAACACCGAGGATTTCAGCGCGGCGGTTGATTTCTTAGGCCTGCAAAAAGAGGTGGATCGCAACCGTATCGGGTTGCTCGGTATCTGCGGATGGGGCGGCATGGCTTTAAACGACGCTGCGATGGACACGCGTGTCAAGGCGGTGGCGAGCAGCGTGATGTATGACATGAGCCGTGCAATGGGTCATGGCGTGGGCGATGGCAAAGACCGCTATACCACTGCCGATCGTCGTGCCGTATTGCAGTATCTGAACATGCAGCGCTGGAAGGATGCGGAAAATGGCGCTTTCGCGCCAGGCGGGCATGACATTTACGTTGATGAGAAGGGCAACGTCACCGCTTCCGATCGTATTTTACCGGAAACTCTGCCCACGAATCCTAATCCGGTATTGAAAGAGTTCTTTGATTATTACCGCATGCCGCGTGGTTTCCATGCGCGTTCGGTCAACTCAACCGGTGCCTGGAATGCAACCATGCCGCTGTCATTTATGAATATGCCGCTGCTGAGTTACGCTAATGAAGTTACTATCCCTACACTCATCGTGACCGGCGAAAAAGCCCATTCACGCTATTTTGCTGAAGATGCCTTTAACGCGATCGGCAGCAAAGAGAAAGAGTTAGTGATTGTTCCCGGGGCAAACCATGTTGATCTGTATGACAACGTTGCGGGTAAGATCCCATTTGCCAAATTTGAGCAATTTTTCAAGGCAAACTTAAGATAACCCGAAAGGTTTACCAGGCCACCTGTCGTAAACGGGTGGCTTTTAACTGCCTGATGTGATGCAGAATATGCCACATCGCCCTCTATTCTCACCCAACTATTATGTCGTTATTCCCTGAATAACTTCTGACCCGACTGCGCCTGAATCTGGCTGGTTCGATATTAAGGGATGCTAATAATGTTCACTATAAGTCTAAAACAATCATACGAAAAAACGCATGCATACTGGAGCGGCGTATTTGCCATGACGCTTTGCGTGTTTGTGCTGATCGCTTCTGAGTTTATGCCAGTCAGCCTGCTTACGCTCATTGCCCATGATTTACACGTTACCGAAGGGCTGGCAGGGCAAGGAATTGCTGTGTCTGGCGCGCTGGCGGTGCTTACCAGTCTGACTATCTCCCGTATTGTCGGAGACCTGAATCGAAAATATCTTCTGCTGGGGCTGACGGTCTTAATGGCCATATCGGGAATAGTTATCACCATAGCGCCTAACTATCCGGTTTATATGCTGGGGAGGGCTCTGATTGGCGTCGTCATCGGAGGATTCTGGTCAATGTCGGCTGCAACCGCCATTCGGCTCGTGCCGCAGCACCAGGTCCCCCGCGCACTGGCAATTTTTAACGGCGGCAACGCGCTGGCCACCGTTGTGGCTGCGCCGCTTGGTAGCTATCTGGGGACAACCATCGGTTGGCATGGCACCTTTTTATGTCTGGTCCCCCTTGCGATAGCTGCGTTCATCTGGCAATGGATCAGCCTGCCTTCGATGGAAAGCGATAAAACACATAAACCACAGGGGTCTGTGCTTCGTCTGTTCAGTGTCGCCATCGTACCAACGGGACTGCTGGCCTGTGGGCTCTTCTTTATGGGACAGTTTGCTTTATTTACCTACGTGCGCCCCTTTCTGGAAAGCGTCACCAGAGTGGGAGCTTCTGATCTTTCTCTGATTTTGCTCGCAATAGGTGTAGCAGGTTTTGTCGGCACAATGCTCGTCTCAACATTCCTGAACACCATATTTTATAAGACATTAATCATGATCCCGTTGCTTATGGCAGCGATTACCGGTGCGTTACTGCTGGTCGGACACCACATCTGGGCTGTTGCCGTTTTACTCAGCCTGTGGGGGCTACTTGCAACGGCTGCGCCAACGGGGTGGTGGACATGGATAGCACGTGCGTTACCCGAAGATGCAGAGACGGGGGGAGGCCTCATGGTTGCGGTGATTCAGCTATCTATTGCACTTGGTTCAACGGCTGGAGGTCTGGTATTCGACAGTCTGGGATGGAGAAGTGCTTTTGGTTTAAGTGGTTTGTTACTTCTGGGTGCGGTGGCGATGACATGGGTCACATCCCGTCAAAGTAGGAATGCGCAGTAGCGCAATCCTTTTATTTCTGGCGTACGCTCTTTAAGGCATACGGCTGAGGGGCTAATGACCGCTCCTCGCTCAAAGCGGACATTAATGTCTCTGGCAATTCAGTTCTGTGAAGGGTGGGATTATGTCAGCCTTCAGAGCTTCGTCATTTCCTTGTACCGAAAATTTCTTCAGAACGGGACTGTAACGTCTTCAACGCATCAAGCATATCGTCACCATTCAGTGAACGTTGCGATTTCTTTTCGCCTGGTTTTCTGGGCCATCACCGGCAGGGAGTGCCTGTGAACGGTTATTATCGCGTTTATCCTGAAACAGTTTGATAAATTCAAGGGTACGTCCGAGTCGTTTGTTGTCCACGATAGCCCCCTGGTCGATTTCCTGGAGCCGATCATAGGTGGAGTAGGGAAGAGCTTCACCGTTAAGGCAGAGTTCTTTACGACCTTCCGGGTAATGCCAGACCTCGATATATTTCCCGATAGCCCTGCGGCTTAACTCATCTCATTATCTTCAATCAGATAAAGTACTGCACCGTTAAAGATTTTGAAACACGTCGCAGTTCCCGCCATGTGAAAGATGCGGCTAGATCATCATCAGTTTCAAGTGGCCGGTGAACATCAAAGTCATGCCGAGGCGATTTCGCAAAGCGCCGGTTGTAATCATCATTTTCCGCACGGTCTCTTTTGAAATCCGGACACCGTATTCTGTGGTCAGAATTCGCCAGATTGCAGACGGATTCATCCCCCGACCACGTGTGCGAATAAACTGCAGGGTCTGGTCTCTGATGGCAGTGTTTAACTGATGGTTGCCGGGCTTTCCCCTGCGCTGGCTGACCAGACCGGCAGGTCCCAGCTCACGGTAACGTTTATTATCAATGTATTGCTGGGTGGCCATCATGTAGTCGAACGCATTTTCTGAATCACAGAATCGCAGGTGCATCAGACGACCGGTGGCGTCATCCATGAAGAGCTGAAGCACATGGAGATGGTGCAAGTTACAGGCAACTTGTAACCAAGATCAATGTTCTTGAATTTGATGTTGAAACTCCCCACACTCCAGTTTACGAAGAAGGGGATGTTTCAGCGATAAGATCTCTCATCAAAGCAGATAATGCTTTTATTCTTGGGTGCGCTGAACTGATCCGAGAAATTTCTGAAACAATTAGCAAGCAATGTCCTGACTCTTTTGTGTAGTTGAATAAAAAAGAGCAGGGGTCAGCGTTTTAGGCTGGCCCTGAATTCCTCGGGATTTGCCAAAACCGGGTTAATTGCCCTGAGTTGCTCCTGAACCCTGGCTTGTGCGCGTCGTTTAGGCATCTTTTTGCTCCGATCACGCTTACCATCGCGTTCGAGTTCATGCGTAACACCGGTCACCATTATTGACCCTGAAAATGCCGTGCTTATCACTGTAAAACGCCAGGGGTTTGCCGTGTTGCTCAAGATACTCACGAGTGGCCATCATGTAATCAAAGGCTGATTCAGTCTCACCAAAGCGCAGGTGCATCAGGCGGCCAGTAGCGTCATCAACAAAGACGAGCAGGCAGCATTTCGGCGCACGTCCTTCAAACCAGTCATGCGGGGAACCATCAATCTGAACAAGTTCTTCGAGGCAGTCACGCCGGTATCTGGGTTGATGAACACGTGGCTTGCGACGCGAGTATGGGACCCAGAGTCCATCAGCCGTCATCCATTTTCTGAGCGTTTCAACAGACACCGTGATGTTATGGCGTTCGCGCAATTTTTCTGCGGCAAGCGTTGGTCCAAAGTCACTGTAGTTATCGTGAAGTAAAGAAAGTACTCGCAACTTCAGTGACTCAGAAAGTCTGTGATTACCGGGGCGTCCTCGTCGAAGGTTTGCCAGACCTGCAGCACCAGATTCACGAAAGCGGTTCATCAAACGCTGAGTCTGACGTTCGGTCAGAGCAAGTTGGTGTGCAGCATCACGACGGCGCATGCGCTTTTCGACAACCGACTGAATGACATTAATCCTGTTCAGTTCTTTATCTGACATGGTCACTAGCATCCTGATGTCTCCACGGCAATAAGGTTCAATCCTTTATGCCAGAAAAAGTGACATCTCTAAATGATTAGAATATGGGAGCTACAACCTTGGTGCGCATAATGTATATTATGTTAAATACAAGATATCAACATACACCTGACCACCGTACCGACCTCATAGCTTTAATGTACATGCTCCCTCCCCATTACCCGACAGGCACTATGAATCGTTTTGCCTCGGGCATTTCTGTTTTTGATATACTCAAAGCCATTGTCGCCAGGAAAATGTGCAAAGTGACTAAAGATAAATGGAGAATGTTATGATCAGGCAGAAGATTTTACAGCAGCTCCTGGAGTGGATTGAGTGCAATCTCGATCACCCTATCTCAATCGAAGATATCGCACAGAAATCTGGCTACAGCAGACGCAATATTCAACTTCTGTTTAGAAACTACATGCATATGCCCCTGGGCGCATACATCCGCAAACGAAGACTTTGTCGGGCAGCCATTCTTGTCAGACTTACTGCCAAATCAATGCTTGATATTGCGCTCTCTTTGCATTTTGATTCACAGCAGTCATTCAGTCGTGAATTTAAAAAATTGTTTGGATGTTCTCCCAGAGAATATCGGCACCGTGATTTTTGGGATCTAACAAATATTTTACCCCCGTTATTAACGCGTCAACATCAAAAGACAGATTGCACATTAATCCATCTTCCTGAAACACGTATTTTTGGCAATGCATTTAAATATGATATTGAGCTGTCTAATACGCCACCAGATGAAGAAGTAAAACTGCGCCGTAATCATTTATCCCGGTGTCTTCAAAATTTGAAGATGGATATCTATTACGTCTCAGCGTATACACCATCAACAAAATCGGTAGATTTGCTCACAGTTGAAACTTTCGCCG
This sequence comes from Escherichia sp. 93.1518, assembly GCF_013368915.2. Taxonomy (NCBI): domain Bacteria; kingdom Pseudomonadati; phylum Pseudomonadota; class Gammaproteobacteria; order Enterobacterales; family Enterobacteriaceae; genus Escherichia; species Escherichia sp. 93.1518. Next base: position 318,548 of record NZ_JABWMT020000001.1, read on the forward strand.
GTACTGTATGCAACCATGCGGATACAGACATGCCAAAGGAATGGATAACGGCTGGAGGGCTTTATGCATCTTTCCGCTATGAAGGAGATTGGGAGCACTACGCGAACTGGGTGCGGAACCTGTATCTGATAGAACTGCCTGCCAGGGGGTTAGTCAGAGTCAACGGCAGTGATATTGAGCGATTTTACTACGATAAAACTTTCGTAGAAAAGGATAGCAATTATGTTGTTTGCGAAATTTTCATCCCCGTTCGCCCAGCTTAGTTTGTATCTGTGTCACATTCTCAGATTAAGGATTACCCTACCCTGCTACCGTCTAATCAGTACCAGGGTAGGTATTTAGTGGAATAATGGCGTTGAGAATGTCGACGCCATTATTCTTTATTACAGCGAATTTTTCATTCCGGGGAAAATTATTTTACTGCCTCCTCACCCTCTTCAGTAGCAGCTTTCACAGCGTTAATAGTCACCGTCACTGGCTGCATTTCGTACCCACCATACGTCAGAGTGTTGAATGTGAATTTATATACCCCTGGCTTAGTAGTACTGAATTTACGCGTGATTTTCCCGTTCACGAAATGGTCAGCTTTCGACGGCAGGAACTGGTAATCATCCTCCGTCACCCCTGCAGGAGCCTGAATGTCGACCCACATATTCCCTCCAACGGGGTTGTCTGCCGACATCAGAGTAACCTCCAGCGTTGCGGTAGTCTTCCCGTCTGCCACCAGATCTTCTACATCAGATGATGCAGCAAGTACTGCATTTTTATCATCCGCAACGAATCTGGATTCGGCAGTTTTCGTCGATACCTGACCGTCGGTCCGATTCACTTTCGCAGTTAGCGTATATATCGCCGCTTTAGTGGTAGAAGCGGTGAATACAGCCTGCCCTTGCTCATTAGTTGTTGCAGTCCCGTTCGGCTCCAGATCTAACGTTGTCGGGCTGGCGGTCAGCGTCACTTCACTACCTTGCACAAGGTTGTTATTGGCATCAGTAACCGTAACTTTATAAGTCTGTTTGGCTTTACCATCTGCCAGTGCGCGGTTGCCAATCACCTCAATACTCGAGATGGTTGCCGTAGCCTTGTCAGCAACAAACGTGATGCTCTGCGCATCCGACATCTGGTCATTTCCTGCCGTTGCGGTGATTGCATACGTTCCCGCAGTCACAGAAACGACTCGCAGCTCGGCTTTACCTTCATCGCTGGTCTTCACCCAGGTACTCTCGTCATTAAGTGGTGTGACGCCCCGAGGCAGATTAAAGGCGACCATAGTTCCGGGAACAGGGTTGCCGTTTTTATCCTCAACAGTTGCCATCAGCGTAAAGGCATCTTTGCCGTTTGCTGCTTTTTGATCGGCAGTATCAACCTGAAGGCTTGCCTGACCGGTTTTGGCATCCGCTTTGAACTTCACCGTGGCAGTCTTCTGATTTTTCTTCACCGAGGCCGTGATTGTGTGTTCCCCGGCAATGGTGGACATCAGCTCAATATCGGCTTTACCTGCCGCATTCGTTGTTACCGTATTCCCCGTCTTGCTGCTCACCCCCTCAGGCAGAGTCAGTGTTACCGTTTGATCCTGCAACGGGTTACCATAGGAATCCGTTACGGTCAGGGTAACCTTGTTGGCGGACTGTCCATCAGCCAGTTGGTTATCAACATTCACTGAAATATCGTGAATGTTAGCCTCAGAAGCGTTACCCACAACGTTCAGCAGTAGCGGTTTCGAAGCAGCATCTTTGCCATTCACTCGGGGCCAGATAACCAGTTGACCGGCTGCAGAGCCTGTGGTTAACGTCGTAACATAGGTGCCATTGCTTTGTTCCGTCCAGGCTCCTGCCGAAGGTTGTTCCGTCCCTGTGCTGGCTACGCCACTAAATTCTGGAGCATCAGGTTTCAGACCACTTACAGGGTTACCGTTCGCATCCTTTGCCGTGAAGGTCAATTGTGTCGTCGTTTTGATCATCGGGGCTTCATTATCTGCAACAAGCGTGGAGTTCACTAACGACATCTCCCCGGCGGCGATGGTGACAGAAACCGCCTGCTTCAGAGCATCAGCGCCATCAACGCGCGGCATGATGGTTAGCTCACCAACTCCCGTTGCGCCAGCAGTCAGCATCGCCGTATAGGTTCCATTGCCCTTCTCCGTCCACTGACTGACGGATGGACGCTGCTGGTTGACGTTGTATGCATCACCACCAAATTGCGGTGTTTCCGGTGTAATACCGGTGATTGCGTTGCCGAATTTATCCTTCACAGTCAGCGTCAGCGTGATGCTTTCGCCTGCGGTAATCGACGTTTTTGATACGGTCATTTCCGAGTGGTCAACCGCAATAGCCCCCGCTTTAACGTTAACCGGAGTTGCCTGTGCTGTAGCGTTTTTGCCATCGATCTGCGGCATAATGTTCAGCGCGCCTGCCCGCGTTCCCGAACGCAGAACAGCCGTGTATTCGCCGTTGCCTTTATGGCTCCAGCCTGTGACCGAACTACCAGACGCGGCGTCACCGGAAAGCGATGCGCCAAGTTTAGCGGTGTCGATATCAGTAAGCGCGTTTCCAAACTGGTCTCTGGCGGAGAAAGTCAGTTCCGTCGTGCTTTCAATAGCAAGATTGGCATCTTTTACTGTCAGCGTTGAAGTAGAAACTGCCTGATCCCCCGCGACGACAGTCAACTGCGCAGCGTCGGTGGCAGCTGGCTGACCGTTGAATAACGGCATAATGCGAAGATCACCTGCCTTTCCGCCGGTGGTCAGCGTAGCGACATAGGAACCATCGCCTTGCTCGCTCCAGCTGGAAACGTTCGCCCCTTCAGACGCAGCTCCCGTCAGGCTTGTCGACAGGGAAAGACCGCTGATTGCGTTACCATGCGCATCTTTTGCCACAAACGTCACAGTCGTGCTTTCCCCTGCTTTTACGCGATCCGATGCAACGGATACTTTCGACTGGCCTGAAGATAAAGCATCAGCTACCACGGTCACTTTAGCCGCATTAGCTGCTGCATCCTGGCCGTTGAGCTTCGGCATAACAATTAATTCACCCGCCGTAGTACCCAGAGAAATCTGCGCAGTCCACGTCCCATCGCCATTATCCGTCCAGCCTGAAACTGAAGAATCCGCAGCGGCAGCCCCCGTTAATGACGGTGTATCTGGAGTGAGACCGGTCACCGGGTTGTCATAGGCATCTTTTGCTGCCCAGATAGCTGTAAGCGTGCCACCAACTACCGGTTTATCCGGGTTCAGGGTGATGGTTAAATGCGCTGTATCAAGCGGTCCGGCGACAAACTTCAGCGTTTGTTGTAACGTTCCCAACTGATACTGCTCGCTAAAAGCACACACAACAATGTTTCCGGCGCGGGTCGAAGAAACCGTGGCGCTGTAAACACCTGGGTTTGTCTCCGAAATGCTGCCAATGGTAACGCCATTGCTATCCTGTGGAACAAATCGCAGACGGCTGGCTTCTCCCGTCACAGGGTTGCCATCGGTATCCACGGCAGTAAGCGTCAGCGTGTAGGATTGCTGACCATTGGCAACCACGTCACCTGACGGCTCATTCACACTCAGAGTCGATTTTGTCACATCCATCATAGTGGCACGCAGTTCAGCAGTGACGGTTTTGCTCATGCCATCAACGCTCACCGTAATGGTTGCTTCACCTGATTGCGTACCGGTGGTGAAGACCGACTGGTACACCCCAGCTTCTGTTTCGGTGATCTCCCCCAGAGTTGGTTGTGCCTGTGATTTAGCAGACTTAATGCCACGCGTTACGATGTTTCCGGCAGGTTTAAACGTCAGTTCAGTTTTGATCTGATCTTTCATACCCGTGATTGGCTGCCCTTCGGCGTCTCGCAGAGACAGAACCAGCGGCTTTTGCGCACTCCCGTTAGCAAGCATTTGGATACGGCTCTGACCGTCAAGCGTTAACGTAGTGCGATCGGCGCTCATACCTGCCCCGGTGATAACCACCTCAGTCTGTACGCGTTTTGAGGCATTGCCTTTGTTATCGTATGCGACCGCAGAAATTGCGTAATAATTGTCTTTGCCTGCCTGATAAGCCGGGAGCGTCACTTGCCACTGGTTACCCTGACCGGTAATTTTACCGCCTGCGGCCAGCAAGGACGGCGCTTCCCATTGCACATTTTTCAGACCGTGAGTTGCTTTGCTGACTACAAGACCAAGCGAAACCGTCTGTCCACCCTTACCTTCAATACGATCAGGCAGAGCAATACGGATCACCTCAGCTTTGCGATACTCAAGAACAATGTTGTTATTACGTTCAACCAGATCATAACGGCTGCCTGCGAGTACCCGACGCTCGCGAATGCTATCCGTATCGAGTTGTTTCTCCAGAGGCTCGCCAAACCGGTAGTTAACTTCCAGACCAAAGCGAGTGTCATTCTGACCGCTCTTGCCCTGCTTGTGCTCTGCACTCAGTGTCAGAAGAGGCACTGGCGTATAGTTCACCTCGGCGGAAATGGCATGTGGGTCTTTCTGGCGCTTATCTTTACCAAACAGCCCTACCTCATCGCCATAATATTGTTCATACATCAGGCTTGCGCCAAGCTGCGGCCAGGCCGGTAAATATCCCTCTGCGCGGATATCCCAACCATTAGCCGGACGCTCTTGATAATCTTCAATATCTGGCGATTTTTTCCAGCCAGAAGCCCGGATATAACCATTGGCACTCAGTTTCAGATAATCACGCCAGTATTCCGCACCAACGCCAATACGGGTATGACTACGGGATAAATCATGATCGATAAATGTGTTCAGCCCCGCCATCCAGTCATTGCCTGAAAAATGACGCCAGCCGAAACCAATATTTGACTGAGTACGATCGTCGGTACGATGTATTGCCCCCTGAGTGAATAGCATATCTGAAGGCGTATCATAAATCGGATAAAGCATTTCCAGCGAAGAGTCTTTCAGCGAGAAATCTTTATCGACATTCAATTTGACACGCGCCGTACCATATTTTCCAAGCCACTCCTGGATTTCCTGGGTAGCCTTAGCTGTGGCCATTCCGGTAACAAAATTGCGTGTCGCATCGCTATCCGGCTGACTGCTTAAAAATTTACCGGCATTCGCGGCAAACGACGCGATATTTTTTTCTGCATTATTGTCAGTAGCAACCGCAGTATTTTCCGTACTTAGACGAGGCAGAGCCGCTCGCGCCGTCATTGTCGGCGTAAAGGTGACAGCCAGTGGAAAAAGAACCTGAATAGAGATGTTTGCCCACGCCACGCAGTGAGCCAGGGCTGAATAACGAAAGCGTGGTTGTTTATTAGCTTTTTTAAAACGTGACATTGAGATAATTTCCTGATGAACGAATTAACGAACATAAGCAAACGCATATAAAAACGTTTGCTTGTCAGAAAAACCGGATATTTCCCGGTTTCCTTTTCCGCAGAAAAGGAAATACCTTTATGAAAGAAAGCGCATCGCCACCCTGAACATTCAGTGGTTGCAATTACTCATCTGGTGACAGGGCCGGGATTATATTTTTGTTTGTAAATATGAATTTAGCTTTTTGTGCAAGAGCTAATATAAAGGGGTAAGTTCTATTGGATGCTGACTAAATTACGGTTGCGTAGTTATTATTTAGTAATCGCAACTGGCCTTCCGTAGATGGGGTGCATTACAGCTAAAATAAGTCAATAAGCCTTCGGTGGTATGTCAATCCTCATTTATAGTCATGTGATCTTCGACCAGGAAATATCTTATAGATATTACTTAATTTTCCGCATCGTTATTATCTGCGCACATCTATACTGGACTATGGCTGTAGAAATAAAAATCACTCGTTAACATGGTTGGCTGAGATTCCAGTAATAACCTTTGTTATTTGACAATATTATCCACCGCTTTCATAAATTAATGATGACGAATAATGATATTTTACGGGCTGATTTTTATGTGATAATCATGTTGCGTAGGAAAATTACAGAAAAATAACAACATATAACTCAACACCCCTTATCGGAAACTGTTATATCTCATTGTAATTAATTATGAAAAATACACCGTGCTTATTCCGAAAATCAAAAATCGGTTAGGATTTTGTTATTTAAAACCAAAGCCATTACGCTTGCTTACTTTATCGATAAATCCTACTTTTTTTAATGCGATCCAATCATTTTAAGGAGTTTGAAATGGATAAGAAGCAAGTAACGGATTTAAGGTCAGAACTACTCGATTCACGTTTTGGTGCGAAATCTATTTCCACTATCGCGGAATCTAAACGTTTTCCGCTGCACGAAATGCGCGATGACA